>JALOOP010000180.1 GCA_025454315.1 Oculatellaceae cyanobacterium Prado106
GAAATCCCCAGATTCTGATCCCCTTATTCTAAGGTGATGGGGGACACACCAAGAGGTTAAGTTTTTTGAATGGAATGCGGGACAGTTTGTCAAGGATTGGCAGCGAAGGAATCCAATAGCCCAGCATCTAGCTCACTGCAAAGCCGTCATACTGGCGGACAAAAGGAGAATGGTAGGCTAGCACGATGTCTGTCTTGGGAATGCCTTGCTCCGTCAGTTCATTGGCAACCCCAACCTCGGTGCCGTCATATTGAATCCAAATTTTTTCACCGATCAAATCAATGTGGATTAAAGCGCCATACACTCGCCTTTTTTGCAGCCATCCGGTTCGCACAACTTGATAGCGATCGCGCTCCTGATCAAACAAAACCCCCATCTCAATCTCGCCATATACAGGTTTGATTTGACTGTGAGCCAAGAGGATTTCTTGAATGATTTGTCGATAGTGATTTATTTTATCCATTGCAGAATCCTCCTATCCTCAATGTCATAGATCACCAGATAAAGCTGATACTCTTGCACCCCTTCTTCAATAAATCGAAGGCGAAAAAATTCCTCATAGGTTTGACGCGGGATGGCCAGATATAAGATTCGGAGGGGTTCTTGCGATCGCAGTGCCCGACGGTAATTCAGGTATTGCCCCACCGCAGTATGAAACTCAGAAATAGCAGAAGGATTCGTAAAACTTTTTATTTCTACAGCAATTTTCTCCAATCCTCTTTGAGCAGCGAGCAACCGCTCAGCCCCCAAGTCGATTTGCATTTGCACATCGCCATAGTCCAGTGGAAAGGGATCGTGGGTAATTTGCCAATCTTCAGCAATCAGAGCTTCCTTAACAATATTGTGAAAAAGATCCTTTGCCATGACAAGACACCTTTGCAGCCTGCAAGATTTGCAGAATCAGTAATCATAACCATTTAACCTCAAACAAAGAGGAGATGCTGCACGGCGTACAGCATCTCCTCTTTGTTTGGACTAGGAGCCAGATGAATTAGAACAAACCCCAGGTCAAAGACTTGCTGATGGGGAAGGTAGCGCCTACGCCCAGCCAAATCGTGAAGAGCGTACCAAACAAGAAGATGCTGGTTGCGACGGGACGGCGGAAGGGATTTTGAAACTTGTTGACGTTTTCGATGAACGGCACAAGAATCAGACCCAGCGGCACCGAAGCCATGCAGGCAACACCTAGCAGTTTGTTGGGCAGAATTCGCAGAATCTGGAAGACGGGGTAGAGGTACCATTCCGGCAGAATTTCGAGCGGAGTGGCGAAGGGATCGGCAGGTTCGCCGACCATGGCGGGATCGAGGACGGCCAGCGAAACGCAGCAAGCGATCGTGCCGAGGATCACCACGGGGAAGATGTAGAGAAGGTCGTTAGGCCAAGCGGGTTCACCGTAGTAGTTGTGACCCATGCCTTTTTTGAGCTTCTCACGCAAGATAGGATCGGCGAGATCCGGTTTCTTGATGGTTGCCATGAGTGAGTGTTCTCCTGAAGGGGATTGGGGGTGGAATTTGCGATTTGATTCAAAATTTAGCAGATTCCTCAAGGGCAGTCAGCCCATCGGCCAAAAAACGTAAACCGGGAACCCGTAGGCTGTAACTTTTCTAGAATTGATTCCCAAGCTGAAAAAAAGTTGTTGAGAAAGTTACAGAGGACCGGAAATACCTTGTTTACGAATCATTAAGAAGTGAGCCAGCATGAAGACCGCGATGAACCAGGGCAGCACAAAGGTGTGAGCGCTGTAGTAGCGGGTCAGGGTGGCTTGACCAACGCTGGAACCGCCGCGTAGCAGATCCGCAATCAGCGTACCGACGACGGGAATCGCTTCGGGGACACCGGAGACGATCTTCACTGCCCAGTATCCAACTTGATCCCAAGGCAGGGAGTAGCCCGTTACACCAAAGGAAACGGTGATGACTGCAAGAATAACGCCAGTCACCCAGGTCAACTCACGGGGTTTCTTGAAGCCGCCAGTGAGGTATACGCGGAAAACGTGAAGAATCATCATCAGCACCATCATGCTGGCCGACCAGCGGTGGATGGAGCGGATCAGCCAACCAAAGCTGACATCGTTCATGATGTACTGCACGGATTGGAAGGCTTCGGTGACAGTGGGCTTGTAGTAGAAGGTCATCGCAAAGCCAGTGGCAAACTGGATGACGAAGCAGGTCAGGGTAATGCCACCCAGACAATAGAAAATATTGACGTGGGGAGGGACATACTTGCTGCTGATGTCGTCCGCGATCGCCTGAATTTCGAGACGCTCTTCAAACCACTGGAAGGCTTTAGAGTCAGTTACCTGTTTTGTAAACATGAAACGCAAGTTCCAAGAGAAGTATTATTGCTGTCAATAAATGTAACATAGCTCTCAGGCACTTTTCATTTTGAAACGCATTGATAGTTCTGGGTTTTGAGGGAGTTTGCTAGGATACTTTCACAAAGCTTAAAATAATTGGCATGAGACAACGGATTTTCAGAGTCGGCTTGTTGGTTTTGCCCGTTCTGCTGGCGCTTAACCTGGCGCTAAATTGCTTCGCTGCACCTGCTTTCGCCTTCACCGAGGAACAGCGCCTGCTGAGTGAAGTCTGGCGCATTGTCGATCGCGCCTATGTAGACGACACCTTCAATCACCAAAACTGGTGGCTAGTCAGACAGCGCGCCCTCGAAAAACCGCTTGACACGCGGGAAGACACCTACACGGCCATCCAAAAAATGCTGGCCACGCTGGATGATCCCTTCACCCGGCTGCTGAAACCCGACCAGTACCGCAGCCTCCAGACCAATACCTCGGGCGAACTGACCGGGGTTGGCCTGCAAATCACCCAGGAAAACCCTTCCGGCGAACTGCGCGTCATTGCCCCCATCGAAGGCTCTCCAGCGGCTCAGGCCGGGATCAAACCGCGCGATCGCATCCTCAAAATCAACGGCATTCCCACCCAGCAGTTATCCCTGGACGAAGCCGCTGAACGGATGCGCGGCCCCATTGGCAGCCGAGTTACCTTGACGATCGCCTCTGAATCTGAAGGCAATGACAAGGCCACAAACGGAAATGTAACGAAAGGTAACGCAACGAACGGTAAAGATGTGTTGCTGGTGCGCGATCGCATCAGCCTCAACCCCGTCTATGCCGAACTGCGTCCCCAGGAGCAGGGCGTTAGCGTCGGCTACATCCGCCTCAACCAATTCAACGCCAACGCTACGATGGAAGTAGCCCACGCCATCCAACGCCTGGAAACCCAAGGAGCCAACGCCTACATCCTGGATCTGCGGAGCAACCCCGGTGGCCTGCTCCAGGCCGGGATCGAGATTGCTCGGTTATGGTTGGAAGAGGGAACAGTAGTCTATACCGTCAACCGCAACGGCATCCAGGACAGCTTTTCGGCCACTGGTGCCGCCCTAACCAACGACCCGCTCGTGCTGCTGGTCAACCAGGGCACCGCCAGCGCCAGCGAAATCTTGGCTGGGGCACTGCAAGACAATGGACGGGCGCAGCTTGTCGGGGAAAAAACCTTTGGCAAAGGGCTGATCCAATCCCTCTTTAGTCTGTCGGATGGTTCCGGTTTGGCCGTTACGATCGCCAAATACGAAACCCCCAACCACCACGACATCAATAAACTGGGAATTTCTCCCGATGTCTCAGTGGCACTAGAGTCCATGACCCGAGACGAGGTCAGCACCGCTGCCGACCCGCAATATCAAGCCGCCATAGACCTTTTAGCTCAACAGGTAGTCGTCGCAGGTGCAACATAACATTGGCAGAACTTACCACGATCCGCTGCATGGGGCAATTGTCCTGGATGCAGCGGACTCCACGGAAGCGCTGCTGATTCAACTAATCGACACTCCTGAGTTTCAACGACTCCGCCGCATTCGGCAGTTGGGGCCTGCCAGCATGACCTTTCACGGGGCCGAGTCCTCCCGCTTTACCCATTCGCTGGGGGTGATGGCGATCGCCCGACGAGCCTTCGATCGCCTCGCCCAGCATCACCCCGAACTAGACAGCTATCGCCCCGTTGTCCTCTGCGCGGCTCTGCTCCATGATGTCGGCCATGGCCCCTTTAGCCACACCTGTGAAGAAATCTTTGGCAGCCACCACGAGCATTGGACGGAGCGCATTCTCCAGGAGTCTCCCGAGATTCGGCAGTTGCTGGATGGCTATGACGTGAATCTCTTGCCCCAAATGATTAGCGTCTATCACAAAAGCCATCCAATTCCGCTGGTCTGGCAGTTAGTGTCTAGTCAGTTAGATTGCGATCGCCTCGACTACCTGATGCGCGACAGTCATTTTACTGGGGCTTCCTATGGGAATCTGGATCTCGATCGCATCCTGCTAGCGCTGCGCTATGACCCTGAAACCCAGCAGTTGGTCGTGGCCGGGAAGGGATTGGCGGCGATCGAACATTATCTAGTGGTGCGCTACTTCATGTACGCCCAAATCTACAACCATTCCAAAAATATTGCGGCGACTCTCGTCCTCCAGCAAGCCTTTCAACGCGCTCGGGAACTGATGGCGCAAGGAACATTGCAGGCCGATGAGGTCGTGACGGCCTGGTTGCAGCAAGATTGCAACGCTCTACCGCTCGATCAGTACCTGGAGGCCGATGACGGGGTCTTTGTCTACCATCTCCAGCGCTGGCAGCGCCACCCTGACCCAATCCTGGCCGATCTCTGTCGGCGCTTCATCAACCGGGATCTGCTCAAAGCCATGGACATTACGGAAATGACGGCTGAGGAACAACAGCTTTTGTTAGCCCATGTGCAGCAAGCACTCGCCCAAACCCCATTCTCGCCCGCCTACTACACGGGCATCAGAACCGCCTTCAGCCGAGGCTACACCCTCTATCAGCGAGGCATCAAAATCCAAACCAAATCCGGTCTACGGGAAATCAGCCAACTCTCGCCGCTGGTGCAAACCTTAACCCAAGCATGGCAGCGCAGTTGGTTGCTCTATCCCCGAGAAGTGAACCCAGCGCAATATCTACCTAAAAGCCTTTTGAATTCAAAATAATCGCTCCCTCAATTCCATCGATACCTTTCGGCGGTGTAAGGACATAACGGTGGGTCACAATTCCTCCGTCAGAAAGTTACTGGCCATGTAGCCGCTAAAAGAACCAAAGCGCACCTGACTCCATCCATCTACCTTGTTTTCAACCGTGACCGATTCTCCACAAGGCACAGTAGTCAGCCGAGTACTCTGGTCAGTCGGTTGACTCCGAACGTGAACCGCCATTCCCCCAGTCTTTCCACAATCCACCCTTGCAGTTTCAAGAGCGACAACTCTAGGAGACATTGGAGTTCCAGTAACTTCAGGCTCAGGAGCGGCAACTCTAGGAGATATTGGACTTCCAGTAACTTCAGGTTCAGGAGCGGCAACTACAAAAGATGGCGATCGTCGATTCTGCGCTGAGACAACCCAACCTATAGCGATTATTACTATTACAGCAAGGGCGATCGCTCCCGAAAATCCTGCCGATCCATGCTTTTTGGGGACTGGGTATTTTTGTTCAGCCTCCTGGTAGGCAGCCTGAACGTCGGGCAGCATATCTTTTGAAAATTGGAACCATTCATTATGAACCTTGTACAGTTCAAAGCGCGCATGCAGTTCCTGTTCGACTTTGACCCGATCGCTAACATCAATGTGCCAAAGTTTTTCGATAGGGCGTGAAGCTTGACGCCCATTAATCTCCTGAACTCGCTCGTCAATTCTGCCTAATTGACACATGCCGATTTTGTATCTTCCTGTTCCGTCGGATAAAAAATAAACATGTCCGGCCTTATCGTCCATCTAGTGATTCCTCCTGGAGCTTTTCAGAAGATTTCTAAACAGGGCAGTGATATTGGCTAAATTTTCGACTTAATGAGGTTCAACGTCCTTATAAAAGGTAGTATCATATTTCACCGTAAATTTGCTGATTTCGCCAAGTAAAAATTCATTCACCAACAGGTGGGCTGTCTGGCTGTTCTGAAATAGCGGTTTCCATCTGCTCTATGAGTCTGAGCGAGTTGTCGAACTCACGTTAACTGGACATAACAAAAAAGGTCGAGGAGGCTCAGCCTCCTCGACCTTTTTCAATTGATGAATTAACCGTGACAATCTTGACCCTAGTTAGAAGGCCGATCGCCCACTTGTCGTACCAGGTTGACCTGAGAGCTAGCGGTTCCCCGGGTATTGCTCAAAGCCAGGGTGGATTGGAGCGATCGCACTGCCTCTGCATATTGGGGATCAGATGGAGTAGCGACCAGGGACTGATTCACCGAGAAGGCAAGCTGCTGCTGCTCGGTCAAATCGACCCGGATATCCGGGGTGATGCCTCGGTGGCTGATGTCGGTTCCAGCCGGGGTGTAGTAGTGGGCAACGGTGACCGCCAAGCCGGAGCCATCCGACAGGGGATGAACCGACTGCACCAAGGCTTTGCCAAAGGTTTGGCTGCCGACGACGGTGGCTCGATGGTTGTCCATCAGTGCGCCCGTGAGGATTTCGCTGGAGCTAGCCGAGTTGCCGTTGACTAGCACTGTCAGCGGCAGGTCGGTCAACGCCGTTTGGTTGGCGGCCAGTTCGGTGCTGTCGCCCACGCGATCGACCTGGCGGACAATGGAGCCGCTATCGACCCACATCCGGGCAATTTCGACGCTGGCATGGAGCAAGCCGCCGGGGTTGTTCCGCAGATCCAGGACAAAGCCTTGGACTTGTTGATCGAGGAGGCGCTGGATGGCGCGACGCATTTGGGCAGGGGCATGGCTGCTGAACTCGGTCAGGCGAATGTAGCCAATTTTGGCATTACCCTCTTGTTTGATCGAAGAACTAACGTTGGGGACTTCGATGCGGGCGCGGGTCAGGAGCATGTCGGTCGCCGCGCTGGTGCCTCGCTCAATGCTGAGGGTGATGCGGGTGCCGACTTCGCCTTGAATCAGCCGGGAGGCTTCTTCGACCGTCATGCCTTGGGTGGTTTTGCCGTCGATCGCCATGATGCGATCGCCCGTTTGAATCCCCGCTTCACTGGCTGGGGAGTTTTCAATCGGTTCGACCACGGTCAAAATTTTAGTGTTGGGATCAACCTGGAGCCGAATGCCAACGCCTGAAAGTTCGCCAGAGGTTTGATTGGTGAGCGCCTGATACTGCTCAGGGTCCATGAATCGGGTATAGGGATCACCCAACAGTTTCAATTGCTCCCGCAGTGCTGCGTAGGCTTGTTGGGTGGAGCTATATTCCCTAGAGAGCAGCACTTGGCGGGCAGCTTGCCAATCGACCTGGTTAAAGTTGGTGTCTACATATTCACGATTGACGATTTGCCAAGCTTCGTCCAGAACGGCCTTGGGGCTGTCTTGGAAGGCGGACTGGGCGGCAGGACTGCGGAGCGGGGAACTCAGAAAACAGAGTGTTGTCGTGGCGGCGATCGCCCCACCGTAGACGACCGTTTGCATCAGACGGCGGGAAAGGCGATGGGCTTGCTTCATAAAAATCAACCTAAGCAATTAAGGTGTGAAGGGAAAACTAGGGGGTTGCCCTCGGGTAGCCACATGAGCTTTTCAGCATCGTGGATCTCGGGATCATGGATTGGCTGAAGCCTTGGAATAGTGAGTTATCCCATTCGGCTCAAGGACTAAACGAGAGGCTAGACAACAATAGAACTAAGGTAATGAAGACTGTAGAATCGCAAATGACCGAATGCCAGGAAGTGTCAAAGAGAGACAGGGCAAAAGGGTGACAGGTAAGGTGAGAGGTAAAAAGAGAACCATTCAAAAGGGTGGCAATTCAGGTAGCAATTCAAAAGAGTGACTATTGAATTATTCTTCTGAAAGTAAGCGATAACCTGACTGGTAATTGCCGAAGCAACATTTAGTAATAACAAGTAACAAGCAGAACAGGTCACAATCAGGAGAACCCGGCCTTTGGGATGAACCAAAAGGCGATTCATCTAACCGCAAACTCCAACGCTTGATCCTAAATGCTTGATCCTAGAGAATGATGACCCGCAGAGGATTCAGGTGAATCAAGGTAGGTGCGACAGAACCTTGAAGTTTCTCTATCCAAGGGTAGAGAATACCCTATTACAGAATACTGAATCTTTTTAAAAACAGTTGTTTATACGGCACCCAATTCATGAAACGTTCACCCTGAACAAGAAAACAATCCGTAACATTGCGAACTTTCTTCGCATCGTCCCAAAGGTCAATGAATTAGTAGATAGTATGACTGATTTCTCAACGCTTAAGTCAAGAGGGATTTGTGGTTTGATTAAGACACTATAAAGATACGGAAGAGCGTCAGAAGTCTTTTTTGTGTGTCGGCACCCCAAAAATTATGGATGGTTCATTGAAATAGGATAGGGAAACACCCCAAGTTCCTGAGACACGGCCTTCGATTGGCTTCAACCACGGGCTGCTATGGTGGAGGGAAGATGAAACTAGGATCAATTGGCTGTGCAGTTCGATATTGTGACCCTTTTTCCCGAATTTTTTACCTCTCCCCTGAGTTCTGGCCTCATTGGGAAAGCCCTCGCTAAGGAAATCGCCCAAGTCAATCTGGTGAATCCGCGTGACTTCACCACGGATAAGCATCATAAAGTAGATGACGAACCCTACGGCGGTGGCGTGGGTATGTTGATTAAGCCCGAGCCTGTTTTTTTGGCAGTTGAGTCTCTGCCTGTTTTGCCCCGTCGTCAGATTCTGCTCATGACCCCTCAAGGGGAACGAATGGCTCAACCCTTGTTTCAGGAGTTGGCGCATTATGACCAACTGGTGCTGATCTGCGGCCATTACGAAGGGGTAGATGAGCGGGTGTTGCACCTGGTCGATCGGGAAATTTCTCTAGGGGATTTTGTCTTGACCTGTGGCGAGATCCCGGCCTTGACCCTGCTGAATGGTGTGGTGCGGCTGCTGCCCGGAACCGTGGGCAAAGAGGAATCGCTCAAGGCCGAAAGCTTTGAAGAGGGCTTGCTGGACTATCCACAGTACACCCGTCCGGCGGAGTTTCGTGGGTGGAAGGTGCCCGATGTCCTGCTGTCGGGGAATCATGGGGCGATCGCACAATGGCGCAAACAGCAGCAGATGCAGAAAACGCGCGATCGCCGACCCGACCTGTGGGCACTCTGGCAGGCACAGCAGCGGCAAGACTCGGGCGACCAGTAATCGATGACACAATTTATCGATGTCATAATTTGCTGATATGCAAACCGCCTGTTTTTTGGCCTCCAGATGTTGTAAAAACCAGGTAACATACATATTGAGTCACTCTTAATCAATACGGTAGTCCTCATTGTGTTTGTCCTCAACGGTTACGAATACTTCCTGGTTTTTCTGTTGGTTTGTACCCTGGTGCCCCTCTTAGCACTGGGCATTTCCTTCGTGACATCCCCTAAACGTCCGGGTGCAGAACGACGCACCACCTACGAATCTGGGATGGAACCCCTTGGCGCGGCCTGGATCCAGTTCAACATTCGCTATTACATGTTTGCGCTGGTGTTTGTGGTGTTTGACGTTGAGACGGTGTTTCTGTATCCCTGGGCGGTGGCGTTCAACCAGTTGGGGCTACTGGCATTTGTCGAAGCCCTCATCTTTATTTCCATCCTCGTCGTTGCACTTGTATACGCCTGGCGCAAAGGAGCACTCGAATGGTCCTAAATCCCACCGCTTCTTCTAATAGTCTGGCGGAGAAGCTCGTCAACCCGGCTGGACGGACTTCAGTGACCCAGGATCTCTCCGAGAATGTGATTCTCACCACCGTAGATGACCTGCACAACTGGGCACGCCTCTCCAGCCTTTGGCCAATGCTCTACGGCACGGCCTGCTGTTTCATCGAATTTGCCGCGCTTATCGGCTCTCGCTTTGACTTCGATCGCTTTGGTCTACTGCCTCGCTCCAGTCCCAGACAGGCCGACCTGATCATCACTGCCGGAACCATCACCATGAAGATGGCTCCCGCCCTGGTACGTCTCTACGAACAAATGCCCGACCCCAAATATGTGATCGCCATGGGCGCTTGCACCATCACGGGCGGCATGTTCAGCATGGACTCGCCCACGGCAGTACGCGGTGTGGATAAGCTGATCCCGGTCGATGTCTATATTCCCGGTTGCCCGCCCCGTCCGGAGGCGATCATTGATGCGATCGTCAAGCTGCGGAAGAAAATTTCCAACGAAGCCCTGGTCGAGCGTGGCACCGTCGCCCAGACCAACCGCTACTACAGCTTGTCCCACGCTATGCAGCCCGTCCCCGACATCCTCACGGGCAAATACCTCCAGTTGGCCTCCCGTCAAGTTCCCCCGCTGGAACTGATGCAAGCCATGGGAATGCCTATCTCTCCTGCCCTCGAAGAAGCCCAGAAAGAAGCCCAGAAAGAAGCCCAGAAGGAGGAAGTCCGTGGCTGAAGAAACCCCCACAGCCCCCTCGACTGAGTCCTCGACTGAGCCCTCGACTGAGATTGTCGAAGCGGGAAAAGTTTCCAAATGGCTTACCGAAAACGGCTTTGAGCATGATGTCCTGGAACCCGACCATTTGGGCATCGAGGTGATTAAGGTCGAGCGAGAATTTCTCCTCCCCTTTTGTACCGCCCTCTACAGCTACGGGTTCAACCAGCTACAGTTCCAATGCGGCTACGACACAGGCCCCGGCGGTGACTTGGTCAGCGTTTATCACCTGATCAAAATCGCCGACAATGTGAACCAGTCCGAAGAACTCCGCCTCAAGGTCTTCCTCCCCAGAGACGATGCCCGTGTGCCTTCGGTCTACTGGATCTGGAAAGGAGCCGACTGGCAAGAGCGGGAAACCTACGACATGTACGGCATTGTCTACGAGGGTCACCCCAGCCTGAAGCGCTTGCTGATGCCCGAAGATTGGGTGGGCTGGCCGCTGCGGAAGGACTATATTTCTCCCGACTTCTACGAATTGCAAGACGCTTATTAATTCGTTTCATCAAGCATCGAAAAGCTTAAAAAGAATTGGGAGTGCTGTCCGCTAGACAGCACTCCCAATTCTTTTTATTTCAAGCTAATGACAAGATTCTCGTTTTGTTTTCTAGCTTGCCCCTAACGCTGAGTTACTTCGCCTAATGACTCTTGAATCACTTCATCACTAACGCCGTGACGCTTCAGACTTGCAATCAGCGCAGACACTGTATCACCCTCTAACCGTTCCAAATCAGCTCTTAGCCCCTGCCCAACGTAAGCCCGAACTAGAGGTTGATACCCAGAAAAACCTAATATAGGCGCAATTCGTTTCAAATCATCAATCACATCTTCAGGGATGCGAATTGTGATAGTTGACATAGGGCGATTCCGATCCAGTCTCTTTTTCAAAGCCTCAATTTTCATAATATTCCCGCTCCTTGCGCGTCGCTTGACGTGCTGAAATGATCCGGATGATGTCGTTTTCTCGCTCGATATAGACGACGTATAAAAGGTTCCACCGTTTATCTAATCCAATCACAGCATCTCGCGCCTCATCGTTTCGACTTGCATCGACAATAACCAGTAGTGGATCGAAGAATGCTTCTGTAGCTTGTTGAAACGTAACACCGTTGTGATTGATTGGGTTAATCCTGGCCTTTTCGTCATTCCAGATGAACGTAATACCATTCAGTACAAAATAAACATCCATGAATGTAGTTTAAACAGAACGTATTTACACTGTCAATACGCTTTAAAAGTTGTAGTGTTCTCGCTTGATCGCGCCTAACCTCAAGTTGGAGCAATTTCAGTCTTGTCCTAATTAGTGAACGCGAATGAACCAGAAGACTGATCGGCAAGCATCTTGGAGCTATTTCGCTGTTTTTCTTTGGAGGAGTCTTCTAGGGGAAGAATTACCTTGGATTTTCGCAGGCATAACTTGTCAGCATCGGGCAGAGCGAGGCAACATGAACGCCTGCCCCTCAGCAGGGAAGCTGCCTTTGACCATCAGATGGGCTTCTTCGAGAACATGAGAAACAGGATGGGCGGGAATTTGGAGGCGATCGCCACTCCAATAAATCACAACCGCCTCAACCCGCTGAGAAATCACTTGGAGAATCTCTCTCAGGGAAATTTCACGACTAGAAACAAGCTCAAACAAATGCAATGTTGCCTCTTCCCAGGAGAGATCCAGGATAGCGTTGAGAGCTTCACTGTAATACAACGATCGCCCCACCTCATTGAACAGAAACAAAGCTTTTTCAGGGTAAACGCCCACAATATTCGAGACAGGAATCCGAGTTTCGATTGCTTGTAATAAGAGATGACGATCGCGCTCCTTCTCCAAATCCAAACGCCGTAAGTCGGTGGATTGTGAAGGTTGAACCGATTGAAGGGACGCGATCGTTTCCTCCATGACCTCAAACCTCGACTCCGGCACCACCCGAAATCCAAACGGTTCATACAACTCCGGCTGTTCAGTGGTCAGCAGCAAGGTGTCATAGCGCGGTTCAGCGTAAGCCAAAGCGGCCTCCATGCATGCTCGATAATGACCTTGCCGCCGAAAGTCCGGGTGGGTGGCAACCCCATGAATACCTGCGGCTCGCCGCGCTTGTCCCATCACCTGGAGCGGAATTTCTAGCACACCAACATGGGCGATCGCCCGTTCTCCCACAAATTTAATAAAAGGCGTAGAAGCAGATTCCCAAGAGGCACCGAGGGTTCGCACCTGATTGGCCAAATTCCGAAAACCAATCAGCATCGCATCAGCAAACAGAAAGCAAATACACATCCATGGCAAGCTGCAATATAACAAACAACACGTATACGCCGCAGGTTGATTCTGCCAATTGATTTGCTCCTGCGATTCAGTTTATGTCTTTTGCTTTGCGGAGTGGCCGGGCAGAATGTTCATGATACCTTGCACCTTGACAGCTCCAACCCCTAACTTCTATGATTCAATAGCAAGCGTGCACCCTCCTCATTTCTCAAGATAGATAAATTTACCTGCTTCCATATTGGATTCGCGGTCATCGTAATGATGGGGTCGTTTGCGGAGCTTGAGGATTCTCTATACAAAAGAAACCAAGAGCTGGAAGCCAAAGCTTCCAGCACGCTTGCAAACATCAGGGCAACCATCAGCAATGTGCGTTTTCTATACAAGTATTGTTATGCAAAATCTGCTGCACGGGGTTTCACTTGCATGGCCTTGCAGTTGGTTGAGAGCCCTGGCTGTTATGAAAGCCCGTAGGTGGTCGGTATCTGATC
>JALOOP010000181.1 GCA_025454315.1 Oculatellaceae cyanobacterium Prado106
CCCATCTCCCCTATTCCCTACTCCCCACTCCCCACTCCCCACTCCCCACTCCCTTCAATCCAACAGATAAACTGTCATAAATCAAGACAAGATTTGGGTTGAATTCTGATTTTGCAAGCGACTTAAGAAATAGATTTTGTAGCGTCGATTACTTCAATGAAATCTGTTTTTTTAATTCTTAAAAGAATCTAAAGATTTTTTCATTACTAAATCTTTTTTCTAATTTGTATCAAAGAATGCATTTTCTGGCAAAGCTAAGACTGGCGGGGATCACAAGCTAGTCAAGCGATCCCCATTTAAGTTTTATAAGATCTACCTTGCAGCTTTGGAAAAAGCTGACATAATTGAAAGGAATGTTGTTGATGATTTCTCATTATTTAACATTCACTTTGTTCAATTCCAATTGCCGCACGTTTATCATCTTCCCTTTACTGAATCCCCCTATCTGTTTGGTCATCCACCTTTTGAAGAGTCTTAAATCTTGATTAGATTTTTCCTTGAATTGAATCGATGACCTTGCGATCGCACTTTTTCCTGTAGACCCATTCACTTAGACAAGCTCAGTTCAGTCTATTGATTTGGAGTTCATCTCAAATCCCAATAGCCCTCAAGTGAATTCAGCAATCTATTTGAAAAAGTCGATTTCAGTTTCCATTCCCTTTCAGCCTTTAACAACAAATACAATGGAGAAGCGTTTTACAATGCAAGCGGTGCAAGAGATTCAGACATCAGAAGAGGCGAAAATTATCCAGGAGATTCGTTGCTCCAACTGCGGCTGTACTGCCGAGCGCCACTATCTTTTAACCAGCCAAATCACTCGGACTCAATGCCCAAGCTGCGACTATTTAATGATTACCTGTTCCCGCACAGGTCGAGTCATTGAAGCTTATGCACCTGGAATTGCGGCTCGTTGCTAGTCTTTAAGCTTGCTCATCTTTAAGCAAACAATTCAGCAATTATCTCAGCCAATTCATGAGTTCCTTGGAATTGCGATCGCGTGGATTTTCCATTAGGTTCAGCAAACTCCATCAACCATCAAACAAAACTCAAACAAACTCAAAAAGGTGATGCCAAGAAGGAAATCCTTCCCTGCATCACCTTTTTGATTGAGCTTAGCCCAATCTACGATGTTCAGAAGTTTTGAGAGTTTGGTTCGTTAACAGGAGACAGGAGCAATAGCATTTAGGCGATAGCACTTAGCGGACATTCATCAATCATTGCGATCGCCCACTCCCCACTCCCCACTCCCCACTCCCTAGACCTTCTTCAACCAGCTAAACATCGCACGCAAATCCTTACCCACTTCTTCGATCGGGTGTTCGGCTTCGCGGCGGCGCATAGCGGTGAAGCCCGCTTTGCCGGAGACGCTTTCGAGCACAAACTCACGGGCGAATTGGCCGGATTGGATTTCGCTGAGGATTTTCTTCATTTCCACCTTGGTTTCATCAGTGACGATGCGGGGGCCTCGGGTGTAGTCGCCGTATTCTGCGGTGTTGGAGATGCTGTCGCGCATTTTGGCAAGACCGCCTTCTACCACCAAGTCCACAATCAGCTTGACCTCGTGGAGACATTCAAAGTAGGCCAGTTCGGGCTGATAACCAGCTTCCACCAGGGTTTCAAAACCCGCCTTGATTAGGGCAGATAGGCCACCGCACAGCACCACCTGTTCGCCAAAGAGATCGGTTTCGGTTTCTTCGCGGAAGGTGGTTTCGAGGATGCCAGCGCGGGTGCCACCGATACCCTTGGCGTAAGACATGGCGCGATCGCGAGCTTGCCCGGAAGCATCTTGGTAGACCGCAAACAGACAGGGAACGCCTTCGCCCTGCTCGTAGGTGCGGCGGACAAGATGGCCAGGGCCTTTGGGTGCCACCATGACGACATCGACCTCAGCGGGAGGCACAACCTGGCCAAAGTTGATGTTGAAACCATGGGCAAAAGCAAGGACATTGCCCGGTTTCAGGTTAGGTTCAATCTCGTTTTTGTAAATAGTTCTCTGCACCTCGTCGGGCAGCAGAATCATGATGAAGTCTGCGGCTGCGGCTGCATCGGATACAGACTTGACTCCCAGTCCGGCGGCCTCAGCCTTGGCCGCTGACTTGCTTCCGGGGTACAACCCGACAATGACGTTAACGCCACTGTCTTTCAGGTTGAGGGCATGGGCGTGACCTTGAGAACCATAGCCAATGATGGCCACCGTTTTGCCAGCCAAAAGGTCTAAATTTGCGTCTGCATCATAATACATGCGAGCCATAACGTCTCTCCATCCAGCGTGATAGTTTCTTGTACGACAAAATTCTTTGGCAGATCCCAAGCCTTTGCCAGCCCTTAATCTTACCAGACTATCTTGACGAAACGGTGGATTTGCAATGGAGTTTCTCGAAAGGGGAAAGGGGAAAGGGGAAAGGGGAAAGGGGAGAGGGGAAAGGGGTCGCAGTGAATTAATCTTAGAAAACATTTCCAGGAAGGCGTTTCAGGAAGGCGTTTCAGGAAGGCATTTCCAGGGATGCGTTTCAGGAGATTTCCCGCTCTTGCTCACGGATGCATCTCCCTTTTTGCCCCATCGATCGAGCCTGCCAAGTCATCCAAGATCCCCTTTTCCCTTTTCCCTTTCCCCTTCTAACGGCTAGGCAGCAGTTGCTTGACGACGATGAAGCCTAAGCCGAAGGCCATGAGGACGACCAGGAGGATGGTGAGGGCGATGCCGACTCCGCCGAGGTCGCGGGTCTTTTGGGAGTTAGTGGTCTTTTTGGTGGGGCGGGTGGGTTCTTCGGTGATGAGGTGGGCAAGGAGGGGGTCGGGGGTGCGGAGGCGGGCGGCGATCGCTTCGGCCTCGGCGGTTTGTTCCAGGGATGGCCGGGGGGTGGGTTGGCGTTGGCCTGAGAATGGGGCGGAGGGGTTCACCTGGAATTGTTCGACGGAGGGTGGGGTGTTGGCCGGTGGAGTATTGGCTTCGGCGGCGCGGGTGGCTTCGGAAAGTTTGTGGAGGCTGGCGACGGACTGGACGACGCGACCGACTTCTTGGCGAAGCTGTTGGTTTTGGGTGCTGAGCTGTTGGTTACGGCTATTGAGGGAATCGACCATGGCGCGAGTGGCCTGGAGTTCGGCGGCGAGTTCGCGGTAGATGGTGATGGGGACGGAGGAGGAGTTGGCGGCGGAGTTGGAGAAGTTGGAAGAGTTGGGGTTGCTGGAAGAATCAGAGTTGGATTTCATAGGGCTGAAAGGAAATAGCATCAAGGGTTCAGAAGCGTTTGAGAGGAGGGCATCGCGAGTATGGGGTTTACCCTGGCTCTGAAACATCCTCTGAATGCCCATGCATCATAGTGGAATTCTGGGAGGGTGGAACTGGTTTGTGGATAATTTTTGGGGGTGGGGGATTTTTTTAAGCACGGAGGCGCGGAGACGCAGAGAGGGAGGGGGGAGAGGAGGGGGAGGAGCGGGGAGAGGGGTTAGCAGAATAGGTTGGAGTCGAGGTTGGGGGGGAGGGGCGATCGCAAGGTTGTTCCGTAGGCTTGTTTGAGGTTTTCGGGGGTCATGACTTGTTGGGGGGAACCGTCGGCGATCAGGCGTTGGTTGAGCAGGAGGAGGCGATCGAGTTGGGTGATGGCGTCGCCCCAGTCGTGGCTGCTGATCAGGAGGATTTTGCCCTGGGTGCGGAGTTCGGTGAAAATTTTGATGAGGATGGCTTCGGTTTTTTGATCGACGCCGGTGAAGGGTTCGTCGAAGAAGAAGAGGTCGGCTTGTTGGGCGAGGGCACGGGCGAGGAAGACGCGCTGCTGCTGGCCGCCGGAGAGTTCGCCGATGCGTCGGTGCTGGAGGGTGTCCATTTCGACTCGTTCCAGGGCGGTTTTGACGATTTCTTTGGAGGGGCGGCCTGGGGTGCGAAACCAGCCGAGTTGCCGGGTGCGTGCCATCATGACGACGTTCCAGACGGTGATCGGGTAGTCCCAGTCAATTTGCGATCGCTGGGGCACATAGGCGACTCGCTCAAGCTGGCGATGCAGCGGGCAGGTGCAGTACTGAATCTTGCCACTTTTGGCTGGGATTAACCCCAGCATGGCTTTGAGCATGGTGCTTTTCCCGGCTCCGTTGGGTCCTACAATGCCGACTAGTTGACCCGGTTGGATTTGAAAACTGATGCGATCGAGTCCCAGGACACCCCGGTAGTCAACCGCCAGTTGCTGAACGTCTAGAACCATTTTGGCTTTTGGGTTTTGATTTTGGAGGTTGAAGTTCTTATCAGGAGGGACATCAAAAGGGACGCAGAAATGCCCCCACCAAACTTCAAGTCCAAGGGAATAGGAATCGAACGATAACGATTCTCATTTTAGAGCAAAAATTCCCCATCCAAACGCCTTTAAAACTTTCAAGAAAACTTTCAAGGACTTGGGTTGTTCTTTGCCGCTAGATTTAGCGCCTCCCCGCCCCCAACTTTGGGGGAGCCGAGCCTTCAATGTTGTTCTTTGCCGCTAGATTTAGCGCCCCCCAGCCCCCAACTTTGGGGGAGCCGAGCCTTCAGTGAGGGGTTTAGGGGTTTCAAAGTCCCTCAAAGTTGATTCTGTGACTAGCACATTGAAAAAGTCTTTCAGGCGCAGGTTGCAGACCTCTAGCAGTTGGGATTTGCCAGCAGTGGCAGCCTCAATGTCCGGCCATACTCCGCCCGATCGCCCCAAAGTCGGCTTCTGCGATCGCACTCTCATACACAAACTGGCCGCTGCTGATGACGACAATGCGATCGGAAAGCGCCAGCAGTTCATCCAGGTCTTCACTGACTAAAAGAACAGCGACACCTCGGTTACGAGCTTCGACGATTTGGCTGTGGATAAACTCGACGGCGGCAAAGTCCAGGCCAAAGCAGGGATTGGCGGCAATCAGGAGATTGATGTGGTCTTCGGAGAGTTCGCGCGCTAGGACGGTTCTTTGGACATTGCCCCCAGACAGGTTGCCGACGGGCGTTTCGGTGGAGGGGGTTTTGACAGAAAACTGTTGGATGAGTCCTTGAGCGGTTTGTCGGATGGCTTTCCAGATTAGCAGGATGCCTTTAGCTTGAGGGGCGCGATCGAAGGTTCGCAGCGCCATATTTTCAGCGACGCTCATGTGGGGCACACAGGCGTTCCGCAGAGGTTCCTCGGGGAGGGCAAAGACCTTGTGCTTGAACATTTCCGCCCGAGTTGCCTGGTAGGGTTCGCCATTGACTCTGACGGTGCCGGAGGTGGGCGATCGCTGTCCGGCCAAAACTTCGACCAGTTCTTTCTGACCGTTCCCAGAAACGCCCGCGATGCCCACAATTTCACCACTGTGAACCGTCAAGCTGACCCCGCTGACGGCTTCCACCCCATTGTCCTTGTTGGCCTGGATGCCCTCAAATTGCAGAACGGGCTGAGGGTTGGCGTAGGGGGTTTTGGCGACTTCTTTGATTTCGCGGCGTTCGCCCATCATCATTTCGGCCATGTCGGCGATCGCCAATTCCTTCACCGACCCATGCCCAGCCAGCTTCCCCTTCCGCAGCACCGTCACTTCTTCGGTAAACGAAGTCACCTCGCGGAATTTATGGGTAATCAATAAAACACTCAGGAGTCCCGCGTTGACCTGCTCTTTGATCAGCCCCAGCACTTCATCGGCTTCTCCCGGTGTCAGCACCGAAGTGGGTTCATCCAGGATCAGAATTTTGCTCTTGAGGTAAAGCTGCTTGAGGATTTCTAGCTTTTGCTTTTGGCCTGCGGCGAGTTGGGCGATCGGCAAATTCAAGGGCACCTGAAAAGGCGCGCTATTCATGAAGTCATTCAACTGCTCCATTTCCTGCTTCCAGTTAATCAGCGTGGAACTGTCGTACCGGGACAACACCAAGTTCTCAGCCACGGTCATCGCAGGTACCGAGGTGAAATGCTGATACACCATGCCAATGCCGTAGTGATGGGCATCTCGGGGACTGGCGATCGCCCGAGGATTGCCATCAATCAAGATCTCGCCCTGATCTGCCCGATAAAACCCCATCACACATTTGACCAGGGTACTTTTGCCCGCCCCGTTTTCACCCAGCAAGGCATGAAACGTCCCAGGCTTCAAATTCAACGACACATTATCCAGCGCAACCAGGCTACCAAACCGCTTGGTCATATTGACAATCTGCAACTCAGGCGGAGCGGCGATCGTGCTGACATTGAGGGAGGGGGATGTGATGGTCATGGGAGTAGGGAGTGGGGAGTAGGGAGTGGGGAGTAGGGAGTAGGGAGTGGGGAGTAGTTTTTTCCTCTGCGTCTCTGCGTCTCTGCGTTTATTTATCTGTATTTATCTGCGTTTATCTGTGTTCATCTGTGTTCCCTTTTTTGCCTAAATCTTTGAGACAGTCTCAATCAAATCCTTAGACTCCGCCACTGCACCAAAAACGCCGCCTTGCATTTTGACCATTTTGAGGGCTGCTAAATAGTTCCCATAGTCGGTGGCTCCGGTGCAGTCGGAGAGGAGGAGGCATTCGTAGCCGCGATCGTTGGCATCGCGCATGGTGGTGTGGACACAGACATCGGTGGTGATGCCAGTCAGGATCAGGTTTTGGATGCCTTTGCCTTTTAGTAACAAATCCAGGTCGGTGGCGTAGAAGGAGCCTTTGCCCGGTTTGTCGATGATGGGTTCTCCGGGCAGGGGAGCCAGTTCGGGGATGATGTCCCAGCCCGGTTCACCCCGCACCAGGATTTTGCCACAGGGGCCTGGATCGCCGATGCCTGCGCCGATTTGCTGCGATCGCCACCTTTTGTTCTCCGGCAAGTCCGATAAATCAGGACGGTGGCCTTCGCGGGTGTGAATGATGGTGAAGTGGCGATCGCGCATCACCGCCAACAGCTTCTGGATCGGCTCAATCGGGGCACGAGTCAGGCTCAGGTCATAGCCCATTTTGTCCACATAGCCCCCCTTGCCACAAAAATCGGTCTGCATGTCAATGACAATCAGCGCCGTATTTTCGGGGCGAAGGTCGCCGTTGTAGGGGTAGGGGTAGGGATCAGAGGGGACAAAGAGACTCATGGGTTTGCTGGATCAGGCGTAATGGGGCATGGAGCATGGGGCATGGGGCATTCCCTATGTTTATTGAGACTGGTGTGATGGGCAAGTCCAACGGGCTTCGTTTCAGGGTTCTCGCCCCCTAAATCCCCCAACTCCCAACTTTGAGAGATCCTAGGCACTTCCAGGAAGACTCGGCTCCCCCAAAGTTGGGAGTTGGGGGGCGAAACCGGGAGCTTGGAACGGCTCATAACCCATAACCCGTGACTCCTTTTTCAAGAAACTCCCGTTGGCATCTCTTCTCGGACTTCTGCCCCCTGATAAGTCCGGGTAGGAGCCGGGAACCCACAAGAGGTGCCGTCGGTGTGAACCACTTTGTCTTCCCAGGGGAGCCGATAGTTGCCGTCTACCATGTCCTGCATGTAGGTGTAGGGGCAGTCTTGTGCGCCGCCTTTGACCGCCACATAGCCCCGATGGCCAAATTGGTAGATATTATTCTCCACGCTCCAATGCTGGCGAGCTTCGCGTACCAGGTCGGGGCGTAGTTCGGCAGTGATGATTTCGTCGGGGCGGTGGCTGCCCATGACCAAGGGCGTGCCGTCAAAGTTCGCGAACATGCCTTCGCCCATGGAGTCAAAGCTGCCGTCACTGCCGCACATGCAAACCGAAGCGGTGTACATCAGGTTGCAGAAGGCGTTGGCCTGGTTGGTGATTTGCCAGCTATGGCGGATGGGCGCAGTGTAGCCTGCGGTGCGGATCATGATTTCTGCGCCTTTGTAGGCACATTCCCGCGCCATTTCGGGGAACATGCCATCGTGGCAGATAATCAGGGCGATCGTGCTGCCGTTGGGGCCTTCGCAGACAGGAATGCCCAGGTTGCCCGGTTCCCAAGGTTCGACGGGTACCCAGGGGTGGAGTTTGCGGTAGTAGAGCTTGAGTTCGCCCTTGTCGTCAATGATCAGGCCGCTGTTGTAGGGGTTGCCGTTGGGGTTGTATTCCATGATGGAAAAACAGCCCCAGATCTGATGCTCGATGCAGGCTTTGCGGAAGGCTTCGACTTCAGGGCCATCCAGACGACACATGATGGCCGGGTTGGTGTCCATCGACAAACCATGTAAAGAATATTCTGGAAACACCACCAGATCCATCGTCGGCATATTCCGCCGAGCCTTGCCCACCATATCGCAAATCCGCTGAGTCTGAGCCGCCAAGTCATCCAGCGTCACCACATTAGGAAGCTGCAATTGCACCATTCCCAAAACAACACCATTGGGCGATTTATTGAGTCCGCCGAGTCCGCTCATTGTTTCTTTCCTTGTTTGTAGTGGGAGTAGGGAGAGGGGGGGAAGGGGGAAAGGGGAAAGGCGAAAGGCGAAAGGCGAAAGGGGATATTGATTCATTCCGGGGAGAATTTGAAGAAGAGAGATGGGGAAGGACTCAGAATCACTTTCCATGAACCGTTCCCACAACCCGTTCCAGCAAAATCCCTTTCCCCTTTCCCCCTCAATTATCCGTCCCCAACGCCCCCGGAACGCCAGTCAAAGTTCGCTTGGGGGAGCAGGTGAGGATCATGATTAGCAGCGTCAGGATGTAGGGGGCGGCGTTGAAGAGGTAGTAGCCTTCTTTGATGCCGACCGACTGTAGGGCGGGGCCTAGCGCCTGTGCGCCGCCAAATAGGAGGGAGGCCCAGAGGCATTGCATGGGGTTCCATTTGGCGAAGATGACCAACGCGACGGCCATCAGTCCCTGGCCACTGGAGATGCGCTCTGTCCAGACACCGGGGTAGTAGAGCGAGAGGGAGGCACCGCCGATGCCTGCCAGGAAACTGCCTGCCACAACGCTGAGCATTCGGACGTTGAAGATGGAAATGCCCATAGCTTTGGCTGCGTCGGGGCTGTCGCCAACGGCGCGGATGAACAGTCCCCAGCGGGTGGATTGGAAGAACCACTTGAGCAGGGGGGCGATCGCCACTCCCAGCACAAACAAAGGACTAATCGCCAAAGCCGCCTGCACCGCCGGAATAGAACTCCAGTCTCCTAGATGAATCGTCGGCAAAGGGGGAGCCGAAGGTTGGATAAAGGGTTTGCCCAGAAAGAAGGCAATGCCACTGCCAAAGATAATCATGGCGATACCCACAGCCACATCATTGACGCGGGGCTGCTGAGAGAGCCAGCCATGGATCAGTCCCAGGCCAACGCCTGAAACACCTGCCGCCAGCACTCCCAGCCAGGGCGAACCCGTGAGATAGGAGATCGCATAAGCGCTCATGGCTCCGGTCAAGAGCGTACCTTCCAGACCGAGGTTGATTTTGCCGCTTTTTTCGGTGATGCATTCGCCGAGGCTGACGAAGAGGAAGGGCGTGCCGCCTCGCATCATCCCGGCCAGGATAGCGAGGGGAACGCCCCACCAACCGAGGACTTCAGGGGCTGCGGGGGCTGTCATGGGGATACCTCTTTAAAGTTCATGGGGTAAAGTCCAACGGGAGATTCAATGGAAAGTTCAGCGGGAAGTTCTATGGAAAACTCAGCGAGAAAAGTTCAGCGGAGAAGTTCCCTGGAAAAGGCCAATTGGGCAGCTAAACGGGGCTGGGAGACTTGGGAGTGACAGCAGGCGGAGACGCATCGACGGGTTTCTCCTTGAAGAAGGGGAGTTTGCCGTAGAGGGAGTCGCTGTATAGCACCACGAGAAAGACCAGTCCCTCGAAGACTAGAACGGTAGCATCGGGGAGGTTGTGCGATCGCTGCAGAATTCCACCGCTGGCCAAAATTCCACCCACCAGCAGCGAAACCAGCACCGCCCCCAACGGGTTATGCCGAGCCGCAAAGGCCACCAGAATGCCGCCATAGCCATAGCCGACATTGAGCGATTCATTGGCCGCGCCCTGAACGGCTGCGACCTCAACCATGCCCGCTAGACCCGCACAGGCTCCCGCTAGAGCGCAGACGATGATAGTCAATTTGCCCACCGGAAGTCCCGCAATCCGAGCAGCGCGAATATTGCCGCCTGCGGTACGAGCCGCAAATCCAAAGGTGGTGCGCTGAATTAGGAAATAGGCCAGCACACAGGCGATGAGGCCGAATAATAAACCCCAGTGAACTCGGGTTCCGGGCATGTTCGTCAGCATGTTGACCGCATCCAGGGGCGCGGTAGAAGGCTTGTTGAGCGAGTTGGGGTCACGCATGGGGCCGCCGACCAGGTGGTTGAGGAGGGCGATCGCAATATAGTTCAACAGCAAACTGCTAATCGTCTCATTCACCGCCCGGTAATGGCGCAAGGCTCCAGCGGCTCCAATCCAGATGCCGCCAGCGACCATGCCTGCGATCGCCATCAACGCCTGCACCCCCACGGGTGGAAGGGAAGTGCCGATCGCCAACCCCATCGAAACCGCCGCCAGACCGCCCACTACCAAGGCTCCTTCATTGCCAATGATGACCAGTCCCAGACGGGCAGGCAGCGCCGTACAGAGAGAAGACAGCATCAAAGGAGCCGCCCGAATCAGCGTATTTTGGAAGGTGCTCCAACTGCCAAAGGCCGCCTTCCAAATCGAACCAAAGACACCGAAGGGATTGGCTCCCACCAGAGAACAAAAAATCCCAAATAGAACCAAACCCGCCAGAATCGCGCCCACCGGAAGGCAGATCGACTCCAGGGTTCTCCGCCAGTTCATAGTCTTACTCCAGAATGAATTGCCGAGCGAATCGCCAATGAGCGGCCAATTTAGCTGCCAATTTAGCTGCCAATCACCCCTTCCACCAGGTAATTCATTTCTTCCAGCTTGATGTCCTGCTGCTTCAGGTCGCCGCCTGTCGGAATCACCTCTTTACCCTGGTTATCCTTGAGGCCGCCTTTGTAGATCACCATGCTGCCGTCCATGAACTTGGCCTTGGCGGCATCAGCGGCTTGCTTGGCTTCCGCAGGCACCGCCGCCCCATAGGCCGACATCTTACAGAAGCCATCCTTCAGCCCACCCCGCAGAATGTGGGGAATGCCGCCACTTTGTACCGATTTGCCCGCCTTGATATCTTCCATCAACCGGGTGTAGACACTCGTCCAGTCCCACTCGGCTCCAGTGAGGTAGCCCTTGGGAGCCAGTGCTACCTGGTTGGCATGGTATCCGGTGCAGAACATATTGCGCTTTTCGGCGGTTTCCATGACGACCTTGGGGCTGTCTACGTGGCAGGTGACCACTTCGATGCCCTGATCCGCCATGCTGTTGACTGCTTCCGCTTCCTTCAGCGGCAACGCCCAGTCTCCGGTGAAGATCACCTGGGTGGTGGCTTCGGGTTTGACGCTGCGCGCCCCTAGAGTAAAGCTGTTGATGTTGCGAAGCACCTGGGGAATGGGCTTAGCACCGACAAAGCCTAGCTTGGCGGTTTTGGAAGTGAGGGCGGCGGTGACCCCGGCGACATATTGGGCTTCGTCGATGTAGCCAAAGTAGCTGCCAATATTTTTGGGGTGAACCCCTTCTTTGTAGAGTCCGGCACAGTGGAAGAACTGCACGTCCGGATATTCAGCCGCCATTTTGAGGATGTGGGGATCAAAATAGCCAAAGGAGGTGGGGAACAGAACTTTGGCACCGTCGATGTCGATCATGCTTCGCATCGACTCGGCCACGGCGGTAGTTTCGGGGACGCTGGCTTCTTCCACCAGCTTGATCCAGCTAAACTTATCGGCGATCGCCTTTGCCCCCTCTGCATGAGCCTGGTTATAGCCATAGTCATCCTTCGGTCCCACATAGATGAAGCCCACGGTCATGGGTTCATCCCCACCCGCAGCCGGAGAAGCGCCTCCGGCTCCTGCTGTGGTCTGGGCAGAAGGGGTACAGCCTGTGCCAAACTTAGCTGTGGCTCCAAATGCAGTGGTTGCCAACAGACCGCGAATCACTTGACGGCGAGACAAGTTCAAATATTTTTTGCTACTCAAAGTTCTTCCCCCCAGGCATCGCCCAAGCTACAGATTTTCTTTAGTTTCAACCCTGTCCAAAAGTCAGAGTGTCATGAAAATTACTTATCCCCAAACTGCCCGTCTAGTTCGGTAACGCAAGATACAAAACCCGCTTTCTGCAACAGGAATTTATCTGCTGAAAGGTCTTCTTGCTTTGACTTGAAACGATTTAGGCAAGATCCAAAATCATGAACCATTTGGGATCTAGATTGCAAAGTTTTTTCCTGGCAAGGGAGTTGCTAAATTTTGTTTTCGCTCTCGCTTACAACTAATCCTTCTTGACGACTGCCCCTTCCTTTCAACCAATGGCCAATCCCGCTGCCCCTACCTCTCGAACTCTTCCTCAGACTCCCGCTGTGTATGCCCTCATCCTGGCGGGTGGCCTCAGTTCTCGCATGGGACAGGACAAAGCGCTATTGCAGATCAACGGTGAAACGCTGTTGCAGCGCACCTGTCGCATTGCCCAAAGCTGTGTCAGTCAGGTGGCTGTGATTACCCCTTGGGGCGATCGCTATCACGCATCGGTCGATCCGCAGGTCAAGTTCATTGCAGAAACCCCGTTAATCGAGGGAGAACCCAACGGTTCACTCGTAGGCTTTGCTCAGGGATTCCAAGAATTGATGTCGATGCAGCCGGACTGGGTCTTGTTGTTAGCCTGTGATTTACCCCGACTCTCTGCCCCCGTTCTGCAAACCTGGGCTACTCAACTCCCCGCCTCCCCCACCGAACCGATCTGGATTCCTCGCAATCCTCAAGGCTGGTGGGAGCCGCTCTGTGGCTTCTATCACCGAAATTGCTTGCCCTCGCTAGTGGCTTATCTGGAGGAGGGGGGGCGATCGCTCCAACGCTGGCTGGCCCAACAATCCGTCCAAGAACTGTATTTAGAAGACTACGGAATGCTACTGAACTGCAACACACCGGCGGATTGGGGGAGTGGGGAGTGGGGAGTAGGGAGTGGGGAGTAAGGGGTGGGGAGTGGGGAGTAAGGGGTGGGGAGGTGGGGAGATGGGGGCAATTTAGGAGATTTCTTTAGTCTATTGATGACTCCTTGCTTCCAGAATTCCAGAAAAGCACTTGGGGGATATCGCATATATGAAAAAAGTTGAAGCTTAAATCCGGTAATTCTTGTGGGATAGGCGTCTCGCCTGTCCGCGCTCTATGACAGGCGAGACGCCTATCCCACAAATCCCCGATTATTTTCTCAACTT
>JALOOP010000573.1 GCA_025454315.1 Oculatellaceae cyanobacterium Prado106
ACCATGATCCCTACCTCATGAACATCACCTGATCGATCTTGATCCATCTATCGTGATCTTGCCCTTGATTTAATCTTTTTTTTAGAAATACGCTCTGAGGGGCAGCGTGTTGAGGGTGTCCCAGGACAATGCACCGGTAGTGGGGTTAACATCTAGTACGACAAGACGTCCATTCAAGGCATCGGGGACATAAGCTTTAGTTTGTCCACCCGAAGTGGTGAAGAAAGCTAAATCGACTAGGAAGTTAAATTGATCCGTGCCATTGCCGGGTGAACCAAAAGAAGACTGATAAACGATCGCCCCTGTAATCGGATCAATCGAATAGATATCGATATTGTTACCATTGCTGTCTGTGAGATAAAGAAAATTGCCGTTAATTTCCAGTCCGAAAGCTCCCGTGATATTGGGAGAGTTATTGGGCAGGGTGTTGGTCACATCCCAAGTCAAATCACCCGGAGCCAGCACTCCAGAATAGTGAGCCAATGTCCAAGGCTGAAAGGCAAAACCAGAAAAGACATTGCCTAAATGCCAGTCTAAACACCACCTGCCGCCCAGTTTGGCATGACCGACTTTGGTCGTAGCCGCTGCCAAATTAACGCCGATTTGCTGTTGCAAGGAATGCAGAAAGCGTTTCCCCACTGCGCCAACTGCCACGTTACACCCATAAATCAACAAATCTGCATTCTCACTCAACGCCGATCGCCACTGCTCCAACTGCGATCGATATCGTGCGATCGTCATGCTATTCAACGTCGCATTTCCCAGTTGCACATTCCCAGGATTGCCATGGGAAACCAAATGAAGGCTCTTGAGGTTTTGATACGGAGTCAACGCCTCAGTGATTTGTTCTACCCCATCCCGGTCAGGTTCCAGGACGATCGCCGCTGTTCCAGGTATCAACCCATCGATTAGACTTTGGTAATCGGCAACAGCAGCATCGATGAAAACCAGAGCAGTAATTGCAGGGGAAATCATAGGAAATCCTAGAGCATTCAAAGGTGAACGTCCTAGGCTACCCAGGGGGCGATCGCGCTTCTATCCGACTAAAGTCGAACGCCCTGAACCTCCCCTCCTATCCCCCCATCCCCCCATCTCCCCAATGTAACTAGAGACTATATTGCCTCGGCAATATAAGAGAATGCGGCAAGTAAAGTGAATGCATGGTGTGGGGTGCGAAGCACCCCACACCATGCATTCACTTTACTTGCCAAGGCAATAGATGATAGCGCTGATGTCAGTCCTGATTTCCCAACGAAGCCGATCGCCAATCAAATTCACCCGCCATAACCCAAGATCCTTGGCAGGGTACAGGGAACGCAATGAAACGCACCCGAACTATCAACGAAACGAAGTGCGCGGACTCTGCATATTGATTTATCACGAAGCTCCACCGATAATCTAAAGGCGGTTTCAGCGGAACCCCTCTAGCATGACAGCATCCCCCCCGCATCCTCCCCCCTCCTCCGTCCCCCTCCTCAACTACGAAAACCAGCCCGAAGCCTCCAGCCTAGTCCTCCCTCGCAAACCCACCCTGACCCGCGACCCCGGACATCACTGGCACTTTGAAGCCCAGCAGCAACCCGCCCACGATACTGGGGAGCATTGCCATACCATGAACATCATCACCCTGGTGACTTCGACAACCCCGATCGATCAGGCTATTGATGGGCGATCGCAAACCCACCTCCTCGGCCCCAACAATGCCTTCATCCTGCCAGCCGGGGCACTCCATCGCTGCACCTGGCAACAAGACATCGAATTCATGTTCGTCGGCCTCGATCCCCAAGTGTTGATCCAGGTGGGACAGGAATGGGTCAACCCCGATCGCATCGAACTCATCCCCCACTTCGCCACCCTCCAAGACCCGCTGATTCAGGGCATTCTGCTCACCCTCAAACAAGAACTGATCTGCGAAGGTATTAATAGCCACCTCTTTGTCGATCAGCTTAAAACCACCCTGGCCGCCCACCTCCTCCGCAGCTACGGTGTGCAAAAAGTCCAGATTGCCACCTACGCCGATGGACTGCCCCGCCATAAGCTCAATCAAATCCTCGACTACATTGAAGCGCACCTGGATCAGAACCTGGATCTGGAAGCATTGGCGCAACAGATCGACATGAGCCAGTTTTACTTCAGTCGATTGTTTAAGCGATCGCTCCACATCACCCCCCATCAATATGTGATTCAACAACGAGTCGATCGCGCCAAACAACTCCTGCGCCAGGGTTCCATGACTCTCGCCGAAATTGCCCTGGCCTGTGGCTTTGCCAACCAAGCCCACCTGAATCGGCACTTCAAGCGACTCACGGGCGCGACTCCGAAGGAGATGAGGGGAGTGGGGAGATAGGTGGATGGGTGGATGGGTGGATGGGTGGATGGGTGGATGGGTGAAAGATGCAGGAATTTTTGAAACACGTGAACTTCTAGAAGGGGGATAGGAGCGCAAGCTCAAAAGAAATCGCAAGAACGTACAAAATAGACAAGATTGTGTAAGAAAAAATAGAGGGCGATCGGTAAGCTTGACGTTGAGATGAGGGAGAGGTGAATGAGGAATTCTCCGTTCTCTCAATCCCGAGTCTCTTTGCCTTTAATCCTAACTTTCATGAAAGCGCTCCAAGTTCAGAAATTTGCGGATGCCACCGCCATTCACCTCCAAGAGCTGGCTGACCTGCAACCCACCGAGCAGCAGGTTATCCTCCGAGTCCGTGCCGCAGGAGTCAATCCAGCCGGTTGGTATGTGGTCAATGGCCTTCCAGTAAAAGAAGGGAAAAGGCGAAAGGCGAAAGGGGAATTTTTAGTCATCTCCCCATCTCCCCACTCCCGATCCGATTAAACGCAGAGACGCAGAGACGCAGAGTCAAACCCTACTCCCTACTCCCTACTCCCGATGAATAACCGAATGCATGAACTGTTAGAGTTTTCTAAAACGAATCCTCCGCCTGAAGAAGTCTATGAACGCTACTATGACGAGAATGTGATCGTTCAGGAGAATCAACAGCCGCCTAGGATTGGACGAGCTGTGAGCATTGAGCGACAGAAGTTGATGAATGCAAATATTAAAGAAATCCATGATTTTAAGATCGGGGCGGTGTTGGTGGATGGCGATCGCTCCATGGTGGAAATGCACCTCGATGCCACCACCCAAGACGGCTACCGCATCCACCTCGAAGAAGTCGGCCTACAAACCTGGAAAAACGGCAAAATCATCCACGAACGCTTCTTCTACGATCCCGCCAATGTTGAGGGGAAAGCGAAGGAGTATAACCAAATGCAATGAAGGGGAAGGGGGAAGGGGGAAAGGGAGAACACTAGATAAATCCTTGAAGAAATTCTTGAAGAAATCTCTAGAGAAATCCCTGAAGTAACCTCTAAAAGAATCTCTAGAGAAATTCCTTAAGAACTCTCTTAAGAACTCTCTGAAGAACTCTCTGAAGAACTCTCTGAAGAACTCCAAAAAAATTCCCCATCCTCCCAGTGATCAATCCAATAAACAACCCCAGATCAATGTCACTGAAATAACGATCCGAACCGCCCCCCAACCCCCAACTTTGGGGGAGCCGAACCTTCAAAGTCCCCCAAAGTTGGGGGATTTAGGG
>JALOOP010000574.1 GCA_025454315.1 Oculatellaceae cyanobacterium Prado106
GTTGCGGTGACCAAGGCTCCAGCAGCAAGACCCGTTTGAATCAGTCGGCGACGAGTAATTTTAGTCATAGTTATGAGTTCAAAGTTAAAAAATGGAGAGCAAAGATGCGGGCGTTTGTGATGGGGGTATTGCCCACCCAAACGTTTACATAGGGGGCGATCGCACAAGAGCACCATTCACCCCTGCATTCTAGGAACAGAAAACGAAATCAGACAACGGACATCAACCTAGAAAAACACCAAAGGAAAAACAGTAAAGGAGATGAACAAGGGAATAAACAAGGAGATGAACATTGTTGGCTGCCTTGACGGAACAGGCTGAGGCTAATGAGACAGAAAAATACAATCCTCGACCGCCCAACTCAAAGTCACCAACTGGCCTTCCTGAACCGGATGGTTGAGCCATTCATGGCTCAAGACTTTGTAGGTGATCTCTTCGGCGGTGGATTCGACGAGGAGAGACACCCGAGTGACATATCCAGTGAATTCGATCGCCGTCACCCTGGCCGTCAACTGGTTGGGATCGCTCAAGTCGGCTGGGGCAGCGGTAGAAGGATGAAGGGAGAGGCGATCGCCCCGCACACAACAAGCCGCCGTCATGCCCACATCCGCCTCAGAGGCATTTTGTCCCACACAGAAAAAGGTGCCGACGCGCTCCACCTCCAGGCGCACAATGCATCCCTGGATTTCCTGGGAGACGCCGGTGACTTTGCCCACGAAGATATTGTTGTCGCCCACAAACCGCGCCACAAAACGCGAAGCAGGCGTTTGAAAAATCGACGCAGGCGTGCCAATTTGGTCAATGTGACCATGATCCATGACGACAATTTGATCCGATAAAGCAAAGGCTTCATCCTGACCGTGAGTCACCTGGACAAAGGTCATGCCAAACTGTCTTTGCAACCGCCGCAGTTCGCCCCGAGTTTTGACCCGGAGGTTTTCATCGAGAGCGCTCAACGGTTCGTCCAGCAAAAGCACCTGGGGACGGGTGACCAGGGCGCGCGCTAGGGCAGCGCGTTGCTGTTGACCGCCGCTGAGTTGATGGGGTTTGCGATCGCCAAACTTACTCAACCCAACAATCTCCAGCATTTCCCCGACTCGCTGCTGCCGCTCCGCCTTGGGCATCTGGCGCATTTTGAGGCCAAACTCGACATTCTCCCAGATGGTTTTGTGAGGGAAGAGGGCGTAGTTTTGGAACATCATGGCCGTGTTGCGCTTGGCGGGGGAGAGATCGTTGACGCGGCGATCGCCAATCAACAGATCCCCGCTCGTCACCTCCTCATGTCCCGCAATCATCCGCAGCGTTGTGGTTTTGCCACAGCCACTCGGCCCCAGCAGACAGGTGTAGGAACCCGCAGGTACCTCCAGGTTGAGGTTTTCTACGGCCACAAAAGAGCCGTATTTTTTGGTGACCGATCGCAGCGTCACCCCTACCGCTTGCGCCGCGAGTTCCTGCTTCAGCGGCGTATCGGCCAGCAGTGAAGCAGGTTCACTCAGCGAGTCAACCGAGTCCAGGGAATCAGAGATTTCAGGAGGAGATTTCATAGGAGAGGATGAGCAGCAAGAAAAAGGGATGATGTGAAGATTAAATACAATTCACGCAATTAGACTTCAGCAGAATCGAATCCTGATTAAGTCCTTGAATGCAAGCAGAGTTTAGCCATTCAATTTATCGATGTTCTATATAAAAGTCTATGTAGCACTAGTACATGATTTTTTGACAAAGAGGATTGTAATCAAAGATACATTTAAGGTTTTCCTAAGAATGTGGGAGTGGGGAGTGGGGAGATGGGGAATTCCCTTTCGCCTTTCGCCTTTCGCCTTTCCCCTTTCGCCTTCAGCCTTTCCCCTTTCCCCTTTTCCCTTTCCCCTTCAATAAACCTCATCCAATCTCAACAAGGTCTGAAGTAAAACATTCGCCCCTTGGACGCACTGTTCTGGGGAGGTGTATTCTGCGCCGGAATGGCTGAGTCCTTGCTGGCTGGGGACAAAAATCATACCCATGTCGGTGAGGCGTCCCATTTCCATTGCGTCATGTCCGGCACGGCTGGGCAGGGAATGGGTGCTGAGGTTGAGGGTGTGGGCAACTTGTTCAATCACCTGTTGGATTTGGGGGGCGGCAAGGCTAGGTTCCATGGCGTTGAGCGGTTCGATGTGGATGTGGGTATTGGTCTTGGCGGCAATGTCCTGGAGGGCTTGTTTAAGTTGAGTTAGCATATCGCCTAAAACGGTGGCCGAAAGATCGCGCATGTCTACCGTTAATTCCACATGACCAGGGACAATGTTGACAGCGTTGGGGGCGACGGTCAAAAATCCCACAGTGGCGACGGGTTGACTGGGCATGGCCAGCGCCATTTGCTGAACGGCTAGGACAATGTGAGCAGCAGCGACGAGGGCATCCTGGCGCATGTCCATGGGCGTGGTTCCAGCGTGATTAGCCTGTCCTTCGATTGTGATCGTTTGACGAGACATGCCGACCACACCTTGAACCACGCCGATTTGTTTCTGTGTTCTCTCTAAGACGGCTCCCTGTTCTACATGGAGTTCTACGAAGGCTGCAATCTGGGTGCGATCGCGCCTTGCCTTTTCAATCTCATCCCAGTTCCCCCCAATGGTTTCTAATCGACTTCGCATCTGTTCTAACTTGTGATCTGTTAGAGCAGGCACCATTCCCGCCATGGCCTGACAGCCCACCATCGAGCTTTCCTCATCCGTAAAGACAATCACCTCGATCGGGTGCTTCAACCGCATCTGACTCTCTTGCAGCACGCGCACCGCTTCAATGCCTGCCAACACCCCCAACGTGCCATCATACTGCCCCCCAGAAGGAACGGTATCAATGTGGGAACCCGTAGCCAAAGCGGGCGCTCCTGGCTGAGTTCCTGCATAGGTGCCGATTAGATTTCCAGCAGCGTCTACCCGCACGGTCATCCCGGCTTCTACCATCCATTGCTGCACCAGATAACGCGCCTGTAAATCCTCTGGGGTAAAGGCAATTCGACGGATGTCACCGTTGGGCTGTTTACCAATTTTGGCGAGGCGAGTGATGCTGGTGTTGAGGCGATCGCCATTGACAGTGAGCAAGGGAAGCACGGCCATAGTCAATGTTTCCTAAAATTCCGAATTCAATAAGATACAGATTTAAAATCATCAACCCAAAATACGAACTATCGCAATTTATTAAGGATTTTTCAAAACTTAGCGGAACTTATATGAAGTAACGTTACAAGCCTGACCAACAGAACCCTATAGAATCAGCTTTCCAGGCTTTGCTCATTTATCAATGAGACCTTGAATCCCACACCTTGCACACTGTATACAGCGACTGAATTGAAAAACTGTATCTTGATTTACATTCTGCTTTTAAGAAACATTAACCTTGGCGGGGGGGAGCGATCGCTAGATGGGCGATCGGAACCCTAAAAACAGGCTAAACTCAAGGAAAATACCCTGGCCAAAAGGCATAGGTCTAAGTGGTGATGATCTAGATGATCAAAATGATGATCTGAATCTAGATGAAATGATGGTCTGAATCTAGATGATCCGGTGATTTGTATAGTGCTAATCCAGGTCAAGTAAACTGAAATTTAGGAAATATATGTTTCTTGAAGAACTGAAAGAGCAAGCGTTCAAATTATCGATGCACGATCGCCTCTCTTTGATTGGAGCCTTAATTCAATCTCTGCAAACCGATCCGTCGGCTGACCCTTGGCAGTATTTGGTAACCCGCCCTCACCCTTGGCGCAGACAGCTTTCTGTAAAAGGCCGTAAATTACTTGCCTCAACGGTTTGGCAAGATATGCTCACTAACGGCATGTCCATCGAACAGACAGCAGAAAACTGGGATTTACCATTACCTGCAATCCACGAAATTATTTTATATTGTGAAAGA
>JALOOP010000575.1 GCA_025454315.1 Oculatellaceae cyanobacterium Prado106
TTGATCGTCTCCAGGGTGGCGAGGGTGGCGGCTTCTTCGGTGGCGATGCGATCGCGGCCTGGAATGGGGGGTACCCAGCCGTCCCAGGTGGCTTGTCCGTGCCAGAGTCCGGAGAAGGCTTTGAGGGTTTGGCGGTGGCCTTGGGGGGTTTCGACGAGTAAAATGCCGAACATTTTGCCTTCGGTGGGCGTGGGATCGAGGTCGGCGAGATGCTGCATGAGGTGGTGGGCGATCGTCTCTGCTTCGGGGGTGCGGGGGAGTTTTAGACGGTGGCCTGTGGTGGGGCATTGGCCTGCGTAGAAGTAGGTGGACATAGAGGTTTCTTCTGTCATCATGAGTTCGAGAACTTCCATCCTTATTCATCAATTACAGAATTTAATTCAGCCTCCAAAGCTTTGAAGGCTGGCAACACCCGTAGGGGGCTAAAATCATAAATGAGTTCTGCAACTTAATGCACACAATCATTGACTGGGAATTTCTTGTTTAACAACCAGTTGAGAACAGGCATCAGCGCGCGATCTGAACTCCCATCCGAAAGCAAAGTATATAGGTTCCACCGACTCGATGAAACAGACTGCGGATATCACCTGTTTTTCCGGCTTCGTCTCGAACGGATAGGGCAGCTTCGATAAGGGGCAAATCGGCTAATGAACTGAGGAATCGGATGGCATCAAAAAGATTCGATTTGCCAACACCATTGGCACCCGCAATGCAAGTAAATGCGCCAAAGCGAACATCTACATCAACGAGATTTTTAAAGCCAGAAATCTTCAGCCGGGTCAGCATTATCCATCCTTGCGAAATTTGTATTTCTGACGGAGGAACCGTTCTCCTTTTACTCAAAACATTTTACAGCACCTTTATCGATGTGAGGTGCAATAGGGCGATCGCTCTCCTCACCTCAGCCTAAGCACACCCTCAGAAAACTCAAAAAAAAGGAGCATAGCGAGGCTATTGCCTCGGCAATGAAAGAGAATGCACCAAATAAAGTGAAAGCGTGATGGGGGGTGCTTCGCACCCCCCATCACGCTTTCACTTTATTTGCCGAGGACGAAAAAGAAGCACCCAATGACAGGACAAGCGAGACGCCAATCCTATAAATCAGATCACACTCTTGTGGGATTGGCATCCTGTCCGTTCACGCACCCCTGGTTCAAGATCTCAGTTAGCCTTTAATCGTGATTGGCACCAGGGCGTTGAAATTCCAGAAAAGAGATGTAGGTGTTGATCAGTTGGAGTTCAGCATTGGATAAAGTGTCGATGCGATCGCCCACCCTTTGTCGCAAAGTATCCTGAGTCGAAGGGAATCCTTCCATCCAGTCACCAGACGGCAAATCACCAGACGGTAAATCACCAGACGGCAAATTACTTGGCAAATCACCCGTTGTCAAGACACCAGAAGGGGGAACCAGCCACCAGTTTTCAGTCATCTCCTTGGCTTTTTCGCGGTGGCGATCAGCCTGATTCGGTCTGCCCATCTGCTCTGCATAATCGGCTTGATGCTGCTTTGTCTCAATCCATTTAGCACGGGCAAATTCACCCATTTCTGAATCTTGGCCATTGCGGAAACGTTGGTAAAAGTCTAAAGCAGGGTTAAATTCGTAAATGCGATCGAACAGACGACTTACATCCAGAAGATGGGTGAAATCGGATATCCATCCCTCCAGTTGGGTGGTGGCGGTGATGAATTCACAGATGGTCAGTCGGGCTTCTCGGTGTACTTGTTTCAGTGAAGCAGAAGGCTGATTATTGCCTGTAAGCCGTTGTTCTGTAGACCGTGCAAGAGTTTCAGCGGTCAGGCTTTCGTCTGCAATCATTCGATTGAGCATGGAGAGGCGTAAGGTTTCGTCAAAGGCAGGATCTTGGGCTGCCATCCGTGCTTTCACCCGCTGCACCGCAAGTAGCCATTGCCCCTGTTGCATCTCCAGTTCGAGGAGTTCGAGATGGAGTTCGGCCTGTTCTAGGGCATGGCACAAATCACCGACCACCGAGACCCAGGCGCTGGTGAATTGGCGCTCTTGTTGCCAGAGGGCGATGATTGGCTCAGTCTGATGAGCAAGGCTGTACCAGTCAATTTTTTCGGGGATAGGAGCAAGTTCGGCTCTGGCCTGCCAGTAGAGGGCATGGTGGATATCCTGACACTGTTCCCACCGGGAGATAGCGGTCTGATAGTCGCCGATTTGATAGGCACAATGAGCCGCAAGCGTCAGGCTCTGCTTGGGCGAAAAGCCTGCTGCTGCGATGTTGGTGAGCATTTGTGGCCAAAGGTGGCGTTGGGTTATGAGGGTACCAGCAGCCAACGACGGCAGAAGCGGAGCCGATCGGTAGGGATGTTCAGAGGGTTGTTCTAGAGCTTGTTCAATGCTGCTACGAACCTGTTCAAAGATCTGTTCCCAAGTGAAGTCTCTAGAATGTTCTACGATGGGCTGAATCTGCTTCCACTCTGAAGACACAAAGTCTGTCATTTTAGTCAAGGCAAGGGTGCGATCGCCCATCTCCTTAGACTTGGCATTGACCATAAATTCGATCATCGATCGCCATCGACATTTGGCAGCGTGGGGATAGGTGTCGCACCATTCTAAGAGCGCGTGCCACTGTTGTCCTTGCCAGAAACAGTCCCAGGCTTCTTGTTGAGGATTCAAGGCAGGATCATGGAAGGCTGGAAGTCGCATGAAGCACTGTCCAGCTTGGAGCAACTCTCCATGGAGACGGAGCATCCAGGCACGACAGTATTCGGCATGGTAGGCTTGTTGGGCGCGATCGTAGAAGTACGCTGCTGTTTCCAGGAAGTCTAAGTTGTGTTGCTCCAGGCCATCTCGGAGGAAGACTTGGGCAATTTCTAAGGGATTACCCTGCTCAAAGGTCTTTTTACTGAAGCTTCGGGATAGAGCCTTGGTCTGTGACCGCCAGTCCTGCTGCTTTTGTAGGGGTAATTTTTGAATCCAGTTGCTCAGATGTGTTTCGTTGGACGCTTGCCAGAGACAGCGATCGCCCTGCTGGGTGTCAATAATGCCCAATACTTTTTCAGCGCGGGTCGCCGCCACATAGAGTTTATTGAGAAAATACTCCAGTTTCAAATCTAGTTTTCCTAGGGGAAAGGCTCCCAGGGTTTGAGTGCCAAACTCCTGGGCAAAATACTCCCCAAATCCACAGAGAATAACTTGAGAAAACTGCATCCCCTTGACCGCAATAGCGCTATACACATTGAAGGGACGCTTGTTCTTGGCGACCTGGGGAAAGATCGATTTGAGTTCAACAGAGTTCTTGAGAAAGTCCACTTCCCCGCCCTCATCACAGGGCAAAACAAAGATCAAATCTCCCTTGGCCAAGTCTTGGGATTCACTCATCACCAGGTTGTCATAGAGGATTCCTTTCTGGGGTGGAATTCCCAACTGGTCTGTCCACCAAGGGCGTTGGGGTTCTAGGGATTTGAGGCCAAAGAACAGCTTGCGCCAGAGGTGAACGACATTGCTAAATTGCACCACGGCACGGGATGAACGGTAATTTTGCTGCAATTCTTTGAGCGATAGCAAGTCAGAACGACATAGACCGATCTCGGCTTTGGGATCGAGGGGGACGAGAATGCGATCGTAGAAACTGGCGCGCAGACTTTCCCAGTTAAATCCGGTGGGATTGAGGTTTGCATCGGGTCGCCGGCAAAGGCAAAGGGCAGACTGCCCACGGGAGGATGCAAGCGATACTGTGACCAAATGGATAACTGGAGAATCACCTGTAACTCAAGGCAGGTAAAGTCTTGAGCTTCATCACAAAAAATGGCTGCATAGCGAGTCCGGTTAGGCTGAGTGTTCATGCTCTTGAGCGCGGCTCTGACCAAATCTTGATCATCCCAGTAGCCCTGTTTCTCTTGCAATTCCCGATACCACTTCCAAATCTTGTTATGGATGAACTTGAACAGGTCATCTGCAATGCTTTTATGGGATGCGGCAATTTCGTTATGGTATTCGGTGACGGAGAGAAATTCATGGCGATCTTCTGCAAAACCAAAGCCTTTGATGTAGGTGCGGATGGCGTGCCAGCAGATTTCAGCGCTTTCTTTGGCTTTGGGAAACGCCTTGCCATAGAGTTGCTTGAAGCGATGGAACGATATGTATTGGTCTAGGGGAAAGGCTTCAACCGCTTCGTCAGAGAGTTGCGCTCGTAAAAAAGCCTGAAACGGTTGAAAACACTGATTGAAATCCTTTAGGCGATCGCCATCCAGCAGAGTTTGGGGATGGTCTAGATACTGGACATGGCTTGCCAAAATGCTTTTGACCGCTGTACGGGCACGATCGGCGAGGCGATCGCTATAGGTTAAAAATAGCGGACGAAAGATCTCTTCAGGCTGATTGGATTGTGAATGGGCGATCGCAGACTGTTTTTGCTGGGCCAATTCAAATCTGAAGTGCATCAGTGCCTGATTTGTTAGCATAGAATACCTCAAAAGGAGTTCTGTAATCAAGCGATTTTCTCGGTCTGTGATT
>JALOOP010000004.1 GCA_025454315.1 Oculatellaceae cyanobacterium Prado106
TTTGATTACCTCTCGGTTTGACTTTTTGCGTAAACGTCCGCCTATTCCCAAGCATAATCATGTGGTTCTGGTGGGGGTGGGTCGCTTGGGGCAGCGCATTGCCGATCTGCTGCAAACCTTCCGTCAACCCTTTGTAGCCATCACGGAGCAAACGGATCTGGCTTCTCGTAGCTCCATGCCGATCCTGTTGGGCAACCCGCTGCAAGAATTGCCAAAGGCTAATCTGGCTTGGGCAAAGAGCATTATTGTGGTCACCGATGACCAGATGCTGAACCTGGAAATTGCTCTGCTAGCCCGGAACGCGGCGCAGCAGTTCCAGCGCGAAATTGGTCTGGTGGTGCGAACCTACGATCAGCGGTTTAGCGACAACCTGAGCAATCTGCTGCCGGATGCCAAAGCGCTAGCTGCCTATGCGCTCTCGGCGGAGGCGTTTGCGGGTGCGGCCTTTGGAGAAAATATTTTGAGTTTGTTTCGGCTCAACAACCAGACGATTCTGGTGACCGAATATTTGATTCGCCCTGGAGATACGCTGATTGGCAAGCTCCTCTCGCAGATTTCCTATGGGTATAGCGTGGTTCCCATCCTGCATCAGGAAAACCATCCCTCACTCCAGGGTGATCCCAGTCGGTTTCTGCTGCCGCCGGATGAACGGGTGTTGGAGGAGGGCGATCGCCTCGTCATTCTCTCTTCGATCAACGGACTGCGAAGAATTGAACATGGTGACATGCTCCCCCCTCGCCGATGGCGCTTGCGGGTTGAGCAAACGTTGAATCAAGCGATTTTACAGGAAGCGAGTAGTCGATTGTTTCGGATTGCAGGCTGTAGCCTGGAGCAGGCTCGGGCATTGATGGAGCAGTTACCGGGGGAAATGGAATTGGAGCTTTATGATTACCAGGCTCATCAGTTGGAGCAGGAGTTGGGGCGGTTGTTGCCCACGAGGTTATGGATGATTTGAGAGAAAAGGGTGGATGGGTGGATGGGTGGATGGGTGGATGGGTGACGCGATTTGGCTCTTTTTTTGCTAAGTAACTCTTTTCCCGTTTATCCTTTTTCTTTCTAATGGGGGAAATGATTACGCTTGAAATGAGTATTTGAAGTAGGAGGAATGCAAGCTGTGAAGCTAGAAGGCGATTTGGGAAAGGTTGTGACTCCTTAAGATAGAGGAGTCCCCCTTCTAGAAGTGCATGTGTTTCAAACATTCCTGCATCCTTTACCCATCCACCCATCCACCCTTCCACCCTTCCACCTAGCTAAAGGCGATCGGGATCTTCTCCCAACTCCCGGAGCTTGGCTGCCAAACGGTCTGCTCGCGATCGCTCCCGCTCTGCCCGTTCCCGCTCCTGCTCTAGCAAAGCTTCTGCTTCCTGTCTGGCTAGAGTTTCCTGCCGCAGGGCTTGGATTAGTTCATCCGAAGCCAGCAGCTTTTCTCCAGTGTCCTCTCGATAGAACCCGATTAGCGACTCTTCCACGGTTAACCGCAGTTTCAGGGGGTCGCTTCGTCCGTCTGTGATGGGTACATATAAACCTGCTTGCAAGCGATAGCCCCGCAGCTTTTCGGGAATCCATTCGCCTTTGGGGTCGAACTGCCAGTATTCAGGGATGTCGAGACTTTCGTAGAGATCTTTCTTGGTTCCCTCGTCTCGCTCCTGGGTGCCTGCCGAAGTCATCTCAAAGATCACGGCGGGAACCTGTCCTTCTTCCCAGACCTTATAGTTGTCTCGCGCTCCCGGCGGGACGTTGAACACGACCATGATATCTGGCGCAACGCGGAATTTGGGAAAGCCTTGGACATAGTAAAGAAACTGATCGGCCAGGACGATCGCTTGCTGTCCTTCCAGGTAGTTCCGCAGGGCAACGACAGCATGAATAATGGCATCGATATGAACAGAGGTTTCTGCCAAAGGTTCACCGTCCGAGCTAGGGTAAACGACTTCGGTTCTTTGGGAGAGCGTGGTTTGGGGCAACGGCAGGAGCGAAGTCATAGTTAGTCCTGGGAATACGCTTGTGGTGATCTTAACAAGCGATCGCCATAGAGCTTGTCTCCAAACAGTTTATTTTTATTGATTTCTAAGGAGCCGCGATCGCTTCTTCCGTCACCAAATCAAACAAATGAATTTTCTCAGGCGTAATGGAAAGCCAAAGCGTTTCGCCGAGGCTGACCTGGCGATCGGATTCGATGCGGACTTGCAGGGGGGGAGAAGCATCCGGATATTGGTCGGCATCGCTGAGGCGGACGGTGAGGTAGGTTTCGCTGCCTAGGGCTTCGATGCGATCGACGGTCACCGGGATATTTTTGGAGGCAGGGACGCTGATGTGCAGATGCTCGGGGCGGATGCCGAGGGTGACGAACTGATCGTCGTAGTTTTTCAGGGATAGCTCCCAAATTTCGGGGAGGGAGATGCGAAAGAGAGGGTGCAGCAGGAGGGAGGGCAGTTTGATTTGGACGGGCAGGAAGTTCATCGGCGGGGAACCAATGAACTCGGCGACGAAGCGGTTGGCGGGTTGGTTGTAGAGTTCCAGGGGACGGGCGATTTGTTGGATTTGTCCGCCGTTCATGACGGCAATGCGATCGCCCATGGTCATCGCTTCGGTCTGGTCATGGGTGACGTAGATTGTGGTAATGCCCAGTTTTTTTTGCAGATTGACGATTTGGGTGCGGGTTTCGGTGCGGAGTTTGGCATCCAGGTTGGAGAGCGGTTCGTCCATCAGGAAAACCTGGGGATTGCGCGCCATAGCTCGACCGAGAGCAACCCGCTGCTTTTGGCCGCCAGAAAGCTGCTTGGGCAGTCGATTGAGGAGGGTGTCGATTTGTAGCATTTCGGCAATGGTGCCGACTCGGTGGGCGATCGCCCGTTCCTGTTCCGACTCATATCGCCATCTTCTGGGCAGAGGCCGGGTGCTGCCTACCATCAGTTTTTCGATCCAGTTGCTCTGTTCCGCTTCAACCCATTTACCGCTACGGCGCAATCCAAAGGCCAGATTGTCGTAGACCGTCATGTGCGGGTAGAGCGCGTAGCTTTGGAACACCATGGCAATGTCTCGCTCTTTGGGCGGGAGGGTGTTGACGAGGCGATCGCCCACTCGAATATTGCCGCCTGTGAGGGTTTCCAACCCAGCAATCAACCGCAGCAGGGTGCTTTTGCCACAGCCAGAAGGGCCGACCAGCACCATGAACTCGCCGTTCTCGATCGAGAGATTAATCCGCCGAAGCACCTGGGTAGCGGCTGGATGCTCTTCCGGCGCAGACGACTGCGGGACGCTTCCCTTGCCCGATCGCTGGGAAAAACTTTTGTAGACATTCTCTAAATCAACTTGCGCCACGGTGATGAATCGTCCTGTTTAGCTTTTACCGAACCGGGGAAGGGGGAAGGGGAAAGGGGGAAAGGGGGAAACCATGAGTTTGTGGGCGTTAGAACCGGGGAAAGGCGAAAGGCGAAAGGCGAAAGGGGGAAACAATGAGCCTGTGGGCATTGAAGTCGGTCGCGGAAAGGACAAGAATCAAGATCAATAAAATCCCTTTCCCCTTTTCCCTTTTCCCTTTTCCCTTTTCCCTTTTCCCTTTCCCCTTCCCCCCTTCCCCCTTCCCCCACTCCATACCCTCTGAATAAACCCTAACCCTCCAACCAATAGAGCAGTGTAGCGAATTTCAGTCACTCTCTCTTGGATTTTGGGATTTTAAGGTTATGTCAGAACTTACTTCACGTACTCAGACTTTTGCTCAGTCCGCTCGTTCCAGGGCTGCCCAGACGATTCGGGACTCGCTCAATCGGCGGACGAACCGGGTGGATACGTTCACCGTTAATCTCAGTAAGCGTAGCAGTTTTAACGCCAATCTCAGCGGTATTAAGCGCAAAAACAATGTGGATTTGGAACTGCTCAACAGCAGTGGGACTGTGATTGCGGCCTCGCGGAATCCAGGTAGACGCAGCGAACAGATTGTCCTGGGAGACTTGGCGGCTGGCACCTACACGCTGCGGACAACGCTGAAGCGGGGCAAGCAGACTGCCTATCGCTTGGTGCATGATTCAACGCCTCTCACGCCTGCGGATTTTGCTGGGAATACACCTGGAACGGCGCGTAGTCTAGGTTCACTGAGTGCTTCCCCGATGACGATGTCGGACTATGTGGGTTCAGAAGACAGCAATGATTTCTATGGCTTTACCGTGGGGGAACCGGGTTCGCCCAGTGCCAAGCTGAGCCTGAAGCTGACGGGGGCGGCAGGTGGATTGCTGAGAAACGGCGACAGGTTTGGCAATATCTCGGTGAAGCTTCGCAACAGCCTCAATGAAGTCATTGAAACAGAGTCTTCGGTGTTTGATGGCAATGCGATCGAATTCACCCAAACGCTGGCCGCTGGCAACTATTTTGTGGAGATCGTCCCCTACTTTAGAGATGGCGGTGGGGATTATGACCTGACCTTAAGTGCGGCGGCAATCGCAGACTCCGCAGGCAACACACCCGCCACGGCTCGCACCGTTGGCCTCAGTTCGATTCCCGCCAGCTTCCAAGATTTCGTCGGCGCAGGTGACCCCTCCGATTTCTACAAGTTCACCTTGGGCAGCCCCAGGACGCTAAACCTAACCCTGACCGGGGTGGGCGGCAATCTCCTGGAAGATGGCATTCAGGTAAAACTGCGCGATAGCCTGAACAATGTGATTCGGACGGAAAATTCAGTGTTTGATGGAGCCAGTATTTCGTTGACGCGATCGCTGACCGCAGGCACCTATTTTGTAGAGGTTTCACCCTACTTCGACAGCGACAATACGCCCTATGTGTTGAGTTTGTCGGCGTAAGGGAAGGTAGGGGAAAGGGGGAAGGGGAAAAGGGAAAGGGGGATCTCTGGCTGGATGTCGAAGATCTGGCTTAGTTCTCTCAATAATCAGAAAGCCGAGGATTGGGTTCATTGCATTTCAATGTTGATTCACAATGCCCAATCGATGTTCGAGACAACATCCCAACCCAACTTTTAAGCCATTCCTCCAATCCGCTCCCTTTCCCCTTTCCCCTTTTCCCTTTCCCCTTCTTATCTACTGTCCATTAATACTCAGCAACTCCGCGATCGCCCGATGCTCATCCGGGGGAACGGCGGGTAGGTCGTGGCGGGTGTCGGTGATCAGCCAGTCGAGGGCAGCGGCTTGGACATCGATCGCGGCTCCGGTTTTATCAACACAGTGGCGACCGAAGACGAGCTTATCGACCAAACGAACGCCTTCACCGAGGCGGGAGTATTGGAAAATGACGCTGTTATCGACCGTGGCGTTGCGGCAGATGTGGCAGTTGGGGCCAATCATGGAGGGGCCGATGATGGTGGCACCGTCTTCGACACGGGTCATGCCGCCGATGTAGATGGGGCCTTCGACATGGACTTTGTCCCAGTTGATATCGACGTTGAGTCCGGTGTAGATGCCGGGGGCGATTTCATGGCCAGGAATTTGGACATTTTTGACCTTGCCCTTCATCACGTCGCGGATGGCCTGCCAGTAGTCGGGGACTTTTCCAATATCGACCCACTCAAATTCCATGGAGATGCCGTAGAAGGGCGCGCCTTTCTCCACCAGCTTGGGAAACAGTTGGCTGCCGATGTCGTACTCAACGCCGGAGGGAATGTAGTTAAAAATCTCGGGTTCAAAGATGTAGATCCCGGTGTTGATGTCGGTGCTGAGGGCTTCTTCGACCGGGGGTTTTTCCTGAAAGGCTTGGATGCGGCCTTCTGCATCCGTGACGACGACACCGTAGCTGGAGACTTCTTCGCGAGGGACGGATTTCATGATGACTGTGGCGATCGACCCTTTTTCCCGGTGTTTACGGACGGCTTCGGTCAGATCCAGGTCGATCAGGGCATCGCCGCAGAGAACAACAAAGGTATCGTCGAAGAAGGGGGAGAAGTCCTGGATGCGGCGCATTCCTCCGGCGGAACCAAGAGCTTCACCGACCAGTTCGCCGTCTACAATACGGCCTTCAAAGGAGTAGGCGATCTGGACGCCAAACCGCTGACCATCGCAGAAATAGCTTTCAATTTCGTTGGCCAAGTGGCTGACATTGACCATAATTTCATTAAAGCCATGTTGCCGCAGCAACTCAACCAGGAATTCCATCACTGGCTTTTGCAGGATGGGCATCATGGGCTTGGGGATGGTGTACGTAATGGGTCGCACCCGAGTTCCCTTACCAGCCGCCAGAATCATGGCTTTCATAGAATTCCTAACCTTTCCCTTGTTTTTTTGATTTCGTTTGAATGAGCGATCGCCCATTCAGCCACTTCGTAGGACTTTCAGCAGTGATCAATGGTTAGACAAGCTTTGAGCAATTGATTGACATCAATAGGGGTCAGCATCGCCTCCAAAATCCTTTAGCTCAAAATTCTCTAGCTGTAGACCATCCTCTAGTTTTTCACAATTTTTTAACCATGCTGATGACAACGCAACAATTTTGCAGAATTTAGAGGGGAAATGCAAGCCGACATCCCGATGCTCAAACCTGAAATGCCTTTAGGCTAGCCACTTCCCCCATCTTTGCAACAATTGTGGACATTAAGATTGTGGACATTAAGATTGAGGACATTAAGATTGAGGACATTAAGGTGTAGCTATTGAGACTAGACAGGTAGAAAATCAAATGCGATCGCACCCTAATCAATACCTGACTATTTGCACCATACAACCCAGACCTCCCATCCCAAGTGTCCCAAACGGTGGAAATTGGTGAGGGTGTCAGGAGATTTTTGAGGCTGCTGAAAAAACTCCATGGGGCAATTGTGCCTCATCCAGCCAATTCCGTCATAAAACCATGCCCCATCCTCCACTGCAACCTATAGCGTTCCGATTTAATTTTTGAAATATTTGCTGAAGGGATAGGGGCGGACTTAACCCGCCTAGCCCTTCAATAGACATTTTGGATTGCTATAGAACATTGAGACATAGAGAGACATAGAACAATGTGCCCACTCGCTCAGAACAAGCGACTCTAACCCCAAATTCAATCAGGAAAGCTAATTTTAATCACAATACTGATTAGTCTAACGGATATCTCAACGGCTTGGCAGGAAATCATTTTGTGATATAGTACAAATGAATTATGTTTTAGGTTCAAAAATTACTCATCCAGTTTCAGACTCCGAACCTTCAAGTCCTCATAAAAGGTTTCCTGAGCCAGCTCGACTTTAGATTGTGCTGAGAGAAATAGCAATGCCCAAAAAACACCGACGCGATCGTGGGTGGTAGCAGGTGTAACAACGGTTGAAGGAGTCGTCGAAGCTGCTAGGTTGGAGGAGGCGGGCGATCGCGGGGACGAGCTTGGTTTAGGTTTGCTGCTTTTCGCTTCGGGGTTGGAGTCAGCTTGGTTGCTGCCTTCAATTTCGTCATAAAGCTCAGAGTTGACCCACATCTCCAGGAGAATTTCAAATTCGCACCATTCCTGATCCTGGTTAATTTCTTGCCAATGCAGCGCCAGAAACTGATCGAGGGCAGCAGCCACTTCGGAGAGGTTTTCCTGGTGGGCGAGTTGGGCGATCGCACGGATGGCCTGGGTGCGGGACTGAGGACGGGGACGACGAATCGTGCCCCGCTGAGGCTTGGGGTCAGCCACAGCCGCCGCCATAACGTTGAGTTGGGCAATCAGTTCTTGCAGCGTGACTCGACGATTTTGCGCCGGGGGCGAAGTGGCGCGGCGACGAATCCGGCGTTCCAGATTCAGAGGAAGCGGGGCATCGAGAAAGCTTTCGCCGTCTAAAAATTCTTCAGAGGGGACTTCTTCGGTGGCTTCGGCCTCCAATCTCGCCAGAGTGTCCGCTTTCAGCAGCAGCAGCATGGAGGCATACAAAAATGCCTGCCCCGATTGCAGCAGGTCGGCTTCGTAGGGGGCACGCCCTTCTTCGTTAACGCGAACCGGCTGGAGCTTACTTAAGAAGCGATCGATAACTTCCACAACCTGAACATCCCACGGGTCAATCTCTCCTCGTTCGGCTAAGTCGATGAGGAGGGCGATCGCATTTTGAGCCAGGGAGAGGGTCATGAAGGCGCGCGTCTAGGGGGAGTCTGGGGGGAATGGGTCGATGGATTTCAGTGAATTTTAGAAATGCTTTGACCTTTTACCTGATACTAGCGCGGACAAAGTAAATTGCTGCGATGAAAATCAACATCAGCAGGGCGATCGGTACCCAGAGGCTCCAGAGGCTAGATGGATCAAGAAGGGCTGACATTAAGCGAGTACATGGCGGACAGGGGCTGGCAGGAAATGGGGCTGCTTATAGACGGCTTTTGACCATGGCCTGCAACCGCTCTAAAGGATATTCTGCCGCAAAGCTATCCCAACGCTTGGCATGGCCAGCCGCATTGTAGACATAAAAAATTCCGGCAATGGTACGGCTAGAAGTAATTAAGTCTAAGGCTCTTGCGAGGTTTAAACACTGGGTGAATTCGTTTGCAGGGGTCATTTCAGTGTAGTGCTTTATTTAAGATGCTAAAGAAGAATTGCGATGATCAAGATAGATGTAACATTGCGATTTAATGCGTACAACAGCCTTGAGGTAGATCCATCCTTTAAGAGTAATCAGATCTTGGCATGTTTGCCGCAATTCAATGGGCAAACCGAAATAGACAGATACACTTCTTAAAGAAACAGCATCACGCGATCGAATCGGAAGTCTGTTTGACCCCGTTTTGCGCGGCATCACGAGATCGAATCGGAACCTTGTTTGACCCAGTTTTACGCGGTGATCTAAACCGCTTAGTTTTTTACCCCGGTTGTGGCAATTCCCCGAATAAACTGACGTTGACTCACCAGGAACAAGAGAATCACAGGCAGAGTAGTAATCACCACTGCGGCCATTAACAGCGACCAATCGTTAGTAAACTGCTCCTGAAATTCCGCCAAGGCCAGTTGAACCGTGCGGAGTTCTGGGCGCGTTGTGAAGACTAGGGGCTTAAACAGGTCGTTCCACTCAGCCGTAAAGGTGAAGAGAAACAGCGTCAGCAAGGCCGGACGGGCAAGCGGCAGCATCACCTGCCAGAGAATTTGCCAGCGAGTGGCACCGTCTAGGGCTGCGGCCTCCTCCAGTTCCACCGGGATGGTTTGAAAGTATTGTCTTAATAGGAAAATGCCAAACCCATTGGCGGCGGTCGGCAGAATCAAGGCTCCGTAGGTGTTGATCAGGTGTCCCCACTTGAGCACCAGGAAAATGGGGACGACGAGTAGCTGAAAGGGGATGATGAGGGTGGCCAGAATGATGAGGAGAATGGCCTGCTGTCCTTTGAACTGGAACCGCGCTAGGGCGTAGCCTGCCAGGGCGGAGGTGAGGATTTGTAGGGCGGTGACGGCTAGTGCCACGAGGGTGGAATTGGCAAAGGCTAAAAGAAAACTGCCGCGCTGCCAAGCGGCTTGATAGTTCGCCCAAGTCCAGCCCCCGGTTTGGGTGCCTTCAATGGGGGTTCCCGCAACCATGCCCCCAGCGGTCAGGGAGGTGAACAGGACGATCGCCAAAGGCAGCAACACCAGAACTGCGCCCAGGATAAGGGCGGTGAGGTTGAGCCAGGTGAGGAATTGGGCGATCGCAGATTGAGCCGAGAAGGGGGAAGTGAAGGGGCGATCGGGGGTGGTGGGTGTCATACCGACTGAGGAGGAAAATGGGGAGGAAAATGGATTTGCTGTGCTTATCCGTGGAGCAGTAAAAGAAAGTCTATGCCTATTACTATCTATCACAGCTTGTAATTAAGCACCTGAACCCAGTAGGGTGTAATTTGGGAAGACTTTAGCGTGCCGACCCTAAACTCTTCGTTGTGTCATACTCAGGATTACGCTCATCTCATCGGCATGTTCTTAACTTAGGAGACGACAGAACCTATGCAGCTTGCAATCAGCTCAGATCTTGATTTTCAAAGCGAGACTTATAAGGATGCCTACAGCCGGATCAACGCCATTGTAATCGAAGGCGAGCAGGAAGCTTATGAAAACTATCAGAAACTCGCTGAATTGCTCCCCCCCGAAGCCGAACAATTGCTAGGTCTGTCCAAGATGGAAAATCGCCACAAAAAAGGCTTTCAGGCTTGTGGAAAAAATTTGAGCGTGACACCAGACATGGACTTTGCCCAGGTCTTCTTTGCCGATCTACACCGCAACTTTCAGGAAGCGGCTGCGGAAAATCGTATTGTCACCTGTCTGCTAATTCAGTCGCTGATCATTGAGTGCTTTGCGATCTCGGCCTACAACATCTACATTCCGGTCGCAGATGATTTTGCGCGCAAGATCACCGAAGGCGTGGTCAAAGACGAGTACATGCACCTCAACTTTGGCGAGGAATGGCTGAAGGCAAACTTTGAAGCCTCGAAGGAAGAATTGGAAGCTGCAAATCGTCAAAACTTGCCGATCGTTTGGCGGATGCTGAATGAGGTGGAGCAAGATGCCAAGGTGCTGGGGATGGAAAAAGAAGCCCTCGTGGAAGACTTCATGATTAGCTACGGTGAGGCTTTGAGCAATATTGGGTTTACGACGCGTGACATTATGCGGATGTCGGCTTATGGGTTGACGGCGGCTTGATTTTGACCGCAGAGACGCACCAGACGCAGAGGGGGGAAACTTCCTGTGCGTCTTTTATTTTTTGGGATTTTGTGGGTTGCTGTGAGGGTATTCGATTCCGCCAGTGATTCCGCGATAGAAATGCAAAAGACGCAGAAGGATTTTTTCGGATTCCCTTTGCGTCTTGTTTTTCTGGAATTGGAATAACTTGGGGGAAGCCTAGTCTCCCTTTCTCTGCCTTTGCTGGCGGGTGCCTTCCCGCCATGCGGCGGTGGTGCGGCTCCAGTTGAGTTTGAATTCTTCGAGACCTAGTTTGCTGCCGGGGGTGTCTTCTTCCCAGGAGGAGGAGAGGACACCGTAGCTGAGTCCCAGAACACCTAGTCCAAACCAACCCAGGCTGACCAGAAGGACGGCGTAAGTGGGGAGGGCGAAGAGATCTTGGCTGACGACGAGATAGCTGATGATGAAGGTGGACATGCCCAAAGCGGAGGGAATGCCACAAAATAAGGCCATTCGGCGAATCATTCGACGGCTGACGGCCTCGGGGATATCCGAGGTGGTTTTGGTCGCAGGAGCCGATTTCGCTGAGGAATTAGGCGTTTTTTTCAGAGTGTCTTTTTGGGCCGCATCCCTATTTACCGCATTTACAGCGTTCTTTTTAGAAGCACTGTTTACAGTATTCTTTTTGGCCGTGTCATTTTTGACTGCATCTTTTCTAAGTGCGTCTTTCTTAGGTGCGTCTTTTTTGGCCGTATTCTTTTTGGAAGACGGCTCAAAGGGCATTGGTTTACGAGTTGCAGCGTCGTCCGATGCCCCAGATGATGCCCCGGATTCGTTCTTGGGACGGTCTGCTTCAGGCTGAACCATAGGTTGGCCTAGCCCCGAATACCCAAACGGGTGATGAGGGCGCGGTACTCGTCCTGGCTCTTCTTTTGGATGTAGGCAAGGAGGCGTTTGCGCTGACCAATCATTTTGAGCAGGCCACGACGGGAGGCATGGTCTTTTTTGTTGGTCTTGAGGTGGGCGCTGAGCTTGTTTATGCGCTCGGTGAGCATGGCGACCTGGACTTCAGAAGATCCAGTGTCGGTTTCGTGGATTTGGTACTCAGAAATGAGTTCTTGTTTGCGTTCTTGCAGCAGTGCCATGAGCTTGATGGGTTCCTAGTTCATTAATATACGCAGCTAACTATGCTATCACAAGTTGGTGGAAGGGAGGGAAATTTGTGGGAGTGGGGAGTAGGGAATAGGGAGTAGGGAGTAGGGGTGGTGGGGAGATAGGGGAATGGGGAGGTGGGGAGGTTCTTTGAATGGATACTTGAAAAGGCTGAAGAAATATTCCTATTCTCTCTCTCCAATTGATTCTATGAATGAGTCCAAGTTTCCCCCCTTCCCCCCTACTCCCTACTCCCCACTCCCTACTCCCCTCAAAAACCGTTGGTTGCAGCACATCTATTTTGGCGTAGGTTGGAGATAATGGGCGATCGCGGGGGCGATGTTGAGTTTAGTAGAGAGAGGCGGTAAGTATGCGATCGCCAAGGCAGGGCATTTTTACGGGGGCTATGATCTTCGTCGTCACTCTGGTGGGGGCGGCTTTTGGCTATATTTTGTTTGGGTGTCCGCCTTTGGATGCCATTTATATGGTGGTGATTACCATTTTTGGCATTGGCTATGGGGAATTTTGTCCGGTTTCTCCGTTGCAGCGGGTGTTTACGATGCTGGTGATCATTGCTGGGGTTGTGTCTGCTGCGTTTATTGTGGGAGGGATTGTCCAAATGGTGACTGAGGGTGAACTGCATCGGGCGTTGGATAGCCGCAAGAAGACCCGAGACATTGAGCAATTGCAGGGGCACACGATTATCTGTGGCTTTGGCCGTATTGGTCTGATTTTGGCGCGGCGGTTGGAGGCTGAACAAGAGTCCTTTGTGATTGTGGATAATAATTCGGAGCGGATTCTGGGGGCGGAGGAAATGGGCTTCCGGGTCTATCAGGGGAATGCCACCGATGAGGATGTTTTGCAGGCGGTGGGGATTCAGCGGGCTAGGGTTTTGGCGACGGTGCTGCCGGATGATGCGATTAATGTGTTTATTACGCTGACGGCTAGGGGGTTGAACCCGAATCTAATGATTGTGGCGCGGGGGGAGTTGCCCTCGACCGAGAAGAAACTGCGGTTAGCAGGGGCAGATCATGTGGTGTCGCCTGCGACGATTAGTGGGCAGATGATGTCGAATTTGATTACCCACCCGAATATGGTGGAGTTTTTGAGCCAGAATGACGAGCAAGCTCGGTTGAATGAGCTGCTGGCTCAAATTCAAGTGCAGGTGGATGAACTGAAGATTCCCCATGATTCGCCGATGGTGGGCAAGACGATCGGGGATTTGGAGGTGCGGGGCAAGGGGACGTTTATTGTAGTGGCGCTGCGAAAGCGGGGCGGTGATATTATGCTGCATCCCGGCTATGCCACGAAGTTGGATCAGGGCGATACGGTGATTGTGCTGGGGCATCGGGGGGATATTCCCAAGTTCACTCGGTTGTTTGAGGTGAAGAAGCAGTTGCGGTATCGGGGGGCGAAGACTTGAGGAGAAGGGGAAGGGGAAGGGGGAAAGGGAAAAGGGGAAAGGGGAAAGGGGAAAGGGGAAACACGGATAAAAATTCGATGAACACAGAGGCACTTAGATCAATACAGAGATCAATACAGATGGGTGAATTATGGAAGCGCACCAGACGCAGAGGGGCATTTCTAAATTGCCTTGGGGGTGGGGAATCTTGGGTTTAAAGTTTGGGGGTGAATTGGGTTTAGACGATATATTCTATTGACGACTTAGCGGTAAGCACCTTCCCAAGGGTCGATGGGTTGGCTGGGTAGGGAGACGGAGTGTTGGGTTTGGTCGTAGAGTTGGAAGCCTCGGGATTGGTAGTTTTTGAGGGCGTAGGGACCGTCTAGGGAGCAGGTGTGAACCCAGACTCGTTGGGTGTCCATTGCCCAAGCTTTTTCAATGCCGACACTGAGGAGATGGCCGCCGAAGCGTTGGCCGGTGAAGCCTTTTTGGAGGCCAAAGTAGGCGATTTCGACTTGGCGATCGGGTTGGGCTTCCAGTTCGACATAGCCGATGGGGGTGCCGGAGAGGTAGGCGACCCAGGTTTGGACTTGGGGGCGATCGAGATAGGTGAGCCAGCGATCGCGCGTCCAGGAGAGGCGATCGAGCCAGTACCAGTCTCCGCCGACGCTAGTGTAGAGGAATCGGCTGAATTCTGGGGAAGGGACGATCGCCTGTGCAATTTTGAAATCTGGGTGAGTCGATTGAGTGGGCTGGAGTTGCTCGGGGCGGAGCATTTCTAGATACCAGACGGTGACGGAGGTCAGCATTCAAAAAAATAGGGTCAGGAATAGGGCGCAGGGATTGAGGTTAGCCTCTGAAGATGCCGGACTGGTTGAGGAGGGTGAGAAAACTGGGGTAGTTCTGGTAGTCTCGTTGGATTTGTTTGATTTGCTCGATGAACTGGGCGAGGCGGCCTTGATGTTCGGCGAGGTCGCGCAGGTCGATGAGATATTCGATCGCCTGTTCGTAGGCTTTGGTTTGTTTGAGTTCGATCAGGCGGCTGACCTCTTGCCACATGATGGCTTCTTTGGATGCAAGAGATTCAAGTTGGGCGATGCGGATTTGTCGGGAGACTTGCTGTTCGCGGGTTTTGCGGTATTTTTCTTTGTCGGCGGCGATATTGAGGAGTTGGGCGAGCGATCGCTGGGGTTGTGGCGGGAACTGGAGGATGGGCTGCGGTTGAAATTCCTCGCGGAGGCGTTTGAGCAATTGGCCTGCGACATGGGGTTCTCCCCGAGCGATCCGTACCAGGAATTCGTTGCGTTCGGCTTCGGGCAGGGCTGCTACCCATTCATCTAGGGGTTCTTCGGTTTCATCTAGGAGCGGACTCGCTTCTGCGGCGGCTTCAATCAGGTCTTGGTCGAGGCCAAACAGATCGACAAAGGCTTCAAGACCCGCAGAGAGATTGCTGAGGTTGGCGGGAACAGGCGGTTCCAGGATGGTTTCATCTTCGCCTGCTAGTTCAATTTGGGCGGCAATCAACCAGGCCAGATAGAGGAGGCGAAAGTCTCCTCGGAGTAATTCTTCTCGGAGGGGAACGAGTTTGGTCAACCAGTCTTCATCGCGAATCCAGCCCATGCCTTCTTCTTCGCAGATGTCGATGTCGAGTAGAACAAACTCTTCGGTGAAGGAGACGGTGAGAAACTCGGGGACTTGGTAGGCGGCAAAGACGGCGGGATTGATGAGCGATCGCGGAAACCGAAGAATCAGTTGCTGGACGCCAAAACTCGCCTGGTAGAGCATGGCATCGAAGCATTTTTCGACGACTTGCTTCGGCTGCACGGGAAAATCCCCATAGTTATAAACGAAAACGGCTTTGGTGGGAGTTAGCTCGACCCGACTGGACAAGCTTCTGACATAGGATTGCTCTGCCCGAGTTAGGGGGCGATCGATCGCCTGAAATTCATAGTGCTGGTACTCACTCATAGCCGCTGGAAGGAGAAGTGCTGAGTGCTGAGGGGCTAGTGCTGAAGGGCAAATGCTAAGGGCTGGGGTGGGGGGAATAGTTCGTTTTTTTAGCCACAGATCCCTGACGATGAGTCAAGGGGATGAGCTTTGGCGGTTTCAGCGCGAGTAATCAGCACTCGATGGGGATAGTCTGTTGAAAATGGGGCTGGGTTTAGGAACTGTAGCGTTCTTCTGCCCAAGGTTCGCCACGATGGTGGTAGCCGTTGCGCTCCCAAAAGCCGAGTTCCTGGTGGTCGAGAAATTCTAGGCCATTGATCCACTTGGCGCTTTTCCAGGCGTAGATGTGGGGGACAACCGATCGCATGGGGCCGCCATGCTCAGGGGGGAGGGGTTCGCCGAAGAGGGTATGGGCGAAGAAGTTTTCTTCTCGGATGAAGTCATCCATGGAGATATTGGTGGTGTAGCCACCGTAGCAATGCTCCATGACATGGACGGCTTTGGGGTCAACTTCAATATGTTGGAGGAAGTCGGTGACTTTGACACCTGTCCATTGGACATCTAGTTTTGACCAGGTGGTGACGCAGTGAAAATCGGCGGTGAAGTTGTTCTGGGGCATGGCCATGAAGTCGTCCCAGGTGAAGGTTTTGGGTGTTGCTAGTCCCCAAACTTTGAATTCCCAGGTGTCGCGGTTCACGACCGGGGTTTGGCCATAGGTCAGCACTGGAAAGCCGCTGGCGAGATGTTGGCCGGGGGGAACTCGATGTTGTTGATCTGCTCCCGGCTTTTGGAAAAATTTACCGATCATAAAGCCTCTACGGGGTTGTGTAAGCTTTTAGGGGGGATGGGGCGATCGCCTTATTTCCTTGAATTGTAGCGTTTTCAAGCAAGATGGAGCGCGAGGAAGAATGCCAAAGGAAAGATATGGAGAGAGGATGGAGTGACCCATGCTCAAGGTCACTCCATCCTCTATTTCCATTGAAGACTTTCCATTAAAGACAGTTACGAATAGATTGACCGAAGGCTAACCTATTCCCAATCCGAATCTTACTCTTCCTCTTCTTCATCCTGTGGATAAATAAAGCTGGTGGAGCGGTTCGTTAGAACGGATTTGCCGAGGGAGAGCGCTTTTTGTGCAGCAACAGCGGCCTTCCGCTTCCAAGTTGCTTTGCGTTGATCGCGTTTGCCGTTTGAGGTTTTCTTCTTAGGGACTGCCATGGCCGGACGGGGTGATTTTTACAACCTTTCTATAGTAGCGGGTAAAGGGGAAATTGGTACCAAACTTTATTTGGGGAGTGGGGAGTGGGGAGGTAGGGAGATGAGGAGATGAGCATAAACCTTTGCCTTTCCCCTTTCGCCTTTCCCCTTTCGCCTTTCGCCTTTCCCCTTTCCCCTTTCGCCTTTCCCCTTTCGCCTTTCGCCTTTCGCCTTTCCCCTTTCGCCTTTCGCCTTTCCCCTTTCCCCTTCCTACCTCATATTCTGCTTCTTCTCCGCCTTCAAATCGCGGCGACTGCTGGCGGCGAGTTCGGCGTCGAGGATGGTTTGGCCGGTGGCGGCGAGGTAGACATCGTCGAGGCTGGGGCGGGATTGGGAGATGCCGAAGGTAGGTAGACCCGCTTGCTGGAGGGCTTGCTGGATGGTCATCAGGGCTTCGCTTTGGGGGGTGACGACTAGGTTGAGGGAGTTGCCTTGGGATGAATTGATGATCACTTCCTGGACGAAGGGGAGGGACTGGAGGAGGGTTTTGACGGTTTCGGCTTCGTCGGTGGGGGTGAACTCGCGGATGCGGAGGGTGACGCGATCGCCCCCAATTTCATCCTTGAGCGCAGCGGGTGTGCCGGAGGCGATGACTTTGCCCTGATCGATAATGGCGACGCGATCGGCTAGGGCATCGACTTCTTCTAGGTAGTGGCTGGTGATCAGAATGGTGGTGCCACTGGCGCGGAGTTGGCGGAGGAAAGTCCAGACGGTGACCCGGCTTTCGATATCGAGGCCGACGGTGGGTTCGTCAAGGACGAGGACATCGGGGTTGTGGAGGAGTCCAGCGGCCAGATCTAGACGTTTTTTGAGGCCGCCGGAATAGGTTCCCGTTTTTTTGTCCGCCCAGTCGCGTAGACCCAGGAGCGCGATCGATTGTTCGATGCGATCTTTGATGAGGGTGCGGGGGAGATGGTAGAGGGCGGCTTGGAGCTGTAGGAGTTCGCGCCCGGTCAGAACTTTGTCGAGGGCGACTTCTTGGGCGACGTAGCCGAGGCGCTGCCGCGCCAGCTTGGGGTTGTCGAGGACGGAAATGCCGGACACCTCAACGCGGCCTGCATCGGGGCGCGCCAGAGTGCAGAGGCAGCGGAGTGTGGTGGTTTTGCCAGCGCCGTTGGGGCCGAGTAGGCCAAAGATTTCGCCCGGTTCGACCTGGAGCGAGACTTCTTTGACGGCTTCGACGGTGCCGTATCGTTTTTGTAGTTTGTCAATCAAAATCGCAGGGGGCATGGCGATATCCCTCCTCAGTCAATATCTAGGACATGGGTAGTTACTTGAGTAATTAAGTATTCTAATACTAAGTTTCGGTGTTCGGGGACTTAGGTCTTAGTATTAAAATTTACCTATCGCTGGAGACTGATTGATGGGTAAATGCTTTTGGGATGAGAGGGGGATTTGGGTTAAACCGCAGAGGCGAAGAGGGAAGAGGCTCAGAAAGGTTTTTCGTCCTGCTTAAGCCTTGGGGAAGGGCTAGTGGTTTTGGTGTTTAGTTCTTAAGCTATATGGTTGGCGATCGCCGCTACAATCTCATGGGTAATCTCGTGGGTAATCGGGAGGCTGTCGATCGCCATGCCAGCGGACAGCAACATCATATAGAGAATGGAGTACTTGAACAGCGATCGCGCCAATCCCAAATCAGTCGGGGTTTGCAGCAGGTTCCAGGCTTTGACAAGGAAGACGCTGCCGAGGGCGAGGGCGATCGCGCTGTACACAACACCCAGCACATGCAGCGGATAGACCATTAAAAAGGTGCTGGGCAGGAGCAGCAGTGTGTAGATCCAAATTTGGCGCGCGGTGGGAACTTCGCCTTCAATGACAGGCAGCATGGGGACGCCGACTTTTTCGTAGTCTTTGCGGATCATCAACGCCAGTGCCCAGAAATGAGGCGGAGTCCATAGGAAAAGAATGAGGAAATAGATCCAGGCCGGCCAACCGAGATGTCCGGTGACTGCCGCCCAGCCCACGAGCGGTGGAATAGCGCCTGCGGCTCCACCAATGACAATATTTTGGGTGCTATGGCGCTTCAGCCAGTGCGTGTACACCAAAACATAGGTGACAATGCCGGACATGGCTAGGGAAGCACTGAGCAGGTTGGCAAAGACGGTCAATAAACTAAACGAGATTGCCGCCAGGGTAAAGGCAAAGATCAGCGCGTCACGAGGTTGAATCCGACCGGAGGGCAGGGGGCGGTGGCGAGTGCGCTCCATGTCGTAGTCGATGTCGCGATCGTAGAAGCAGTTGATCACATTGGCAGAAGCCGAGGCAAGCCAGCCGCCGACCAGGGTTGCGATCGCCACTACAGGATCAACCACGCCTTGCCCTGCAACCCACATGCTGCCAGCGGTGGTAACCAATAGCAGAATAATGATGCGCGGCTTGGTGAGTTGCCAATAGCTCTGAACAATTTGCCGAAAGTTGTCGTGATGACGAGTTGGGAAGAGTGTGTCTTGCATGATGAGTGAAACGGGAGGGAGGGGAGTGGGGAGGTGGGGGGATGGGGAGTGGGGAGTAGGGAGGTGGGGGGATGGGGAGGGATTCAGGAGGAAATCCTAGGAAGTGATTCGGGGGGAGGACAGGGAGGTTTCTTAAATTTCTCTAAGAATTGATTCAACGCTCACCCTTTCCCCTTTTCCCTTTCCCCTTTCGCCTTCTCCCTAAGCTTGCTGTTCGACGAGATGGCGATCGCGCAAGGCCAGGACGGTGAAACAAACGAGGGTTCCGAGGAGCGCGGCACCGACGGCTTGATGGGCGACGGTGACGAGTTCGATTTGGAGGTGGAGGCGGAAGGTGGAGAAGCCCAGGAGGATTTGCACCAGTAGGAGTAGGCCGCACCAGTGGGCGAGTTGGCGGAGGGCGGCGTTGAGGGCGGGGGTGCGTAAGACCATGACGACGACGGTGAGAGCGGCGATCGTGGCGGGGACGATGCCAATGAGGTGGGTGTTCATCACCATGCAGAGTTGGTCACCGGCGAGGCATTGGTGGAGCGCCCAGCGGGAGCCGACTAGGGCACCGGAGAGGCTTTGGAGATAGACCAGAATGGCGGCGGTGAGTCCTATCCAGGGAAGTTTGCCGACGGTGCCAGTGCCTTTGTAGGGGAGCAGCAGGGTGCCCATGACCAGGAGGGTGGAGAAGAAGGCGAGGGCGGTGCCCAGGTGTGCAGTAACGATGTCGAAGCGCAGTAGTTGGGTGACGGTGAGGCCGCCGAGGATGCCTTGGAAGAGGATCAGCGCCAGTGCCAGGACTGCTACTTTGGGCGTCCAACGGGGGAGGCTGCGACGGTGCCAGACGGAGAGGCCAACGAGGGCGATCGCCATCAGGCCAATCAGGCTAGCATCCAGGCGGTGAAACCATTCTAGAAAGACCTGGAGGTTCATCTGCTGGGCGGGGAAGAGGGTGCCGTAGCAGAGCGGCCAATCGGGGCAGGCGAGTCCGGCATCCATGACGCGGGTGGCGCTGCCGATCGCCATCAGCAGCCAGGTGGCAAAGGCCATTTTCCAGACCAATCGACGAATCTGATCTTGGGGCGTGGCTTTGGCGGTCGCTGGGGCAGCGTTGGACGCGCCAGTCATTGACGCAGACATGGAATCAGCGGAAAAGCCTTCGCGATCGGGGCGAATACTGGGATTAGCCATTCGCACGACCTCCTGAAAATGGGGAAAGAAGTTGGAGAAGATTGTTTAGAATCATCGGTTGCCTAAGCCTGAATGTGACTAATTTTTGAAGAATATGGAGGGATTTCCGATTAAAACTATAATTTCCTGAGACTTTACTGCCTTTTGCCTTGTTTCACGGGTTTTCCTGAAGGATGGCAAAGATAGCTTGTAAAAAAAGATAGCTTGTACAAAGTAGATGTCTGTATAACTATCTTTTTGAGGTTGGCGATCGCACTCAACCCGCTCAAAGCAACTGTGATTCCTCACGAGTCTTCTGATTGGCGATCGCTCGTCAACTCATTGCCCAAGAGAGGCTCAAGAGATGCCCAGGAGAACCGTCCAAGAGCGTATGACCAAAGGGTAAACGATCGATTCTCGTGAAACATCTACCGATCAGCATTTTTTGCTTTGCGAGGTTCCAGGCAAAGGCTAAATCTAGGCTCAGCAAGGCTTGGAATATTTGAGGAACAGGAGAGTTAGGAAGATTGGTCACAGGAATTTTGTAGGGTTCGACACCCTTTTGAAAATTATCAACAAAGCTCTAGGCAATACTTTAAGGGACGTAATCTGAAACTAGGGCAAAGCTTTAGAAAATTCTCCAAATTGCATCTTGGCGACATGGGAACAGCACCGGGACAGCATCAACATTGCGACCCAGTTGTCCCTGGAATCGTATGCTTAAAACCGCTGTCAAACAAACCGCTGTAAAGCAAGCCGCTGTAGGGCAAACCATTGTAAAACTACGCCAAAACTGGTAGACACAGGATGCACCGCTTCAGAGTCTTGAGCAATCCTTGAGTCATTCTTGAGCAGTTCCTTTAGGAATGCTAAAAGCACATGAAGAATGGGGTGGTGTGTACAGGTGACTGACAACAGATTGGAGGCAGCACCTTCAAAAACAGTGTGTGAAAGACATTACCCTAAAGACATTGCCTTAAAGATTGTCTTAAAGATTCCTTTAAAGACAGTCTTAAAGACAGCGCTTCAAGGATAGCGAGGATAGCTGCTATATTGCAGGCTGTTGAATTGCAAATAGATTGCTGAGAATCAATTGATGTGAAGCGTTGAGTGTCATACCTGTTTTGCAGTGGACTGCTTTTCAGAGAGGTGAGTGTTGAAAGATTTTTGTCTAAAAATAAACTTCTGGGGAGTGAACTTTTGATGGGGACAGGGTTACAAGGTAGATGCGATTACAGAGGAGTTGTTACAAAACGAGATGTTTCGATAAACCGTTATACAAACGTTATACACAGTTTATGAGAAATTTGCTAAGGCATAGAGGGACGAAGCGTTCATCGGTGAATTTATGAGCAATCATAGCGAAAATCCTCAATGCATGTGTTCTCCGTAACTTAAATCCTCCCAATGCGGGATGTCGATCCCAAAGCAAATCTTAAATTTTTTGGGAATAGACTAAAAAATCGGGTTTTGGTAGGGGCGATCGCACCCAGTCATCTATCAATGGTTTACCTTAAGGAGTGGATCGGATCAAATTCAATCCGATTGAATGTTGAGCGATCGTTAACCGTTTTACTATTGGAGATTTCTGAGGATTGCGATTTTTGAATCAACACTTAAGAGAATGTTAAGAAACAGACTCCATTTATGAGACGGGCATTCTGTCTATCTCGATCCAGGGATAGGTGAGATGCCTATCCTGCAAGGGAGTGGTTCAGTTTTAAGGTTGGACTTTTCTTAGATTAGATCTTGGATTAGATTTCATTTGGATTAGATCAATGGGTTACGAGGTTTATGACATTAAAACTTTAGGCAGGGCAAATTTAAGCAGGGTAAAGTTTTTCTTCGGTTTCGTGCTGGTTCATCCTCTGACGAATCGGCTAAACGTTAACGACCTTTGAACCTTTAACTTATCTGAACCTTTAACTTAGATGTTCAACGGTTCAGCTTTGTCCGAATTTGCTTAACTCAAATTTGTCTAACATTTTGCCTAAAATAAGGTTCAGCAAAGCCCGTGTTTAATACAGTTATTTCGTCTAGGGTTATTTCGTTCAGCCCGTTATCGCAGCTTCTTCTATCACAGCTTCTTCGCTGTAGGTTTCTCACGAAAGCTTCATTGATCAGCAGCAAACCTTATCAGTAGCAGACTTTTATCGGCAGTAGACTTCCCCTGAAAGCCCTTTCGGATGCATCCACTGCCCCAAGCCCTACCGAATCATCCACACACCCTCGTTAGAAGATTCGCTATGCTGGCGATGTTCAGGGATACCGATCATTTCCCTGATCCCCCCTTCACCCTACGGCTTGCCGCTCATCCCCTAACTCAAAACTTTACTTAGAACCCTACTTAGAAAACGACTCAGAACCCTACTCCCCTACTCCCCACTCCCTACTCCCTCAAAAAAACGTAAACCGTGAACATTCCTTCCCAAATCCTTACATTACTCGCTGGCATCGCCTTAACGTTGATCAGCCTTTGGTACGGCCAAAACCATGGGTTGATGCCCGTTCAAGCCTCTGACGATGCTGTTGCTGTTGATGGCCTGTTTAACGCCATGATGACCGTCAGTATGGGGATTTTTCTCCTGGTACAGGGCGTGTTGATCTTCAGCATTTTCAAATTTCGTCGCCGTGCTGGAGATGAAACCGACGGCCCACCGATTGAGGGCAATGTGCTGCTAGAGATCGTCTGGACGGCCATTCCCGTAGTGATTGTTCTGGTGATTAGCGTTTACAGCTTCGATGTCTACAAGTCGATGGGCGGATTCGACCCGGAAGCCTCGGATGATCCGGGTCTGGTGCAGGTGGCGATGATGCCGGACAGCGAGTCAAACGCAGCCTTCAACACGGCCTCTGACACCGCATCAGCGCCGCTGATCAACGCCCCTCGCCATCATCACCATCACTCGGTGGCGCTGGGCATTGGGGCTTCCCCCGAGACGGCCAACAAGCCTGCGGATGTCACCGTGAATGTCCTGGGAATGCAATATGCCTGGATTTTTAGCTATCCCGAGAGCGGTATTACCAGTGGTGAACTCCACATTCCCGTGGACAAAGATGTGAAGTTGACCCTGAAGGCGCAGGATGTGATCCATGCGTTTTGGCTGCCTGAATTTCGTCTGAAGCAGGACACGATTCCTGGACAGGATTCAGAACTGCGGTTTGTGCCGCGCCGAGTGGGCGACTATCCCATTGTCTGCGCCGAACTCTGTGGGGCTTATCACGGCGGTATGGTCAGCCGTCTCTATGTGCAAACCCAGGAAGACTATGACCAGTGGGTGCAATCCCAAGTGGCTCTAAAAGACTCCCAAGAGTCTGCTAAGACTTCTACGGTGGCGAGCCTGGATGCGATCGCCGACCCCACCCCTAATATGGGCGATCGCGCAACGACTTCCCCAGACCCGATTCGTCAGCAAATTTCCCAGAAGTTTGGCATTGATGACTCGCTGCTCAATCAGGTTCAGCCTGCGACACCGACAACTGCAACACCGACAACTGCAACACCAGCAACCGCGACCCCGACAACCGCGCCCCTGAGCGCAATGCATTCTTAGGACGGAGACATGACGCAAACCGAAATTTCTACAACTTCTGCACCTGAGGCGGTTCCTGCCCATGCCCCAACCGCTCAATGGAAATGGTGGCAGTATTTCACCTTTAACACTGACCATAAAGTGATTGGGATTCAGTATCTCGTCACCTCGTTTATCTTTTACCTAATCGGGGGCGCACTGGCGACTGCGATTCGTACCGAGCTAGCCACACCCGCGCCCAATCTAGTCACCCCAGAAACCTACAATGGGCTGCTGACCCTACATGGCACGGTGATGATCTTCCTCTGGATCGTTCCGGCAGGGGCAGGGTTGGCCAACTTCCTGATTCCGCTGATGATTGGCGCTCGGGATATGGCTTTCCCCAAACTCAACGCCGTCGCCTTCTGGATGATTCCCCCTTCTGGGCTGCTGCTGGTTCTTAGCTTCTTTTTAGAGTCTCCCCAAGCGGGATGGACTTCCTATCCGCCCCTGAGTTTGATGACCGGGAAAGTCGGTGAAGGGCTATGGATTTTTAGCCTGTTAATTTCGGGGACTTCCTCGATTTTGGGCGGACTCAACTTCCTCACGACGATTCTGCGGATGCGGGTTCCCAGCATGAAGTTGAATGACATGCCGCTGTTTTGCTGGGCAATGCTGGCCACTTCTGGACTGATTTTGATTGGCACTCCGGTGCTAGCAGGGGCTTTGATTCTGCTGGCGTTTGATCTGTTGGCGGGAACCGCCTTCTTCAATCCCACGGGCGGCGGTGACCCGGTGGTGTATCAGCATATGTTTTGGTTCTACTCCCACCCGGCGGTCTACATTATGGTGCTGCCGCTGTTTGGCGTGATTTCGGAGGTGATTCCGGTTCATGCTCGAAAACCCATCTTTGGCTATCAGGCGATCGCCTACTCCAGTCTGGCAATCTCCTTCCTAGGATTAATTGTCTGGGCACACCATATGTTTACGAGCGGCACCCCGGCTTGGCTGCGGATGTTCTTCATGATCACCACGATGATTATTGCGGTGCCGACCGGGATTAAGATTTTTGGCTGGTTGGCGACCTTGTGGGGCGGCAAAATTGCCCTCAATAGTCCGATGCTGTTTGCCTTAGGCTTTATCGCTGTGTTTGTCATCGGCGGCATTAGCGGTGTCATGCTGGCTTCTGTGCCCTTTGATATTCACGTCCACGATACCTACTTTGTGGTGGCTCACCTGCACTATGTCTTGTTTGGCGGCAGTGTCTTTGGCATCTACGCCGCTATCTATCACTGGTTCCCCAAAATCACCGGGCGCATGATGAATGAACCGTTAGGGATCGTTCACTTTGTCCTCACCTTCGTTGGCATGAACCTGACCTTCATGCCGATGCATGAACTGGGTCTATTGGGGATGAATCGTCGAGTCGCTCTCTATGATCCCAGGTTTACCACATTGAATCAGGTCGCGACCGTGGGCGCTTACGTGCTGGCGGTTTCCACCCTGCCTTTTCTGTTCAATGCCGTCTGGAGTTGGATGAAGGGTGAGAAAGCATCGGAGAATCCCTGGCGGGCGTTGACATTGGAATGGCAGACTAGTTCGCCTCCCGAAATCGAAAACTTTGAGGTGCTGCCCGTGTTGACAACGGGGCCTTATGACTATGGAATGAATCATCATTCAGAGTCGATGGCGGAAACGACTGCGGCAGCGACGGGTTCATCGTAGATTCTGGAATGGTCATGGGTTCTTGAGTTGTGGTCGCGCCTTTGGGGTTCAGATGACCCATAACCCATGACCCAGTTATCAATAGCGCCCTTCACCTGCAAACATCTTTCATTCAAGGAATCAAACCAAGACCTATGCAAGGCTCAATTGTTGATCCAACCCAGGTAGAACTGAATCATCATGCGGGGGGTGCGATCGCCAACTCCCACGAAGCCCATCCCGATCACCGGATCTTTGGCTTAATCGTCTTTCTAGTTGCAGAAAGCATGATCTTTCTGGGATTATTTGCGGCCTATCTGACGTTTCGCGCCGTTTACCCCGAATGGCCGCCCGTGGGCACTCCCGAGCGCGAGTTACTGCTGCCTGGGGTGAATACGCTGATTCTAATTGGCAGTAGCTTTGTGATTCACAATGCAGAAAGTGCCATCAAACAAAACAATGTCAAAGGGCTGCGCCTTTGGTTTGGCGTCACGGCTCTGATGGGCATCATCTTCCTGGCTGGACAACTTTACGAGTACAGCCATTTAGAATTTGGCCTCAAGACCAATCTCTATGCCAGCACCTTTTATGTGTTGACGGGCTTCCACGGACTCCATGTGCTGTTGGGGGTGGGCTTGATTTTGGCGGTGTTGGGGCGATCGCTCCAGCAAAACCACTATTCCGACGAGCATCACTTTGGTGTGGAAGCGGCTGAGATCTACTGGCACTTTGTCGATGTCGTCTGGATTGTTCTGTTTATTCTTCTCTACTTGATTTAAGGGAGTAGGGAGTAGGGAGTGGGGAGTAGGGGGCAATCAAATAACCTTCAATGGCTCTCGGGTTCCTACTCTTTTTCGATAGGGTTCGGTGTTTTCCAAACCAGAAAATCCCAGATTTGCGGTGATGTGATAAAGCCTCACTGCAACAAATCTGGGATTTTTTTGCTGTTATTTTCTTTGGCAGAGGTCGCCTTACTGGGTACACACCTTAATGGGTACACACCTTAATGGGTACACACCTTACTGGGTACACACCTTACTGGGTACACAAAAGTTGCAGTTGTTTTTTCCCTTCTAGACTTCATGCGCTCCAGCCTACTCAGGAGGAGTCGATCATCATTCAAGAGAAAATCATGGAAGCAAAGCCAATGAGAGCATAGAAACACCTTGACTCAATTTAGGGAAAGGCCAAGAACTTTCAACAAATCCCCCACTCCCCACTCCCCACTCCCCACTCCCCACTTATCGGCCAGAAGTCAGGTTGTCCTGGATATACTGCAAGACACCTCGGGCGATCGCCTGTGCCATCTGGGTGCGATAGTCGGAGTCGCTGAGACGACGTTGGTCTTCGGCTCCGGTGACAAAGCCGACTTCCACGAGGACGGCGGGCATGGAGGTGCGGCGCAGGACATAGAATCGGGCAGTGCGGACACCGCGATCGCGAATGTCCATACTATCGAGGATGCTGCGGTGAATGTCAGAGGCTAAGCCTTGGCCACTGGAGTAGTAATAGGTTTCTAAACCATTGACATCGGGGCGGCTCATGTTGATGGCATTGGCATGGACACTGACGAATAAATCAGCATTTACCTGTTCTGCATAGGAGACGCGAGGTTCGAGATCGATTTCGACATCGCGATCGCGGGTCAACACAACCTGCACACCCTGCTGGGACAGAATTTCTGCCAGCTTTTTGCCAATATCTAACACAATGTCGGCTTCTCGAATCCCGTCAATGCCCACGGCACCCACATCAGCACCCCCATGACCGGGGTCAACCGCGACGACAATTTGGCCTTGTCGCACCTGGGGCAGCGGGGCACTCGATCGACCCGACTGTGACTCAGAGCCTAGGCGCTGGAGTTGTTCGAGGGCATCGCGGGAAGCGGTCGTTGTGGCAGGTGGGGAAGGACGGCGCGGGGTGATTCTGGAGGTAGAACGCGGCGGCGGCACATCGACCACGCTGTTGTCTTCGGAATTGTCTTCGGGGTCGCGGGTAGAGGGGGCGGTAGCCGTGGTGTTTGAGCTGGCGGCTTGACGGGCGATCGGCGGCGACTGGGTGAGAGACGCACGCACCCGGTTGTAGCTGCTGGCCTCCTGGTAAATGGCAAATCCATCTTCATCGTTGGCGCGAATGTCAAACTCGGGGGCATCGTCTTGGAGCCGCAGCGTCAGTCGGACTCGGGATTGCCCCCGAGCATCCCGTTGCTCGACTTGTAGACGCTCAACTCCATACCGTCCAACATTAAAAATCCGCCCAGAAGCGACATTGTTAGACAGGGTGGCATTGTCAATATTGACTTCCAGGGTATTGCGGCTCGGACTCGGGTTCCGATCCCAGGCGACAGCACCACCGCTAGTCCACACATAGATACCTTCGCGGGTCACTTCGATGCTTTCAACCTGAGTTGTGCCCTGTTGGGAAGCGCTCGTTGGCGCAGTGGCTGTTGTTGAAGCGGGGCGAGTAGCGTTGGAGTTGCGGGACGAACTGCCTGTTGAATCGTCCGTTGAACTGCTGGTTGAACTGCTAGTCGTTCGATTGGTTCGGCTGGCAGAAGTGTTGGAAGAAGTGCTGGAAGCAGGACGGCTAGCGTCGCTGCGGGTGGGTTCTGGGAGCTGAACCGTCCATTGTGTCGGGGAAATGCCCCGGAAGCGGATGCTCTGTGGGTCGATGGTGTAACCCGGTTGATACTGGACGATGATTCGAGCCGTCTGGCGGTCAAGCTGTTCGAGGCGAATCGATTGAATCGCGCCTTCGCCCTCCTGGGTCACTGGGTTGGAACCGACCTGAATTCCAGGCAGGTCAATCACCAACTGCAAAGGATCGGTCAGAAGCTGGGCACGAGGCTGCACCCCTTCATCGGTGTTGAATTCCAGCCGATTTTCGGAGGGATTAAACTGCATGGAGTCTACCCGCCCCGCCCGTGCGGGAGTTGCAAGCAGGAAGACGCTAACTAGACCCGGTAAAAGCCAATGGAGTCTCAAAACAGGTTCACCTTTTCTTAGAGCGATTTTCAGGGGCTTTGCCATTTCAGATAGCGTTTAGAGCATCGTCAAGGGCATTGGTGTGACAGATAGCGTGACGGATATTGTGGGACAAAGACGTTGATGGGACAAGGATGTTGATGGGACAAAGGACGTTAATGAGACAAAGGATATTGATGGGACAAAGGAGATGGATGACGAATCACGAACCCAGCCTATTGAACCGTTGTGCATCTTATGCGGCTTTGAAAGCGAGAATTGTTCGTTCTCTAACCAAAATAAGATTCTAAGGAGTATGAAGCAGTGCCATCCTATATGGACTAGACGTGAAAGCAATCTAGCAGGGTTTTTGGGATTGAACCGGGAGGATTGCCCTACCCACTCCAGCGCTATTCTCTGGTCAAATTCCGATACCTGAAACATTGACCATTAAATAACCCATCGAGAATTTGATCCAGTCAACGTGATGACAAGGTGAATAAATTTTTTGAGAAGCAATCTGGGAAAGGGGCTGGAAAATGATCTGGGAGACAAGGAAGAGTCAGGGATTGGGTGAAGGAATGGCGCATTAAATCGTAACTGTGAACGATCGCCTGAGTGCAACCGCAGCCAACCGATCGCCTGAATCGATCGCCCATTTTTAGCCAGTTAGATTTTAGACAAGATTTATTCAGTTTTGAGCGGCACACCCATCAAGATGGAGAAAACGAACTGGTTCTTGACTGGTTCTTGACTGTTTCTTGGGATTAGCGATCGCAGAACATATCTTCTAAGCGATTTTCCAAATTGACGCATACCGCTCAATAAAAGTGCCATAGCTCGCACCGCTCGTCAGGCGATTTCGGAAAATTGTCATAAAAGTTTACAGCAATTAGGATGAATTAGATCAACCTCCTGACAAATTCTCAGGAACTGCTTGCAGAAACACTTTGAGGATCGGGATAGCGAATGGGGGCGATCGCAGGACAAGCGGCGAATCTAGAAGCAGAGTCGTCGTTTTGCAGAGTTTACGCAAGATAATTGGCCAAAACACCGCAAAGGAATGCGGCATACTCACACCTTCAGTTGGGCTAGGGAATGGGTCAGAGTTCATCAGCCCTTGGATTGGGTCATGGAACAGAATGGCGATCGGATCATCAGGATCTTCGGGATTTAGTTTAGAAGTTCCTGCCCGCTAAGAGAGTCCGTAGATTTACCGAAACCGTCACCTAGAGCCTTATTGCTTCTTCACTGATTCTTCACACTACCGACCTATCGAACTTTCCTACGGATGACCTCCGTAAAATTGTGGAAGATGATTAAAAAATGATAAAGATCTTAAAGCGTCTGTGTGTCACCTTTAAGATTCGCCGTAATTTCCCTGTGTGATGGTCTGTTCGGTTCAAGCCTTAGATGCAAGCCTTAGATGCAAGTCTTAGATGCAAGCCTTAGATTCAAGTCTTAGATTCAGGTCTTAGATTATTCAAGTCTTCGTTGCGCTGTTTCTCAGTCGCTGTTGAGATTGAGTCTGTTTGTCGGTTCGATCGCTGGTATGACGAAGTTTTAGGCTAATTGATATTGGTCTAGTTTGTTGTGGCGATCGCATTTTATCCATACTTTTCAGAAGCATGAAGCTTCTAAAGGAGATCAATCAGACATCTACCCGGTATTTTGTCTAGCATTTTGCCCAGCGTTTTACCCAGCGTTTTACCCAGCGTTTTACCCAGTATTTTGCATGGGTAATCTCCTAGATTGCGTGCCCCCCAGCCCCCAACTTTGGGGGAGCCGAACCTTTTGGGAGAAGTCAATGACCCTTCAAAGTCCCGCAGAATTGAGGGATTTAGGGGGCGAAAACCTGGAAGCGAACCAGTTTAATTGAGTTGAATTCATGGGTGTATACCGTTAATTCTGAGTGTTTACCAGAGTGAGCGATCGCTGTTCAATCCTGAATCTCTGTCCTGAATCTCTGTGAAGGATTCCAAGGTTGATGCGCGATAGTTTTTGTGGCTAATTCTTTGTGATTTTTAGGGAACGAAACCCAGTGTTTTGATCTTCTAGAAATGGCGATCGCTTTGCTATGGAAACTTGGATAAACCTGTGCGTTCAGGAATAGTAGAGATACTGTTTTGATATTCTTTGAATCTGGTGCGATCGCCACCAGGTAAAACTTTTGTGGATTTGCGATCGCCACACTCAAGCCTCCAATTCAACGACAATTCATCTCAATATTTGCTTGACAAAATTCGATAGCTTCATGCAATACTAGCGATTAGAAATTTATATTTTCTTCATGTCTCTAAGGAGATAGGTGATGTTTGCTTCCGCGTCCCAAGATCATCAAACTCACAATTACCAGAAACATTCGCAGGAATATTCCAAAATCGGTATTGAAGGCACCTATCTCTTAGCCTTCAATGCGGTGGCAAAGCTGATCACTCACTCCGCTGAGTATCGACAACTCTGGGGAAAACCAGCCCTCGACTTTGGTTGTGGAACGGGGCGATCGACCCGATTTTTGCGGAGTTTAGGGTTTGAAACCCTGGGAATCGATGTCAATCCCCACATGCTAGCAGAAGCAGGACAACTCGATCCTAGTGGGCAATACCAACTGATTGAAGGCGATGATTTGCCCTTTCCATCTCAACGATTTGATCTAATTTTTCAAAGTTTTGTCTTGCTCGAATATGCCACGATGGCACAGATGATCACCCTAATGCAAGAACTCTACCGGGTTCTGAAACCTCATGGAAAAGTCATCATTGTCACCGCCACAGAGGCATTCTACACCCAGGACTGGTACTCGTTTGGCAATCGCATCCCCGAGAACCAAGCGCTCCAGTCCGGGGATATGGCACGAGTCGCAATCCAGGGTACGGATATTGTGCTCTACGACTACTACTGGAGCGATCGCGACTACCGTGCTGTCTTCGAGCAAGCTGGGTTTGAGGTCGCCCCGCCCCTGCGGCCTCTGGCTCAAGGTCACGAACCCTATGTTTGGGTAAACGAACTTGAGCATCCTTGCTGGGCGATTTATTCGCTGAGCAAGTCGGAGGGGTTTTGATTCGTGTATAAGGTGTATCTACAGGCTTGAATTCAGGTGCATTGAAAGGTGCATCTCCGGCTTGATTGAATTGCAATTGAGTGGCTGGGACGGTAAAACGCTCATTACGAGAGTTTTGCAGTTTAGCTGCTGAATCTTGTAATGCAATTAGGTGTCCCCCGGTTGAGGGCAGATGGATGCAATCTGTCTCCCTCAGCTTTTCTCCCAATTGATGCAACTCTCTGAATCAATGCAACTCAGGGAAGTGATGGTCTGTAGCATAACGCTGGCACACGCAGGCTCACACACATAGGAAGAGGAACCGTCATTTATGGTTATTGGATTACAAAAGCCCACGCTGATCTCTACCCTAGAAGGAGAAAACATTGTTCAGATTGTGTTGCAGGACGTGCTGCGGACCTTTGGGGATGACGGCGGCGAGGTCTACATTAGCGGCATTGAGGAAAGCCGATTCCTGGCGGCTGACCCAGAAGGCACCGCCAAGACCTGGCATGAGTTGGCCGAATGGGGCATCCAAGCACGCATTTTGACTCGCTATGGGGATGCGTTTTCCCTGCAAAATTCGCGCTCGTTCCACCGCTGGATTCCCGAACATTTGTTTAATCCCACTACGATTTTTGTTTATGCTGACAAGGTGACCACGATTCTCTGGAGTACGACTCCCCAGGCGCTCGTCCTGCAGGACTTTACCTTGGCCGATGCCCACCGCAAGCAGTTCTTTTGCATGTGGGAACAAGCCGAAAGCCCCACCACCCACAGCAGTGGTCTGGAGGACAAAAACAAACTGGCCGAACGGGTGATCAAACGCTTTGGTGGGCGAGTCAGCTACATTACCCGGAAAGATCGTCAGTTGTTCCGAGATTTCCGGTTGCTCGACCAAACCCAAACCTACGGCAACAGCTTTTACTTTGTGTGTCAGGCAGCTAATGGGTTAGGTCCCGATCGCCTGGGACTCAAGTATTTTGACGGACGCATGTTGGCCGGCATTGGCATTGGCAATCGCTTTTCTTTGGGCGGAAACTGGCACTTCCATGTCGTCAATCCCATGGGCGAATTCAATGCCGAAAGCATTCTTCGCCTGTCGCGCCATTTGCTGGAACTGAGCGGCGTTCCGGTTTTTGTCAAAAAGCTCACCGATGATGAACGCGACCAGCTTTTGCAGATTGGCTTTTCCCCCATTGAAGACTATCCCTGGCACGCCCAAGCGATGGAGGAAGATGACACCTTCGCAGAGCAAATCCTCGATGTCAACGCAACGCTGAACAAACTCGAAATCCATCAGCGCAGTGGCCTCAAAACCAACTACCGCTATTTTCGATCGAAGTTTGGCGATCAGGTGACGGTGGAAGACCTGGGAGAAGAAAATGCCGCTGAAGCCCATGACATTGTCAATCAGTTCTTTGATTATCTCGACATTAAACAACTCCACATTTCCCAGGTGTCCGACTACGACAACATTATCCATTACCCGCCAATCGGCAATAATGGCAAGATGTATTTCTCGCAACTCTTCCGCATTGGCGGCAAGGCCGCAGCGTTCTTTGCCATGGAACCCGTCAGCGAGGACACGGTCGGTCTATACGCCAGCATCACGCTCCATCAGGAATTCCCCAACCTCTCAGAGTTCCTGATCGTAGAATGCTGCCGTATCGCCCAAAAAGCAGGCTACCGCTATCTCAATTTGGGTGGTTCTGAAACCAGCGGTCTGTTTGCCTTTAAGGAGAAGTTTTCTCCGGTTGCTTACACCAAGATGCAATGGGTGGTGTATAAGGTCTAGTCCAGGTTCCGCACAGCTTACCTGAATTCACACTGCTGAGAAATTAGAATCGTCAAGTGTGTGGAGCATTACATTATGAACCACACACTTGAAATTGCGATTGCCATCCTCCCCACAGTTCTTCACCTCAGCTTTTCGACATCTTTTGAGTATCATTTGAGGAATTCCAAGATGCATCGATTTTCTATCCCAATCATTGATATTGCCCCGTTCTTCACCGGATCTGCTCAGATTAAACAACAGCTTGCCCATCAGGTTGCGATTGCCTGTGAGACGATCGGGTTTTTCATGATTACAGGCCACGGTCTTCCCGAAACCGTGATTCAGGGTGTGTTTGAAGTCTCTGCGGCTTTTTTTGATTTACCCCTGGCGGCGAAAATGGCGATCGCCACCCCCACTCAAGTTACCCGTGGCTATGTCGCAGCAGGCGGCGAATCCCTTTCCTATAGCCTGGATCAGGTTGCACCACCTGATCTTAAAGAGTTTTTTCTGATGGCGGCTGAAGCACAGGCAGATGATCCCTATTATCAGGCACCCGAAGCTGGATATTTCTTTGCCCCAAATCAGTTTCCCCAATATCCGCAGCGCTTCCAAGCCGTGTTGGGCGATTACTTCCATCGCATGGAAAACCTTGCTGCAACCCTGATGCAAATCTTTGCCCTGGGTCTGCATTTGCCCGAAGACTTCTTTGCAGACAAAATCAACAAACATGTCTCCGAGATGGGTTCCTTTCACTACCCCGCCCAAACCACCGCTCCCCAACCGGGGCAGCTTCGCGCAGGTGCCCACACCGATTACGGCAGCCTTACCATCCTCGCTTCCGATGACGCTCCCGGAGGGCTGCAAATTTACACCCCAGATGAAACCTGGATCGATGTCCGTCCGGTTCCTAGTGCATTCGTCATCAACATCGGTGACCTCATGGCGCGTTGGACAAACGATCGCTGGAAATCCACCCTGCACCGAGTTGCTAATCCCACCACAGATGAGGGATACCCGAAGGGACGACAGTCGATTGCTTTCTTCCACCAACCCAACTACGACGCTCTCATTCAATGTTTAGACAGTTGTTGGAACGCTGAGAATCCACCCAAGTACACCCCGATTACTGCTGGTGAGAACACCTTTGTCAAGTCCGAGAAACATCGCAATGCCACAACCGAGGTTAAACCAGAGAAAATGCTGCTGGTCACCTAATCGAGTGTGCAATTTCATGCGCGATCGCCCAAGGCACTTCCTTAGAACTCTCCCTTCAAGCCGAACTAGATGCACTTGTAGAAGCTGAGATGGAAGCGAATATTCGGCGATCGCAAAGACTCTTCCAGCTCTAATAATTCAGCATTTACCAATTCTGGTTCAAAATTTTTCATAAACCCCATTCCTTGAGAAAAGCCTGAACCTCCGATCGCGTTTCTTGTCGGAAAGCTTTAAGCTGATCCTGATTCATTGATGCATGGTGTTTAAATCGATCGAATTCACCAGGTTCACGTTCATAGAGAAGTTTGCCATCACGGGCGATCGCATGAGCCAAAATCTTAGAGCATTTTCCCAAATCAACCACATCAAGGGCATCATCAGATAAATCTAGCTCTTGCTGAATAATTGACCAACCCCTAAGCCAATCCCAACCGCCCCTTTCAACTTCTTTTCGTTGTGCCTCATCGTAGAGAACCGCGATATCCCAATCACTCGTCTCATCATGGTCTTCTCTTGCCCTAGAACCAAATAGGATGATCAGCTTGACATAGGAAATCTGCTCAAGAATCCGTGGAATGGATACTTGGACATCATTGAGATTTAGAAGAGGTTTGTGCATCCGTATCGCTTCCTACTTCACTAAATCAATAAGCACTTGACTGGCTGTTAAATTAGCTGTTCAACTTAAAGGTACACCTTATTAAAACAGATCGCTCTAATGGTCTAAAGGTGAGAGTGCAGCTACTAAAATTCGCATCAGGTCGTTCAAGTCTTCGGGAGCCCGATAGCTTTCTAAGCCTTGGTCGATGTGGCGAGACTGGCGATCGAGCAAGCCAAATTGCCAAAGGGTTCCGGTGGTGATTGCACCCAAGAGAGTGGGTTGTGCGGGGCTGCGATCCCATTGGTCGAGTGCGATCATTTTCGCGATTAGTTGGGTGAACCCATAGTCTAAATCTTGGCGTTTGGCTTCAATGACAATTAGGTGAGTTTGCGTTCTTAGCAAGTAGTCTAAATACCCTTGAAGTTGCTCTGTGACCTTGAGTGGATACTCAATGCGAAGCTGTGCCTTCGTATAGTGAACCAACTCTAAAACAATCCGAGAGATGAGAACTTCTCGCCGAGAGGTTTCACTGGAGAGGTCAACATAGGGCAAAACTTCCTCAATGCGATCGCGCAATTCCAACAATCGATCCAACTCACCCCGGTACTGGGGCAGATTCAAAAATTTACGATTCAGGGTGTAGCCCGTTTCTTCAGCATAATCATCAGCACGAATTTTGAGGTCAAAAACTTTGCGAAAAGTGTCGGATTGGATGGGGGCTAGGAGGGGAGTCATTTTGTTGAGACGGTGGGAGAGGGGAAGGGGCGAAGAGGGCGAAAGGGGAAAGGGGAAGGGCGAAAGGGATGTCTTTGGAAGGCATCCCTGAAGAAGCCGTAGAAATGTTCTCCGTTCTTCCTCCTTGAATCTATTCCATGAATTCCATGAGTTCTATGAAGTAGTCCAAGATCCCCCTTTCCCCTTTTCCCTTTCCCCTTTCCCCTTCTTTTTACTCCCCAAACGGAGTTCCAAACTGATCCACAAAAACATTAGCCGACAACGGCAGCCGTCCAGGATTTTTTCGGGGTTCGGCGGCATAACCGACGGGGACGAGGAGGGCGATCGCTATTTCGGGGCGATCGCTCAATCCCACCACGGCTTTAACCTTCTCTTCGATCCAGCCATTCATGGGGCAGGTGGCCAGTCCCAGGCTTTCGGCGGCCAGCATCAGGTGGGTGGCGGCGATGATAGCGTCTTTGATGGCGTATTCTCGGCGTTTTTCGCCGAGGGTGGTTTGGAATTGGGGGATGGCGGATTTGAAGTAGTTGACCGTGGCTTCCGTCCAGGCTCCGGTGGCTAAGCCGGATTCGTAAATGGCAGACAGGTCGCCTTCTCCAGCGCTGGTATCGGCGGCAAAGACAACGGTGACGGGTGCCTGGGTAATCTGCTGTTGTCCCCAGGAGGCTTCGGCGAGGGCGGCTTTTTTGGCTTCGTCCTGCACCAGAATGATGCGCCAGGATTGGGTGTTGAAGCTGCTGGGGGCGGCGACGGTGAGTTCGAGCAGATATTGCAGGGTGTCGGGGCTGATGGGGTTGGGCTTGAAGGTTTTGATGGAACGGCGTTGGGCGATTGCAGTGGGCACATCGAGGGGCATAGTGTTTCTCCTGAAATGGGGGTGAGCTTATTCAATGAATAACCTTGGATCGATTGAATGATCGCAAGGATCGGATCAACTGCTCGTTCATCCAACAATCAATCTGTTGGATTCAGCCTTCTGAGAGCTTCCTGGATTGATGAACCTGTTAGTCCAGAAATCCAGGATTTTGCTGGCGAATTCAAGGGCTTGAATCGGCTTCGTTTGTAGCCCGCCCGTCGATGAATCACGGGCTATTAGCCAAAGTCCATTCAAATGGGCTGCGGAGTCTGAAAGGCTTGCTGGATATGCCTTTCAACCCATTTTAATGGGTTCTGCCTATTAGGCCGCAATTCATTCGCGGACGGGTTTGGAGCGCAGCCAGTTCAGGTGATTGAGTCATAAAACCTGCGTCAGCAAGGCTTTTTGGATTTGCCAGCAGTATCATGCATGAGCCAATTTGAGTGAATCCGAATTTTTCTCTTACTGAGTATATCAATCTAGAATTCTCTCGGCTGCATCGAGCTAGATATTAAAAGAGGTGCCGCACATTTCGTGCAGCACCTCCTTCAAACAAGCGAGATGAACAAAAGAAATTAGAGGTACTTTTCGATCGTGGTGGCCAGGGTGGACTTGGGCACGGCTCCAACGACCATATCCACCTTTTGACCGCCCTTGAAGACAATCAGCGTGGGGATGCTGCGGATGCCGAACTGGCTGGCGACACCGGGGTTTTCGTCGGTGTTGAGCTTGACGACCTTGAGTTGACCGTCGAACTGGGTTGCCACCTCATCCACCACCGGAGCAACCATCCGACAAGGGCCACACCAGGGTGCCCAGAAGTCAACCAGGACAGGGAGAGCGCTGTCGAGGACTTCGGTTTGAAACGAACTGTCGGTTACTTGGGCAACAGCAGACATGCAGGTAACTCCTTGTTGAAGAGATAAATTGAAGAGATAAATTGCTCCTCGGGGGTGGGACTTGCCAGGGAATGCCTAGCTCCCGGTCAAACTTTCCGGTTAAAATTCCCGGTCAAAATTCCACGCCCGGTCAGCGCCACGAACTCCATTGAGGAATATAATCTTGTACCTCACTATAAAACAAAGCTGCACCTTCCAGGTGGTTTGTTGTCAACTGTTCACCGAAATTGTTCCGGCACGCATGGATCACAATTCAGTTAACAATCGTACAAAACGCCTTAAAACAATCTTTGGGATCGTGGGTAAATGCGGCTGTACTCCATGCTGTACTCCATAAAGTGAGGCAGGCAAATGAGAAAGTCAAATGAGGCACTTGATTCTCATCGTTGCGGGTTTGGCTGGCTTGAGAGCAATTTGATTCAAGAACAGTTTGATTCAAGAGCGATTTGATTCAACTTTATTCGATTGTTCGAGAAACTCGAACAATTAAACTATAGCGGTTTCTATGGCATAATGCAAGCATGAGGCTGATTTATCACCCCGATCAGAAAGATTTGTCCTTGGCCAGTGTCCTCTACGCACTGGGTGATCCGGTGCGGCTAGAAATCGTTCAGCAGCTCTCTCGCCAGGGTGACCAGCCTTGCTGTCTCTTGTCGAAAACTGCGATCGCCAAGTCCACCCTCTCGCACCATTTCAAAGTCTTGCGGGAGTCCGGCGTGATTTATTCCCGCAAAGAAGGAACTCAACTCATTAATTCCCTTCGCAGAGAAGATTTAGAGGTGCGGTTTCCAGGCTTGTTAGATGCGGTGTTACGGGCGATCGAAGCTGAAGCCACCTGGAATTCGCCCGAAAGAGTTTAGGTAATCCCTAAGAAAAAATCTGGGATTTTCTTTCATGGAAATGTCCTTAGCTCCAGGATTTGCAATAGGTTCTTAGCCCGTCTGATCCAGGGATGCCCTCTCAGAAGTGCTGCACCAACGCTCCACCGCCTCCAGCGGCAGGGTGTGATGGAAATGGGTGTAGTCTAGGTAGCGATCGCCATTCGGTGACTTGTGAATGATGTCCATAAACCGATGATCCCAGCGCACTTCCTGGGCGCTATAGACATGGCGAGAATGAATCGTGTAGGCCACCGTTTCATCAAGTCCCGTCAACGAGATCACAATTTGAGCGCGGCTTTTGGCCAGGGATTCGGGCGTTTCTCCATACAATGGGCTGTCTTCATCGATGGGATGCATAATGCTCCAGGTGAGAATAAAACTGGGCGATCGATGGCGTGCCAGTTTCATCTCATAGAATCGCCGCATGAAGTGACCTTCCTGGGTCTTCTCATCGCGCAGCAAGGTCATCATCACCTGAGCTTCCACAATCTGGTTATGCCGCCCGTTGGCCGCTCGAAAGGTCAGGGTATCCAGGCCGTTGTAGCGTTCCACGACCGCCACTTCGCTAAAGATAATGCGCGCCGTGGGCTTGGAAAAACGAGCGAAAGCTAGTCCGGTGACGACGGCGATCGCCAATAAACTGACAATCGACTCCACCATGACGATCGTATGGGCATAGAAAGTCTTGGGACTCATCACCCCGTAGCCGATCGAAGCTAGCGTCTGCACACTAAAGAAAAACGCATCCCAGAAATCTCCGGGCTTCGCCCCAATAATGGCATCCCCACCCAGCAGAAAGAGAATCGCAAAAATCACATTAATCAGCACATAGGCTCCCGAAACAATGCCCACGAACCCCCACCAAGGCACCGTCAACATCAAATGATAAGGATCACGCCAATAGACATACCAGGCTCCTAAATCCGCCACCGCAAATTTCCCATCCCGATTTTCAATCCGACGAACGGAGCGAGGTAGTTTTTTGCGGTGGAGGAGGCTTTTCATAGGGAGTGGGGAGTGGGGAGTGGGGAGTAGGGGCGAAAGATATTCACTCCCAAATGACCCTCAAATTGCATCGCCGCATTGCAGATTCCGGTGATAATTTCTTCAAACTCAGCTTCGTATCCCGGCTTCACTCGCCGCAGCACACAGACCGTCACAGGAGGATCATGAGAATTGAAGGAGGGATTCATGGCGGGGGTGATTAAACACAGCAGGAAGAATCGAACGGTTCGTCCAAAATCATACTGCGAATTGCCCCAATGAAATCCTTGAGGAACATGAACCAAGAAAATCAGTAGAACCAGTCAGCGTCAATTGCGATCGCCCAAACGTCAGACCTTAGCCAATGAACTCCCCAACTTTCACTGACCCACTTTAGAGAAAATTAGATCCTATTGCAGTCAGGCTCCGAATCCAACCTGATTCTTAATAACAATTCAGAAAATTGCACTAATCCATGCAATTATTTACATTGCCACTCCCCACTCCCCACTCCCCACTCCCCACTCCCCACTCCCTTCTTAAACCGTCTCCATCCAGCTCAAACACAACTGCATCTGCTGCTGCATGGTGGTGCGATCGCCATAAAACCGCCGCCCATGCCCCGGCAACACCCACTCAAAGGAATAGTTCGCCAACTTTGCCATGGATTGCTTCAACTCACTCCAGGAATACCAGCAGGCACCGCGAAATGCATAGAGATGGTTCAGTTCTGATGACCAGGCCAGGTGATCTCCAGTGAATAGAACCGTGTTTTTGTAAAGTAAAACCGTGTGTCCTTTGGTGTGTCCGGGAACGGGGATAATCAATAAATCCTCAGCGAGTGAGTAGGGTTCAGTACCCGTTAGTTGAATTTCGACCGATTGGGTGTCTCGGTTGATTTCGTCTTGGTGGAGAATGCGATCGCACCCAAAATGCGCCTGAAACTTGGCATGATCGGCCACATCATCCCGGTGCGTCAAATAGAGATACCGCACACCACCCAGCGCTTCGAGTCGTTTGACCAAGGGGGGCGCAAACCGGGGTGAATCCACCAGCACATTGCCTTCGGGGCGGACAATTAAATAGCTGGCGGCTCCAAAGGAACTTTCGGCATGATAGCCACAGTGATACACAGCGTCGGTGACGGGAATGGGAATGCTGGCTTGCACCTGGTGGATATCGATGGGTTTTTCGACGGTGCCAATGGAGGCGGTGGGGCAGGCTAGGAGGGCTTGCATGGCTCGCAGTCGCTCGGTTTCATTGGCGGGTTGGTGATGCACGGCGGACTGTTCATCGACTTCAAAGAAGACTTCGGGAGCCATCCAGCGGCAGGTGTCGCAGTCAATGCAGGTGGAATCGACGTAGAACTCGCCGCTGACATTTTCGGGACGACGCTGAGCGAGGTGAGCCATAGAATCCTCCAATTTGATGCCATTGCCTCCCTCATTGTAGAACGAGAATGTTTGGGGACTGCAAATCGGATGAAATGGCCTCGATCGCGCAATTGGAGGGCGATCGCCAACATCGGATGCAGATCGCCCAAAGAACCCATTGTTGTTAGAGAATCCGACTCATGACTACGTTGGTCGTTCCTTGTTGATTGCGATCGCCCCAAAAGCATATCGTCCACTTGAATGCTTCGTCAACTTAAATCAGGATGCTGCCGATGATGAATTCAGTGAAGCAAAATAACGAGGAATTGTAAGGGGTGTGGAACGTAGAGTCCGCGCACTTCGCTTCGTTGATAGGTTAGGTACGTACTCTGTGAGAAGCAAGCTATCACTGCGTTTTCACGCACCCTACGGTGATCTTGGGGATCTGTTGGCGGTATTGTTGTCATTCTTGTGATTTGGACTGTGATAGAAAAGGGAGATGGATTTTGTGTCCATCTCCCTTGCAAGATTGCGTTGTTGAAACGAGGTTAGATCGTGATGACGGAGATGCTTTGGGCGGTTAGGGCGAGGCCGGGTGTCATGCGGGCGAGTTGGATTTGGGGGGCGGTGCCGGAGCCGTCGGAGTCGAAGTAGAAGCCTCCGGTGCTGGCGTTGTAGATGTAGCGATCGCTGGCATCCATCGCTTTTTCGCCGACCTGGAACTGGCTGGCTTTGAGGGTGCCGACTTTGAGGCCGGAACGGAACTCGCTGCCAACCACACCAATGCGATCTTCGCCGACTCTGAAATCGCGGATGCGATCGATGCCCTGTTGCCGACGGCGGAACTGGAAGAGATCGCGACCTGCACCGCCGATTAACGTATCGTTGCGGAAGCCGCCGATGAGGACATCGTCGCCCGTACCGCCGTCGAGGAAGTCTCTGCCGTCACGGCCAAAGATGATGTCGTTGCCGTCCCCGCCAAAGAGGCGATCGTTGCCGTTGCTGCCAAAGATCAGGTCATCGCCGCCGTTGGCTTGAATGTTGTCGTTGCCGTCGTTGCCCAAAATGGTGTCATTGTTGGGGGTTCCGGTGAGGGTGTCGTTGCCGTTGGTGCCGACGATGATGCGGGTGGCGCTGGGGTTGTTGGGCAGGGTGTCGTCTCGGACGGGGGGCGTATTGGGGTTGGTGGTGGCGGTGCGATCGTCGTTGGTGATGGTGGCGATGCCAGTCTTCTTGGTGACGGTGGCATTGAGGGATTGGATGATGTCGAGGGTGAAGTTCTCGTTGGGTTCTACCTTGGTGTCGCCGTTGACTCGGAC
>JALOOP010000576.1 GCA_025454315.1 Oculatellaceae cyanobacterium Prado106
GCTCATGCAGTTTTATCAGCAAACCGCGCGAGGACTGAGGAAACCTGGAGTGGCCAATGCTCTGGCTGTTCAGCAAGTGGCGATCGCACAATGGTTCAATTGGTCAGCCATGTTTGATGCATTTGCTGAGATTCCTCTGTCGAAATCGACCCATCAGACCTTGTTTAAATCTTGGCAAAAGTATGTCGATCGCCGCTCTAACCCACATGAGAGAGGCTACGGTGAACGGACAACGGTTCAGTCCTGGTGGGCACTTTGGCTGATGGAGAGCATCGCAGATCCCCAAAAAGGAATTCCCTGGTTTCAGCAGCAAATCACTGAATGGCTCACCCATCTCCCAACAACACGGCATCAACTGGGTGAGAACTACGAGATGTTGCAGCTTCTAACCCGAGATTTGACCGAAGTTCAGAGCCAGGGCAAGTCTCAATATCCTCGGTTTTATCAAGTCGTGATTCCCAATCCCGACAAGCCTACCTGAAACAGTATGCGCCTGCTGATTTGCTCAAGCAGGTGATGAACTACTGGAAAGCCCATCTGCAAAATTTTGTGCCCAAACCAGAGTCTGCCGCCAAATCAGATTACACCCCCCATGCCAACTGGATGGCGGCTCTCCAGGAACTCTCTCCTAAAAGCTATCAAACCCTTTTAGCAGAGTGGCAAACTCAGCATCAGCGGCGCAGCAATCTCTGGTTCGCTATGGAACAAGCGGGGCTGAACTAGCAAAACCACATCTCGCCCTTATGTCCATTTTCCTCTCTCCGTAGTTCCGTAATGATCCGGATAGCCGCGATTCAAGCTGATCTAAGTAACTAGGTTGGGAATGTGGTTATGCTCCCCGACTGGTGCATGGAGGATTCGCCCTTGGGGGAAGCTCGATGCGATCGCCAAAACACAAGAAACACCCCTGAAAACTGTTGGAGGTTGGGATGAGCAAGCGTCAGATGAGGACAATCGCCACACTCGTATTGGCCGCAAATTTGGGAATCAGTGCCATGCAGTCCCCGTCTGCTCAGGCTCAAAACGCACCTGTCCCACCCCTACAGGCTCAAACGATGCCGTCGCCGCCGCCTTTGCCGGGGGTGCCTGCTGTCAATCCTACACAGACTGCCCGTCCCAGTGGATCGGGGGCGATCGCCCCTCAACCGTCAGCAGAGCCTTTCTATCAGACGGTCTGGCAGATGGACTTGTGGAGTTGGCCACTCTGGCGGACAGTGTTGGTTTGTCTGGGGGCGGGAGCCTTTGGGGGGTTGGTGTATGCGTTGATGAGCGATCGCGAAATGCAGGCGGTCTGGCAGCGGGAGGCGAGACGGAATGGCCGGAGGATTCATCCTTTGTCTCGGGTGGGGCATGGGTTGGCGTACCTGTCGATTGGGGCGGCGATCGCTCCTCCTGCGATGCTGTTTTTGCGGCCTGAGACGGCTTTTGCATCGGTGGCGATGTCGATTGTGGCGGGTACGGTGGGCAGCGCCATTTTTAGCAATATGCAGGAACGAATGCTGGCCAATCTGAATGCGGAACGTGCCAACACAGACAAGATTCGCGCCGAACATGAAGCGACTCAACAAACCGTGCAGCGGATTAATGTGCAGCAAGCGATCGCCGTCAAAAGCCTGATTGATGTGGCCGTTCGTCATGCGGGAGATGGGGGCGATTGGCTGGAGGTGAGACGGGCCCTGGAAACCCTGGCTGAAACTTACCGAGAAAGTAACCTGGTCAGCCATCCCACGGCCAACGGCCACAACGGCGTTCGTCCTCCGGTACCGCCTCCGCTGCCAACGCCAGGGCTAGGGGATGGGGGAGATGGAATGATCTCCACTGGTAAGTCCAGACGCCTGTAGATCATGGCGTCAGAATTAAGCCTAGGCAAACAAAGCTTCTAGATCTTGACGGGCATTGACAATCCTTAGAATCTCAACACTTCCGTTGCGTGTTTGATAGAAGATAATGTATCCGTTCAAGGGTAAGCCTCTCAGGTCAGGTCTAATATGGTCGTAGCTTCGACCCATGTTTGGGAATCTAGCGAGATTGAGACATTTCTGGTTGAATTCCTGAAAAAGTCGCTCTCCTGCATCTATGTTTCGCTCTAGGAAGTACTCTGCGATGCGGTCTAAATCCTGACTCGCGACGGGAGCAATCGTGAAGCGGCTCATTTTTGAGCCTCACGAGCTTGCTGAAACCGATCTAGAATTTGATGCACCACCGTTTCACCGTCTAAACCCTCGCCTCGTTCCAGTTCTACCCTCGCCAGATCAATTTTCTCCCGAGTTTCTTCAATCCACTGACTATACTCATTGCCTAACTTTTCAAGCAAACGAAATGCGACATCAACCACCTCATCGGCGTTCGTAAATTTCCCAGACGCTATTTGGGCTTGAACAAACTGTTGCTGTTCGGGCTTGAGCAGAATTTCCATCCGTCATTATCTCCTGGCTAAGATCGTGTTGGACTATGCCTTGCGGGGGCATTGCGGTTCAAGGACTACACCATTCCACTCTTTTATGGCTGTCCTTTCCCGAATCGAGGCTTGACGTGAGAAAAGGCAGCATCAGAAAGGGACTTTTGATTGCAATTCTAGCATCTGTCCAGTCTCGGGATGACGGAACTGTAATGCTTTAGCATGTAAGTACAAGCGATCGCCCCCATTCCCATCTCCATACAGCCGATCGCCCAAAATACAAGCGCCTAATCCTTCTAGGGCATGGACTCGAAGCTGATGAGTTCGTCCGGTGATGGGCGTAAATTCGATCCGACAGGGTGGGGTAGAGAGGAGACGAAATTGGGTGAGGCTGGGTTTACCGCGTTGAGCATCGACTTTTTGTTTGGGGCGATCGCTCGGATCACTCCACAGCGGTAAATTAATTTGGCCTTCCTGGGGTTCAATGGAATGGGCAAGAAGGGCTTCGTAGATTTTCTTCACCTGGCGTTGCTGAAACTGTTGGTAGAGATGGCGGTGGGTGTGGCGATCGCGGCTCAACATCAACAATCCTGACGTTTCTTGATCCAGTCGGTGAACGGTTTGAATGAACAAGTCGGGATACTGATTTTGGATACGGGTGAGAACGCTATCTTGGCGATCGCTAGACCGTCCCGGAACAGACAGCAATCCCGCAGGTTTATCGACGACAATGATCCAATCATCCTCATAGATAATCGGCAAAGGAGATACAGGAGATAATCCCGAAAGCAGAAACCCCATAATCGGCTGACAGCGTTCTGCACAAGCGCCGTAGAACTGTCCTGGAACTCGTCCGGGCTGTGCGGCTCCCCACCAGAATTCGGCTAGGGCGAGCGGTTTCAGGTGATGGGTGGCGGCATAGTGCAAGAGCTTGGGGGCGCAGCAGTCGCCTGTTCCGGTGGGCAGTCCAGTCGGCCAAAGTTCCTGGAGAGAGGCGGCGGTTCCCAGGAAGTTCATGAGCTGATAATTGGCGTGCATTTGGGTTTGGAGTTGGCGCGATCGCTCTTGTCGTTCTCGTTTGAGGGCTTGCATTTGGCGATCGGCTTCTGCGATGCGTTGTTGGAGGAGAGTGAGTTGGCGATCGCGGTCGCGTTTCAGGTTGCGTTTTTCGATGCCGTCGAGGCGGCTTTGTTGGTTGAGTTGTTCGAGTTTCGTTGCTAAGGTATCTCCTGAGTCGGTTTGGGAGAGGAGTTGGCGATCGCATTCTCGCTGTGTTTTTCGCTGTTGGTGGCGCTGTGTCATTTCCTGTAAACGGTCGTTGAATTGGGCGGAGATTTCAGCGTACTGTTGTCGTTCAGGAATGGCGGCTAAGGTGATTAATGCTTGCTTGATCGTCTCCAGGGTGGCGAGGGTGGCGGCTTCTTCGGTGGCGATGCGATCGCGGCCTGGAATGGGGGGTACCCAGCCGTCCCAGGTGGCTTGTCCG
>JALOOP010000182.1 GCA_025454315.1 Oculatellaceae cyanobacterium Prado106
TGTGACTAAATCTTGCACTGCTGGGTGAGGTTCAGGGTAATGCTGCTGATAAGCCTGAAGCAATCCTAAGAGATCCTGCATGTACTGCGCCAGGTGATTGACATTGCCATGGATAAAGTTGACGGGATTGTTGATTTCATGGGCAACGCCTGCCACCAGTTGTCCCAGAGAGGACATTTTTTCACTCTGCACCAGTTGGGCTTGAGCTTGCTGCAATTTCTTCAGGGTTTGCTCCAGGTCTTGGACTTTCTGATTCAAGGATTCAGTCTTTCGTGCCACTTCGGCTTCTAAGCTACGGGAATAGCTTTCGGTTTGCTGGTAGAGGCGGGCGTTTTCCAGCGAAATGGCGGCTTGACTGGCGAGGAGTTGGAGGATTTCGATGCGGTCTTTGGTAAACGCGCCGATCGCCACACTATTTTCGAGATAGAGAATGCCAATGAGCTTGCCCTGTTGACTGACGGGTGTACAAAGGACGGATTTAGGTCGATGATTCACCACATAAGGGTCAGCGGCAAACTGGGAGACGGTGCTGAGGTTCTCAAAAACGGCGGTTTCTTGGGTACGCGCCACCGAGTAAATCAGACTTTGGGGAATTTTCTGGCACTGATCAAAAGAGAGTTGCAAGGTTTTTGCCTGAGTCGGGTCAGCCTGAGCCACCACCACCCATTGATCGGCCTGATTGAGGATGAAATAGCCCACTTGAGCGCCCGCATTGACGATCGCAATTTTCACCAAAGTCGCAAGCAGTTTCTCTAGCTCCATTTCCTGCGAAATCGCCTGTGCCGCCTTCATAATCGCGGGCAGATCCAACCACAGATTTTGAGCAGCGGTGGAGTTAAACGAAGAAAGGGAGAGATCGGCGGTGATGGTGTTTTGCGAGAAGGTTGTGAGTTCGTTGGACGGAACAAAGGAACCAGTGTGGACAGCAGCTAGAAATAGTTGGGGGTGGGTTTGTTCGAGTTGAGCCACTTTCGCCTTTGCGCCCCAGTGAGCATAGCCTTGATGGGCAGCTTGCAGATAGAGAGTGGCGATCTTTTCTTTGTTCCAATCCCGATAGAACTTGGCGGCTCGTTCGTTGGCTAGGGCTGCTTCGTAGAGATAGCCCTGAGTTTGGGCTTGGGCGATCGCCTCCTCATAATAATCCGCTGCTTCTGCATATTGTCCGTCTAGACGAGCTTTCTCGGCTTGGATCAATAGACACTTATGGTAAAGGTTTGCGGGACAAGCTTGCTGCCATTGCTGAAGTTGGGTTTCCAGTGGGAGGATGGCTTGCCAATGAAACTGACGCTGAGCTTCATCCTGGGTGTTTTCCCAAAGGCTCAAGTGCATGAGGATGACATAGAACACTGTGGAAGGAACCTTGGAATGGGTCGGAACCACTTGTTCAATGATGCTGAGGTGGGGAATCAGATCGACATAGGTTTCGATTTGGCCAAACAGGTAGGCATGGCGAATTTTGACTGAATAGAGCCAAGCTAAACAATAGGGATTTTGACGGTACTTTTCCAGGTACTCAGCTTCGTTGAAACTGTCATCGTCAAAGCTGTTGAGCGTCTTGGTTAACCCCAAGAGATGGCGAATGGGCTGCACCACTCCTGCCGTCAAAGCATCCAAGTTTTCTAGGCTTTTGATCCGTCGCAGGAAATCAGCGTGACCTTTGGCGATCGCATCCAATTCCTCCAGTTTTTTACCATAGGTCAATCGGTCAGAACCGCTTTGCATCATCATGAAGCTAACGGTCAGCCAGTTCCCGGCCTCCATGCCATATTGGTAGGCATTGTTGTAATAAGGGTCAGCTTCTTGCAGCGGACGACTCCAGCTATGGACATCGGCGGCAAACAGAAAGTTGGTCATGCTCTGAACATCGGCATTGTCGAACTGGTCGCAGAGTTTTACAGCGGTGCTGCCGAACTGGTAGGCGATCGCCGCGTCCTGGAGAATTGCATTGGCCACCAATCCATAGCCGACATAGCCAAAGGGCGACATATCGCTGTTGCCATACTGAAGCGAGAGGGTGGTCATTTTTGCGACCGCCAGCAGTGCCAGCGTGGTTTGGCCATCGAGCCAAGCGGCGTAGAGGAGAATTTGCAGAATGCGTAGGATCTCTGCAATGCGATCGTCTTGCATTTTGGGCAGTGTCAGAATCGATTCAATGGAGTGCTGCGCCAGGTATTGATTGACGAGTTGGATTTGCTCATCCAGGCTAGCTTGAATTTCTTCGGGAGTTTGAGGCAATGTCCAACCCAGGATTTTTAAGCTGTCGCGTTGAATGATAATGGCTTCCGCATTGCGTCCCTGAAGCTGGTATTGCGTCATCTGAACGCGATAGATGACGGCTTGATCGAGCGGCGTTTGGGCATGGGATAGGGCGATCGCATACATCGCTTCTGCCTGGTCAAACTGGCCGCACAAATAGGCCGATTCTGCGCCATCGCGGTACAGGTTGTACATCAAATCGTAATCATCTTGCCAAGCTGTTTTCGGAAGCAGTTCAATCCCGATCGCACAATAGCTCAGCGCTGCTTGATAGGCGGCTGAAAGCTTTGCTTTCTGTCCTGCCTGCCTGTTGAGTTGGGCTAACTGCTGTTTTTGCTCTGGGCTGATCATTGCTGATTTACCCAGGTTGAGTTGGTGAACGAGATTGAAGATCTGTTCTGACTGCTCTTGTAGGGATAATCCCTGGAGCAACAACTGGCCAATTTTGAGATGGGTTTGCTGCTTTTGGGCTTCTGGAATGAGGGCATAGGCGGCTTGTTGGACGCGATCGTGGAGAAACCGATAACTCACCTGGTTCTCTAAGGTGGCATGGCTCTCTAGGATGGTTCGGCTTTCTAGGGTAGCGTGGCGATCGTTCGTGGGCAGAACCGAGTATCCTCCCTGTTCGGGCACCACAAAGCCTTCCTGCAACCCTTCCCAGAGATCTGCTGCGACTCGATCCGGGCTAGCTTCACAGACCAAGGCCAACGTTCCTAAATCGAAGCGATTGCCAATACAAGCGGCCAACTTCATCACCTCTTGTGTGGCTGCTGGGAGTTTTCGCAATCGCTCAATCATAAATTCCACGACATCATCCGTTAGCGCAACCTGTCGCACTTGGGTGAGATCGTAAGTCCAGTGGCGTAAATTGCGAGAGAACTGAATGTATCCTTCTTCTTGCAATCCTTTGAGAAACTGATTCGTAAAGAAGGGATTACCCTGTGTTTTTTGATACACCAGTTGAGACAAAGGAGCCGCAATTTTGGTTGGGCAGAGCAGGGTTTCTTCAACCAACCGCGTGATGGTATCTGGATCTAAAGGGGTTAATTGTAAGAGATGGGTTTGGGTGCCTTGGCTTTGCAGATGGTGGAGGGTTTGCATCAGGGGATGAGCCGGAAACACCTCATTATCTCGGTAGGCTCCTAGAATCAGCAAATAGCCGGACTCTGTGTCCGCCATGAGAAACTGTAGCAGGTTTAAAGAGGCGACATCCGCCCACTGGAGATCATCTAGGAAAATCACCAGGGGATGTTCTTTTGCGGTAAACACCCGAACAAATTGGCTAAAGAGTAAGTTAAACCGATTCTGAGCCGCACTGCCTGCTAGTTCTGCGATCGTTGGCTGTGACCCAATGATGTGAACTAACTCGGGAATGACATCGAGAATGACCTGGCCATTTTCGCCCAATGCTGCCCTAATTTTCTCCCGCCAGTTTGCCAAAGCCTGGTTGGATTCGGTGAGGAGTTGCCTGACCAAATTCCGAAAGGCTTGGACAAACGCAGAGAAGGGAATATTGCGATTCAGTTGGTCAAATTTGCCCTGGATGAAGTAGCCATGCTGCCGGGTGACAGGTTTGTGGATTTCGTTGACGACTGCCGTTTTGCCAATGCCAGAAAATCCGGCAATCAGCACCAGTTCTGACCGGGAATTCCCGGAAATGTTCTTGTGAGGAGCCGCGATTCGATCGAAGGCATTCAAGAGCATTTGAACTTCGGTTTCTCGCCCATAGAGCCTTTCGGGGATGAGAAAGCGATCGCCCATATCCCGCTGTCCCAAGGCAAAATCAGGGATGCTCTGGGTTTCTTGCCACTGCACAAAACACCGCTCCAGGTCATATTGCAAACCCAGAGCGCTCTGATAGCGATCTTCCGCATTCTTGGCCATCAGTTTCAGCACCAGGGCTGACAACACTGAAGGCAACGCTGGATTAATTTGGTGAGGCGGAATGGGAAGTTGAGCCAGGTGACAATGAACCAGTTCGAGCGGATCGGTAGAGGGGAACGGGAGTACGCCCGTCAACAACTCATACAGCGTCACGCCAAACGCATAGAAATCCGCCCGATAGTCAATGCTGCGATTCATCCGTCCGGTTTGCTCGGGCGCGAGGTAGGCCAGGGTTCCTTCCAGTCCGTTGGGGTTCTTGATTTCTGGGGTTTCTTTGGGCAGCAGAGTGGCAATGCTGAAGTCAATCAGCTTGATTTGCTGGGACTCAGGGTGAATCAGCAGATTGGCAGGTTTAATGTCCTTGTGAATGACCCGAGCTTGATGCAGATCATGGAGAATTTCGGCGACTTGGAGAGCGATCGCCAACACCGTCTTCAAATCCAGCGGCTGCTGTCGGACATATTGATCCAGCGCCACACCTCCCCAATCTTCCATGACGAGGGCATAGCTATTGCCAAAGGATTCCAGGCTAAGAGGTCGAACAACGCCGGGAATGAAGAGAGTTTGGGCGATCGCATACTGATTGCGAAACTGATTGAGTTCCGCCAAGCTGGGGGATTCACGCCGCAGCACCTTGATCACGACCGATCGCTGAGATGGCTTGTGCAGTGCCCGATACACTGCTGTACGAGACCCAAGATAGAGTTGCTCAACAATCCGATATCCCGGAATCTCGGGGAATGAAAGCGTTGGAAGGGGAATAGAATTGACCATGAGTGCTAAAGTCGAAGAGAGCCAAACGGATTGGAATCGCCCTTAAGGTTCCCAATGGTTTGATATTCTCACCATCTATAGTCCCATGGGTTCTCTGTTCATCTCCGTTTTCTCTATAGCATTCCCCACCTCCCCACTTTTGTGATACATTACGCTGTCCCACTGCGTTTTACGGTGTTTACCCCACAACATACATCCCAGCCTCATCCGTATCTACTTAAAGTGTATGTGTTAATAATTACATTAATGTCAGCCATTGGTACTGAGCTGTCAACTTGACACCAAGGAAAAGATCATCATCTGCATCATTCATTGGCGGTAAGTCTAGCGCGCGCAAAATTTCAAATAAATCTCACCCCTCCACCCGATCGCAATCTCAACTTCTTTCATCGCCTTGATCCTAGACTTTGAGTACTTCATAATGGCGATCGCCGCTCCCCCCACCCGATCCGCTACACTCTGAAAATCTATAGCAAAGAATCTATAGCACCTATCTAATGGAATCGCTGGCTTTGAGTCGGCGGCACTTATCCCTACTGCAAAATCATGAGTCAATCTCCTGTAACCGATCGCCTTCCTGTCCCTCTGCAATCCTGGTTGCAGTCACATGGGTTTGACCCTGAAGACTTAGAGCAACCTGGCTCTAATGGGGATACCGCGCTCATGCAGGCGACCCGAGACGGCGAGTTGGAGATGGTGCGATCGTTGATTCAAGCTGGAGCCTGGATCAATGCCAGAAATAATGACGGCAACAATGCCCTCTGGTTTGCTTGTTTTCGCGATCGCTACGATCTCATAGAAGAATTAACTCAAGCCAACATTGACCTCAATAATCAAAACGACAACGGCGCAACCGCCCTAATGTACGCTGCTTCTGCTGGAAAGACAGAGATGGTACAGGCGCTGATTGCGGCGGGTGCCGATTTCCAACTGAAGAACCTGGATGATTTCCGGGCGATCGATTTTGCTGCAAACTTCGATATTCTCAGGATGCTTAAACATGTTGCCGTCTAGCGTGATCCAAAATGAATATCACGAAGCAACCAAGCATTCATTGATTTCAGTGCAGCTTGATCCCAACTACGTGGATGCCAGCACCCAACCGACTGCCTTCAAAACCTATCCCCACTTTTTCCGCCGCTTTCCCCTCAACGCGGATCATCCCATTCACACTTTCCTTGCCCTCACCAGTGCCATCACCTATCAAAAACAATATCGTGATGGCGTTCATGCCCTGCGAGTTCAACCCTCTGCTGGAGCGCTCTATCCGACCGAACTCTATGTCCAGATTCGGGGCGTGGAGGGGCTGTTAGACGGTCTTTATCACATTGAGCCACAGCATGAACGGCTAACGCTTCTCTACGAATTGATCGATGACGGTTTAGAGGGATATCTCGCCGATCAGCGCTTGATTCAGGGCTTCATCTTCCTGGTTACCTGCGTCTATTTTCGCTCCAGTTGGAAATACAAAAATCGCAGCTTACGCTATTGCTTTTTAGACAGTGGACATCAGGTGGGAGCGATCGAAGCTGCGGCTTATGTGTCCCATTTTCCCTATCAACTCCAGTTTGACTTTGATCAACTGGCGCTGAATGATGATTTGGGCTTTGACACCCAAGAATTTGCCACCGCTATGGTTGTGGTCGGGGAACCCAAGCAAACCACCAGACCTAAAGCAGTGCGTCGGTTGCGATCGCCCCTCCCCCAGGTTCCAGGCACCGACTACTTTGAACCCAACCGCTTTATTGAGAGCGCTTACCAAGAAACTTTTGAGGGAGTGGGGAGTAGGGAGTGGGGAGTAGGGGGGGCGGATGCTTCTCTGTTTTATCAATCTGCTTTTCCTTTTACTTCTGATCAGTGGCGGGAAGCGATTTTGCAGCGGCGATCGGCTCGTCGGTTTTATCCCAATCCCATCAGCCATGAGGCGTTTCTGACTCTTTGTGAGGCGTTTCAGCAGCCGATTCCCAGCGATCTCGCTGAAGACCTGGAGATCTATGCGGTGGTGCATCGGGTTGCGGGGTTGGAACCGGGGCTTTATCAGTATCCGTTTCATGACCATAGCCTTTGTCTAAAACCGGGAGAATTTCATTCCCAGACTGGGTATCTTTGTATTCACCAGGCGATCGCCCGAGATTGTGCCGTGGTATTCTTCATCACCTCAGCTTGTCGAAATTACCGCGTTGCTCTTCAGCAAGCCGGGATCGTGGGACATCGCATCTATCTGGCGGCAACGGCACTTAACATCGGCTGTAGTGGCATTGGTGCTTATTACGATGATGAAACCCAAGCCTTTCTGGGTAGCGATCGCCCGGTGTTGTATGCGATCGCCATCGGCCAAACCACCGCTCCTAAACTGGTTTCTGCTTAAACCCCAACTAAATAAACCGAGGTATCTGACGCTATGCCCATCTTCAATCTACATCCCGACGATCGCCCTCCTCAACAGCTAGAAATTGACGATCGCCTCCTTCGTCGCCAACTCGACCATTCTCTAACACAACGCTTCCGACAGCAGTGCGACCCTGACCTGTTGTACCTCCTCTCTGACTGCGACTGGTCAATCACCACCACGGCCAATGTCGCCTTGCTTGTCATTGTCTGTCCCGATCGCGCCATCAGTTGGCAAGTCCTTAACCAGGTTGTGCCACTCGGCAGTGAAATGGCCAAATTCTCCCAAGACGCTAAACTCCGCATCTACCCCACTCCAGAGATGCTCGACTTCTTTGAAATTCGCGTGGATGAGTTGTCGATTTATCGAGAGAATCGGAATGGATGACGCGACCTAGGGGAAAGGGGAAAGGGGAAAGCGGAAAGGGGGATCTTTGGATCAATCTGGGAAGGAATTGCAGGGAATTTTCCTGGGTGGGCTAATGAGTGTACAATGCTTTTACCTTGCTGTATTCATCTGCGTTCATCTGCGTACCCTTCGGACAGCCTACAACAACATCCGCCTTTTCCCTTTCGCCTTTTCCCTTTCGCCTTTTCCCTTTCGCCTTTTCCCTTTCGCCTTTTCCCTTCCCCCTTCCCCCTTCCCCTTGAGACAATCCTGTGACCCTTTCCCTGATTCAGCGGGCTGAAGCCTTTCTCGATTCGGTGGCGATCGCCGATCCCCAAGGCACCTACCGCTATCGCCAACTCCTACAAGACTCTGCCCAGATTGCTGCTGCCCTTCTCCAGCAAGCGAATACAGCCGACCTGCAAGAACAGCGCATTGCGTTTCTGCTGCCGTCTGGGTATCCCTATGTCGCGATTCAATGGGGTATCTGGCGAGCAGGCGGGCTGGCGGTTCCCCTTTGCACCACCCACCCGCGTCCCGAATTAGAGTACGCTATCACCCACGCCGATAGCTCGATGATTATTGCCCATCCTGAGTTTGAAGATCTCCTGCGCCCGATCGCCACTTTGCATGATCTGCCGCTGATCCTCATCTCAGACCTTTTGGCTTCCTCCAGTGCAACCCTTGAACTTCCTGAGATTGACTGCGATCGCCGCGCCCTGATGCTTTTTACCAGTGGTACCACCGGAAAACCCAAAGGCGTGGTCATCACCCATCGCAACCTTGAAGCCCAGGTGACCAGCCTGGTTACAGCTTGGGAATGGACAGATGGCGATCGCATCCTCCATGTTCTTCCATTGCACCATATCCACGGCATTGTCAATGTCCTCACCTGTGCGCTCTGGTCGGGTGCAACCTGCTACATGCTGCCCAAATTCGACGCTCAGACCGTCTGGCAACACCTCAGTTCAGGCGAATTCACGCTGTTTATGGCAGTTCCCACAATCTATTCCAAGCTAATTGCGTTTTGGGAAGCGGCGGCCAGTGACCTGCAAACCCATTACTCTGAAGGCTGTGCTGCACTGCGTCTGATGGTTTCGGGCTCTGCTGCTTTGCCTGTCCCCCTGCTGGAGAAATGGCAGCAAATCAGCGGTCATTTCCTCCTGGAGCGATACGGCATGACTGAGATTGGCATGGCTTTGTCGAATCCGCTGCATGGATCGCGCTGTGCGGGTGCAGTCGGTCAGCCCCTGCCTCAAGTGGAAGTCCGGTTGGTGGATGATCAGGGGGCGATCGCGCCTGCGGAAACGCCCGGTGAAATCCAGGTCAAGGGGCCAGCGGTCTTCCTGGAATATTGGCAAAACTCGGAAGCAACCGCCAAAGCTTTTCGTGACGGTTGGTTCTGCACGGGTGACCTGGCAGTTCTAGAGCAAGACCGTTATCGCATCCTGGGACGCATCAGTGTTGATATCATCAAAACCGGAGGCTACAAAGTCTCTGCTTTAGAAATTGAGGGGACGCTGCTTTCCCATCCTGAGATCCAAGAATGTGCCGTCGTGGGTGTGGCGGACGAGGAATGGGGAGAGCGGGTCTGTGCAGCAGTGGTGGTGAGGGGCGATCGCCCGTTTGCAGTGGGAGAATTGCGCGATTGGGCAAAGACTCAATTAGCGAACTACAAGGTTCCCAGTCGAGTCATCACGGTTACCGAACTGCCGCGCAATGTCATGGGCAAAGTGACGAAACCTGCGATCGCCCAATTATTTACAACAGGCTTGTAGTCAGGACTTCAGTCCTGACAAACCCGCAGGAATTCAACGGTCAACTTATCTCGCAGTGGTAAGGACTAAAGTCCCTAGGTGATCTTCTTTCATGGAAATGTCCTTACTACAAACAGTCATCGGCTTCTAGGGTTAGTGTGTTCAACTGAAGCTCCAACTCTTCAATGGTGGGTAAGCTACCCTGGAGTTGTTCAGGAAGTGCGTCCTTGAGTTGATAGGTGGAAATGCCAATGGGTTTTTTAACATCCCTCAGCGCGTATTCTACGATGGTTTGATCCTTGGTTTTGCACAGAATGATGCCGATCGTCGGATTGTCTCCTGACCCTTTCATCAAATCATCCACCGCAGAAACATAGAAGTTCATCTTGCCCGAGTATTCCGGTTCAAAATCCACCGTTTTCAGGTCAAGGACGACAAAGCAGTGGAGGCGATAGTGATAAAACAAAAGATCTAACCGATACTCCTTGCCGCTCACTTGAATTGGATATTGGCTGCCTACAAAGGCAAAGCCCACGCCCAATTCCAATAAAAATTCCCGAATATGTTGAATTAGGGCAGTCTCCAGGTCACGCTCATGGGCTTCATGCCCCAGACTGAGGAAGTCGAAGTTATAAGGATCGCGCAAAACCTGTTGAGCCAAATCAGATTGGGGCTGGGGTAGCGTTTGGGAAAAATTGGTTAGCGCTCTTTGTCCCTGCCGCTGAAATAGACCGCTTTCAATACGCTGCGCCAGGACATTGCGGCTCCAACTCTCCTCGATCGTTTGCTCCATGTACCAGAGCCGTTCTTCGAGATCCTTGACTTTGTCCAGCAGAATACAGTTGTGAAACCAGGGAATTTGTCCAGCAACCTGCTGGACAAATTGCTCGTCCGGGTAGGCGCTGGCAAACGATCGCATATACAGCAAATTCGTTCGAGAAAACCCTTTCATCGTGGGAAACGCCTTCTGCAAATCCTGTGCCAAACGGCTAATCACCTTAGCTCCCCAACCCTGTTGCTGCTGCCGGATCAAAATCCCTTGACCAATTTGCCAGTACAGCAGAATCAGATTCCGATTCACCGCAAAGGCAGTCCGAGTTTGGGCATGACGAATCTTCTCCTTCAGTTCTTGGAGAAATGGCTCGTAGCCGTCGGCGAGGAGGTCTTTGGTCATGGGGCGGGGAGGTAGGGGGAAAGGGGAAAGGGGAAAGGGACAAGGGGAAAGGGGAAGAGGGAATAGCTATTTTAATGGGTTTGTCGTTAGCTTGCAATTCATGGTATTGCTGGAGAATTCTAAAAGCTTTGCTGACGCATGTTTCATCCTTCAAGAACCTGAATGGCTTCGCTCTAGACTCGTTCGCGCATGAATTGGAATGCAACATTTCATCAAACAATAGGATCATCCTTGAAGATCCCTGTGTCCTTCACTCAAGGATTCTCCGGAGCCGAAACCTTGCTTTCTTCCGCTCTTGGAACCTCTATCTAGATGGTTTGCGCCTAGGTGATGCGATCGCTCAAAATCTTCCGGAATGCATACAATAGACGACAAGAGCAAATGTTCATTTCACCCTTAGTCTCAATATCGGAATCAGCGATGGTCGTTCAACTATGGCAAGAATTTTGTAACAAGCATCAGGTTATAGAGTCCTGCGTTCCTCTATTTGACACTGCCTGGGAGTCTGGCAGCATTGGAGCCTGGAAGGAGTTTGGTGAGGCTCATTTAGCTCAGTTGGAGTATCAACTCATGGCAATTGCTGTCAAACAATTCCCAAACGATTTGTTGAATGAGGAAGGAGTTCCCCACAGAAAATAGTAGGGACTCTATCACCATGAATTCTGCACTGCAAGGGGGAATGAGAGACAGAGTAAGAGTCGCGTAAGCTCTACATCATCGGAATTTTGAGCAAGTCATTTTGCTTACACAAAAATCTGATCGCTCTCGGGTTCCCGCCAAAGTAGCCCAGTTCCCCTCGAAGGCTGATTGGTTCCCCCACTGAAGTAACCCAGTTCCCCTTGGAGGCTGATCGGTTCCCCCGCCGCAGTAACCCAGTTCTCCTCGTGGCTTCATCGGTTCCCCCGCCGCAGTAACCCAGCTCTCCTCGTGGCCTCATCAGTTCCCTCACCGCAGTAACCCAGTTCTCCACTGAAGTAACCCAGTTCCCTCACCGCAGTAACCCAGTTCCCCTCTGGTGTTCATCAGTTCCCCCGCCGCAGTAACCCAGCTTCCCACCGCAGTAACCCAGTTCCCTTCTGGTGTTCATCAGTTCCCCTCGAAGGTAACCCAGTTCCCCTCTGATGTTCATCGGTTCCCCTCGGAGGTAACCCAGTTCCCCTCAGAACCAAACTACTCCTTCGGTCATGAAAGGGGTTACATTTTTGTGAGTAATCCAGTCCTTGATGGGATCACTCAGATCTTGCACCAGTTGCAAGAATCCTCTGCTGCTGGTGAATCTCAAGTGCTTGGAACGGCTTCGTTTTCAGCCCGCCCGTAGATGAATCACGGGCTATTAGCCCAAAGTCCATTGAAATGGACTGCGGAGGCCGGATGGCTCTCTAGACAGGCTTTTCAACCCATTTTAATGGGTTTTGTCGATTAGCCCGCAATTCATTCGCGGGCAAGTCTGGCAATAACTCATGAGACAGGTGCAAGATCTCAGATCAGGCGATCGCTTAAATCGGATCGCCCATTCGTCAAACTGTACTTAGATTGTCAATCTTGCTATACTAGCCTAAGAATTACGCAGCAGTCCATCGCCATGAAACCCGCTTTTCCTGAAATGAATCCTTCCCTCGAAGATCCAGAAATCTGGGTTGAGGTTCATTCCTGGCTGATTGTTCTGCTAGCGCGATCGCTCAACCCCCAACTCACCCCCAAATACCGAGCAGCCGTAGAAAAGAGAATCTACACCGATGCGATTCTGGTCGTCCCGCAGCCGACCTTTATCCTTTTAATCTCCGCGATTATATTCCCGTATTTTCTTTGCCCTTAGAAATGGGCGATCGCGAACCCCTGATTCCGCTCAAAGCATTACTCGATCAAGTCTACGAAGAAGCCGCCCTAGATTTAGCGATTGATTATCAGCATCCACCCAAGGTCGATCTTCACGATGAAGATTGGAATTGGGTGCGATCGCAATTAAACATATCTTAGAAAGCTTTTTAGAAAGCTTTACTGAGGATTCTTCTAAAAACGTCAGATGAACGCGATCGTCGCCTTGTTTTTTATTTTTCTAATTGTGCTGGGTATTGGGCTGTACCCGACCTGGGTTCGCTGGAGACGCGATCGCCACAAACACCGCCCCCTCTCGCCCCTACAGCAGTCCATTGTCTCCAACCATCTGCCCTTCTACGACCAGCTCACTCCTGACGAACGACGACGCTTGCAAGGACATCTCCAGGTTTTTCTGGCCGAAAAA
>JALOOP010000577.1 GCA_025454315.1 Oculatellaceae cyanobacterium Prado106
TCCCCACTCCCCACTCCCCACTCCCCACTCCCTAATCAAGCGCGCCTTGCCGAAGTGCGATCGCCAATCCCCCAAATACGATCAGCATGACGACAAGGGCAAAGGCGGCTCCGAGGGGCCAGTTGTAGGCGACGCCGAACTGGGAGGAGATGACATTGCCGAGTAGGATGCCTTGGGGGCTGCCGACTAGGCTGGGGGTGATGAAGTCGCCCATGGTGAGGGCGAAGACATTGATGGAGCCTGCGAGGATGCCGGGGGTGACGAGGGGGAGGATGACGCGGCGGAAGGTGGTCAGGGGTGGGGCGTTGAGGTCGGCGGAGGCTTCGAGGAGGTCGCGGGGGAGGCGCTCGAAGGCGGTGATGAGGGGCAGAATCATGAAGGGTAGCCAGACATGGACGAAGGTGAGGATGGTGGAGAAGGCGTTGTAGAGAAAAATGGAGCTAGGATGCTGTAATATTCCTAGGCTCATTAAGGCGGTGTTGAGAACGCCGTTATAGCCCAGAATAATTTTCCAGGCGAAGACGCGGACGAGATAGCTTGACCAGAGGGGAAGGATCACTAGCAAGGTCAGCAACCCGCGATATCGTCCGCCGTAACACCCAACAAAAAAACTGAGAGGAAGAGCGATCGCCACATCAATCAACGTCACGCCAAGCGCGATCGCCAAAGTCCGCACCATCACCGTCCGATAAGCACTATTGCTAAAAATCGTTTGAAAATTCGTCAAACTAAACTCTTTGATAATATCGAACGATTCCAGGTGCCAAACGCTGTACGAGATGAGGAGGGCGATCGGGATAAAGTAAAGTGCTGTCATCCAGAGCAGGGGCGGCAGCAGCGTGGCGTAGAGGCCGGAGGAATAAAGATTGGCGGCGGGGCGGCGGGAGGAAAGGGACATGCGCGAGGGGCGGGAGAGGATGGGAGAGATTAGACAGTAGGATAAACTAAAGCTGTTGAGCCTGTTTGGAGGATTTCTCAATGACTGTCGCCAAATCTCAACCGACTTCCTCGCCGGATTCTGACCCGAGTGCTGGGGTTGATTCTGGCTTGGCGCTGGAGTCAAAGTTTGGCTCGGAATCTGACCGGGAATCTAATCAAGAATCTGAGCAGGAATTTGAGCGGGAATTTGATCCGGGCTTCTTTCCAGTGCCGCCGTCCAATTTGCCTTACGAGGATGGTGAACCCTTGGAAACGCCGCGCCATCGTTCTGCCATGAATTTGCTGATTCGCAGTTTGGCTCATTATTGGAGCCAGCGAATCGACTATTTTGTGGGCGGGAATATGTTTTTGTATTACAGTTCGGCTCAAGTCAAGAACCGGGAGTTTAGAGGGCCAGATTTCTTTGTCTGTTTGGATGTGGAGCGCGATCGCGATCGCAAGTACTGGGCGATCTGGGATGAGGGTGGCAAATACCCGGATGTGATTATTGAATTAATGTCGGAAAGTACCGCCACTGTGGATCAGGGAGAAAAGAAGCACCTTTACGAGCGAACCTTTAAGACCGCAGATTACTATGTCTATGACCCGTATGATGGGCGATCGCTGCAAGGCTGGCACCTAGGAGAAGGTCAGCGCTATCAAGAGATTCAACCCGATGCTCAAGGTCGGCTATGGTGTCAGAGTTTAAACCTCTGGTTGGGAAATTGGGAAGGGACGATCGACGATGCCACAACCCAGTGGTTACGCTTCTATGACGCTGACCAGCAGCTTGTTTTGCTTCCCGAGGAAGCCGCAGTATTGAAGGCTGAGGCGGCAGAGCAGAAAGCCGAAGCAGCAGAGCAGAAGGCTGAAGCAGCAGTGCAAGAAGCTGAAGTAGCAGCACAGAAAGCTGAAGAAGCTGAGCGAAAAGCGCAACAGGCCGAGCAGTTAGCCCAGCAAGAGAGACTACGTGCCGAGCGATTGGCAGAACAGTTGCGATCGCTCGGCATCTCTCTAGAGGATTAGACCTTATCCCAAATTGATGGGAACCTGCATAAAACCGCAGGATGCGTTAGCGGAGCGTAACGCATCGGCAGGTCGATGATGCTTCAATGATTTGCATCCTCATACGAAATTGGGATTAGCTCCGGATTTCATTCCACAACTGCACCCACTGGTCATAGTTCTTGACACTCTGCCACATGTTGATTTCAGAGTGGAGAGACAGGTCGTCCATGAAGAGTTGTTTGGCACGGTCAGCCCCGATCGCTTCCACTCCCAGTTCGGTTGCACCGGAGTAGCCCGTCACATCCATGACACCTTTTTGACCATCGCCGCTGAGGACGAAATCGATCCATTGATAGGCCGCATCGACATTGGGAGAGTTTTTGGAAATCATCCAGGAGTCCGTCCATCCGGTGAGTTTGCCTTTGGGGCTAACGGAACCAATGGGATAGTCCGCTTGGCTGAGTTGAGTGTAGGTGAGCGGCCAAGCGTGGGCGAGAACGATTTCGCCCGATTGGAAGAGGTTGGCCAGTTCGCCTGCGGTTGTCCAGAACTTGCGGATGTTGGGGCGCAGTTCCAGGAGTTTGGCTTTGACTTCGGCCAGGTCTGCGTCGCTGAGATCGTAGGGGTTGGGTTTGCCGAGCCAGAGGGCGACATCGGCGATCGTCATGGGGTTGTCGGGGATGGAGATTTTTCCAGCATAGCGGGGGTCAAAGAGGACATCCCAGGATTTGGGAGCCGATTTGACTTGCTGAGTGTCGTAGACCAGGACATTCGGCCCCCAGGCGAAGCTGACCCCGTAGGCTTGGCCGTCGAAGCTATTCCAGACCGCTTTTTGGAAGGGGTGAAAGATGGACTCGAAATTGGTTAGTTTGGTGGTGTCGATGGGTTGTACCAGTCCGGCTTTGTAGAGGCGTTCGGTGATGTCACCGGAGGCCGAGACGATATCGTAGGTGCGGCCTCGTCCAGCGCGGAATTTGGCGAACATTTCATCGCTTGATCCGGCGTAGGTGGCCTTGACGGTGCAGCCCGTGAGTTGCTCAAATTCTTGGGTAAAGGAGGGATCGGTGTAGCCTTCCCAGACGATCGCACTCAAGCTACAGCCAGCGGCTTCTGCAACGGGGGCAGGCAATAGCCACACGGTCAGACCCAGCAAGGCGATCAGGAGGGTGGTAATGAGGCGTTTTAGCATAGGAGATGGAGGGAGTTGGGTTCAGGTTGGCGCTTAGAGTTTGGAATTGATTTTGCAGATTGTAGATCACTCACATTAATCACATCAAAAGGGGGAGTGGATCTGGGCGATCGCACCTCCTCTCATCACTAGGGTGTCTTATCACTAAGGTGTCATCAAACGGTTAGCGTACTGGGGATTTTAAGACTTTCTTTGTATCTCAGAATACGATTTGTGGCGCGATTATATTCCAGCACCTAAAATTTTATCTGCTGTAGAGATTCCTACAGAGATTCAATACCTTGAAAGAGCTTTGACAGGCGAGTTGGAGCGAATTGTAAGTCCTTATGCAAAAATCTTTACCAATTAAGGAATGGTGTAAAAGTCTAGGCAAAGTTAATCACATATTCCTCCCCAAAGCCTTTGATCACCTGTT
>JALOOP010000578.1:0-3511 GCA_025454315.1 Oculatellaceae cyanobacterium Prado106
AGGCGATCGCTTGGATCATCCTAAGCAAAAGCGGCCTCCATAAAGCGAAAAGCGTCCAAATAATCCATCATGTCGTAATAGCGCTGACCCGTGTCAAACAGTTCCTTGCGCTCAGCGCTCAAGGTTTCGGCTTTGGCCTTGGCAATGAACTGATCGGACTTGGTTTGATAATCGGCCAATTCTTGCCAGATTTGTTTGCCTGCAAACAGTTTTCCAAGATCGTAATCCTGTTTGGGCAGGGTTCCATTTTTGATGTAGTTTTCGATGTGGAAGCCGTAGAGGTTTTCATACTGCAACCGGAAGCTCTTGTCGGTGTAAACTTTCGCCTGATCTTGCCAGCGGAAGAAGGGATCTAGCTCTGTGAAGATGAATTTGATGGATTCCGGATTCATCTCCGCCCCCGTGTTGGCATTGATAAACGGCGCATATTTGACGAAGGTCTGCTCCTGTTCGGAGCCAAACATGGTTTCCATGGTGCGGTATAGCGCCGAAACATAGCGCAGCACCGTATCCCGGTTGGACTGGAGATATTCCTCGGTGCAAACGACGGTGTCGTAGTTCAGCACATTATTCACGGGTGAGTTGGTTTCAACCTTCATGTGCTTCATCATTTGACGAGTACTCATGATCGACCGGAAATTGTGCTGGTACTGCAACTGATAAATCTGCACGGCTCCGCCGGGAGCCACAAAGTCAACCTGCTTGGCCAAGCCCAACTGCACAGCCTTGGGATCTTCCACAGCCACCAGTTTGGCTTCCTGTCGTTTCATATTGGCAAAGCCAAAGGCCATATCCAACCAGGGAACCTGTGAGGGGTTGGGTTGGGTGGTGAGCTGCTTGTCCTTCAGTTGTGCCATGGTTGCGGCAGCGGCTTTGTCCCAGGGCATCCCTTCTGCGATGAAGTCATCTACCGTTTTGTAGGGAGAATCGGGGGCGGCCAGAATGGTGTTTCCTTGCCAGAAACTATAGACCAGCACAGGGCGAATATTGGTGACCTTATCCAGGGATTGAGCCACGATGCCAAAGAACAAAGTGTTGAAATCGACTTCCCCTTTCTGAATTAGCGGCACCACCTGTTGATCCAGCAGGACTCGGGGGGTTTCTGTTTTGGGTTTAATACCAACATCGGCCAGGTAGCCCAGTTTTTGCGGTAGCATTGTCCAGGCATGGTTAGTGTAAGCAACAGTACCTTGGGCAATGGTGACTTCAGGGACGGTGGGTCGGGAAGAGGCTTGGGCAGGTTGGGCACTGCTGCTAGAACTAGGCGTGTTGGCGCATCCTTTTAGCAGCGATGCGCCGACGGTGGTGCTGGCGATCGCCCCGGCCAATTTCAGAAATTTACGACGACTTCTAGAAAGGCGCATTGATCTATCCTCCAGGGTGAGTAGTATTCAAGTCTAATTAAACGTAGGATGCGTTAGCGAAGCGTAATGCATCTTCCTCAAGTCTTTGATGCGTTACGCTATCGCTAACACATCCTACAAAAGATTACTTAGATAACTCTACGAGTCATACTGGTAAACGGTATTGACTCGTTTCAAAGTCCAGTCTCCCGCTGTCACGGGCGCATATTTGGGAGGGGATTCTGGGGTTTGGCAGGAGTCAAAGCAGCGAATCTCGGTTTCGGCATTGGGGCCGCAAAACATGGGGATGGAATAACGGATTTGACCGGACTGGTTGATGACTCGGTGAACGGTTGAGAGATATAAATCATTCGTCCAGCGGGCTAATAAATCGCCAATGTTGACCACGAAGGTGCCGGGAATAGGAGGGGCGGCAATCCATTGTCCGCTGGGGTTGAGAACCTGTAGACCGGCCACGTTGTTTTGCCAGAGAATGGTGAAAATCTCAAAGTCCGTGTGAGGGTTAATGCTCAAGGTCTGGGGATCAAAGGGTTCGGATAGGGAAGGATAGCAAATCAGGCGAATGCGGTTGAGTGGTTTGGTGAGTTTGTCGTCAAAGAAGTCGGCGGGGAGATGGAGGGCGATCGCAATCACTCGGTAAAGGGTTCGGCTAAGATGGGCGATCGCTTCAAAATAGGCATCAAACGCCTGTCGAAATTCAGGCAAGCTGTCCGGGTAGACATTCGGCCCAAACATTTTATTGCCCGCTAAAAAGTCGGGATCATCCTCGGGCAAATCTTCGGCAATTTCATAGCCTTCTTGCATATCAAGCCGCAGCGATGCCCCGGAAGCGAGTTCCTGCATGGGCAGGTAACCCCGATGGTTGGGAGAGTTTTTGAGATAGACTTTCATCTTTTCGGCCAGGGGCAGGTCAAAGAAAGCCACCATTGCGGCCTGGGCGCGATCGATAATCTCAGGATCGACGTGATGGTTTTTGATGTAGAAAAATCCCACTTCACGGCAGGCTTTATCCAGGGCTTGAGCCACTTCAGCAAGATTGCCGTCCGGTGCAAACGCAGGCTCTAGATCAATCACGGGGATATGATCAAAGCCAAGCTGAACGGCATCCTCTGCCACAGGAGATGCGCGAACATGAATATCCAGTCTAGCTGCATTCAGATTGACAGAGAGAGAACTCATAATAGATTCCTGAAGCCATTCTAGAAATAGGGATAGGGAATAAGTCGGTTATGCTTGGAGTTACGCTCTATGGGATTTCAAAATATCTTGGAGACGAACGGGCAGGTTTAACGATCGGTTCAGGTTTAAACTCATCTCAACCTCAATCAGATGTTGAGTCATGGCCTGTTCAGCCTGCTCAGGTGCGCCGGATGCGATCGCCTGAATCAACTGCCGATGCCCATTTTCCGTACAGCGATGAAAGCCCGAGACTTCATACAGGGTGACGATCAAAGAAGTCTGAGAGACGAGGTTTTGTAGTAACTCTTTGAGGATGCGATTTCCGGCCATGTCTGCTAAAAGGAGATGGAATTGTCCCGCGAGTTTGATGGCGGTCGGGCGATCGCCCTGTTCACAGGCAATTTGTTCGGAGGCAATGATATCTTCCAGGAGGGCGATTTGATCGGGGGCGATCGTGCGGGTGACCGTATGGACAATGGCTGCTTCAATGATGCGACGGGCTTCAAACACCTCCTTGGCTTCTTGAAGGGAAGGGCTGGCGACAAAAGCGCCCCGGTTTGGTTCTAAGTTGACCACACGACTGTAAGACAACCGTAAGAGAACCCGGCGAATCCGGGCGCGACTGACCTTGAAAATTTCGGCTAGGGAATCTTCCCCTAGCTTGAAGCCGGGGGAAAGTTGCTGAGTCATGATCGCTTCGTAAATCGTTCCGTAGATTTTATCTTCATCTTTTTCCTGTTCTTCTGGCTGTTCAATGCGTGTCTCTTTAGTCATGTTGATTGAACAAAAGTAGCCCTACATAGCCATATATAGCCCTGTGTAAACTATATAGTCGTATCAATACTGCTCTACAATGAATTGTTTCATTGAGAGAACGGTTTCACTCAGAGAACGGTTTCACTCAGAGAACGGTTTCACTCAGAGAACGGTTTCACTCAGAGAACGGTTTCACTCAGAGAACGGTTTCA
>JALOOP010000578.1:3534-5368 GCA_025454315.1 Oculatellaceae cyanobacterium Prado106
TTCACTCAGAGAACGGTTTCACTCAGAGAACGGTTTCACTCAGAGAACGGTTTCACTCAGAGAACGGTTTCACTCAGAGAACGGTTTCACTCAGAGAACAGTTTTATTGAGAGATAAACGTTGCCAGAGGAGGGCGATCGCAAATCCTTAAGCAGGGCAAAGCTAACCCTAGATAGGATTCTCACAACCCTTCAAACCGCACATCAGAAGATGGACTCAATCGGAAGAAAGCTGAAAGCCCTCAAATATAGACGAACTCTAGATTTGGAGCAGATCGGTCTAACCTTGAAATTTGCCATTTGGTCTTCAGCCAGCTTTGTAGACCGTAGCTGATCTGATCAACGTAAATAGCGAACGTGCTTGTAAACAGTATTGGTCACAAGACTTCTAGAAGTTGTATACAATCCTGCCTGCTTCCCCCAAGGGCGGTTGTGTTCCAAGTTACAATTTTGCAGGAATTCAATTTCTAGGATTCTGAAGCTTCGAGAGAATATTAATTGACGACTGCTATGACTGACCGCTAACGCATGTTCCTCCAGACTTTAATGCGTTACGCTATCGCTATCGCATCCCACTGGGAAGGCAACCCTAAAGTGATGCATAAATCCTAGAGAATTCGCACTATTTTAGACATGTCATACCCCTACAGAAGATGATGCCTCCCTGCTTATTTTTCGATTCAGGATTAACGATTCAGGATTAACGATTCAGGATTAAACATTGCGATCGCAAGTACCCGCCTGGGTAATGGGCATGGCGGAAGTAAAATTCTATGCTGATGAAATCAATTGAAATCAATTGAAATCTATTCGGCGACCGGGATAATTGGGAGTAATCCAACTATCCGAGTTTAGAGGGATTGGCATTGAAAGATCAATCAAAGTAGATCGCTGGATTGAATGGGGTTGCAGCTCAGGGATGTAGAACGTTGTGTGGCAGCGCAGCCGCCACACAACGTTCTATATCTGAATTCAGCAGCGCCGATTGAACAATAATTTTTCTTAAGAAAACCAACAATCCATCATTCAAATGTTATTCCCGAATAAAGTATAACTCGTCACATTCACCTTTAAAATGCAATGACTCGGAAAAAGAAACCCACCAATCCCCGAGGTCGGGGAACTGCGAATCGCAACGACAGTCAGCGATTGGACTATCTGCTCCCGGCTCCCTGGGTTTATGATACCTTTGACCCGGAGCAAGGCGGCAATGCCTCCATTGATGTCACGGGCTTGAGCGCCATTCCCCTCGATGTGCAAAACAACGGCAGACCCCGGCAGGACAACGCGGATGATCGGGATGGGTTTGCCTATGATGTGTTGATCTGGCAGATTGATACGCCCAATGTCGGCTTTGCTCAGGAGGTGTATGCTTTTCAGGAAGACCCACCGCCGGGAGCTTCGGTTTTAGATGGCCCTTCTCGTAAAAGGGTGGATGTGGCGTTGCAGGTCAATAGCCCGTTGCAGAGTGCGGTGGTGCTCATTGCTGATTCTACCTATGCCCCGGTGCAGACGGGCACGGAGGTGGGGGATCTGCTGATTGGGACTCAGGATTCCAATGGCATTGATGGCAAGGGCGGGGATGATGTCATCCTGGGCTTGGAGGATTCCGATAGCTTGGCCGGGGGCAGTGGCAATGACCAGATCAACGGGGGTTCCAATGCCGATATCCTCGTGGGCGGTTCGGGCAATGACCAACTTTATGGGGAACAAGGGCGCGATACTTTAAACGGACTGGATGGAGCGGATGTTTTATCTGGGGGAACGGAGGGCGATCGCCTCTACGGGGGACTGGACAATGACATCCTGGAGGGCGGCAGTGGCAATGACTTTCT
>JALOOP010000183.1 GCA_025454315.1 Oculatellaceae cyanobacterium Prado106
GATCAGGCTCACCAAATCTTCGACATTTGCTCGCAGTTCTGTCCGGAGGAGAGCAGTTTCGTTCGCGTTGGCAACTATGGTGCGGGCGTTGCTCTCAATGAGTTGCCGGATCTCGGCGATTTCTGCCTCATGGATTTGTCGGGAATTGGCAAGGGATTGCCTGAATTCGGCCATTTCTAACTCATGAATGCTTTGAGAATTGGCAAGGGATTGCCTAAATTCGGCCATTTCCGACTCATGAATGCTTTGGGAATTGGCAAAGGATTGTCTAAATTCGGCCATTTCTGACTGATGGAGTCGTTGGGAATTGGCAACAGATTTCCTGAAATAGGCCATTTCGCGGTCGTGGCGATAGTCTCCCAGGAGGGCGGCGGCGATCGCTTCCATGCGATCGAGTCGGGTTGAATCTTGAGTCATAAATCGGATTTTTGCTAATTCAATGGCTGCAACAGATGTAAGGGGTTCAGATGTAAGGGGTTAATGAAATTGATTGTAGAACCGCATAGCTGTAACTGCGACCCATAAGATGGTATCTTCGTACTATCAAAACTGATTTTATTATCGGGGTGAAGTTGAATTTTAGAGCCATTAAGTCCTTAAAAGTGATATGGGTTAACATTTGCCAAATTCGATTTGTGGGAATTTAGATTTGCCGCATAATGAAGGGCTGAGCGCACCAGTGAAAGGGGAAACACATGAGTTACCGCATGGATCGTCGGGCATATGCTGAAACCTTTGGCCCAACGGTGGGCGATCGCATCCGACTGGCCGACACCGAGCTATTCATTGAAGTGGAGCAAGACTACACCACCTACGGCGATGAGGTGAAGTTTGGTGGCGGCAAGGTGATTCGAGATGGCATGGGGCAATCGCCGATTTCCAACGAAGACGGGGCGGTGGATGTGGTCATTACCAATGCGCTGATTCTCGACTGGTGGGGCATTGTCAAGGCGGATGTGGGCATCAAGGACGGCAAGATTTTTGCCATTGGCAAAGCCGGCAATCCCTATATCCAAGACCAGGTCAATATTGTCATTGGACCGGGGACTGAGGCGATCGCCGGAGAAGGCATGATCCTCACCGCAGGCGGCATTGACACCCATATTCACTTTATTTGTCCGCAGCAGATAGAAGTGGCGATCGCATCAGGCATCACCACCATGATTGGCGGCGGCACCGGACCTGCGGCGGGAACCAACGCCACCACCTGCACCCCAGGCCCTTGGAACCTCTACCGGATGCTGCAAGCGGCAGATGCATTCCCGATGAATCTGGGCTTTTTGGGCAAGGGCAACAGTGGCCGACCGGAAGCACTCGAAGAACAGGTGAAGGCTGGGGCGATCGGCCTGAAGCTCCACGAAGACTGGGGAACCACCCCAGCCACCATCGACACTTGCCTGGGTGTGGCCGAAGATTACGATGTCCAGGTCGCCATCCACACCGACACCCTCAACGAATCGGGCTTTGTCGAAGATACGATCGCCGCCTTCAAAAACCGCGTCATCCACACCTACCACACCGAAGGCGCAGGCGGCGGCCATGCCCCCGACATCATCAAAGTCTGCGGTGAAGCCAATGTTCTGCCCTCCTCCACCAACCCTACCCGTCCCTACACGCTGAATACCTTAGAAGAACACCTCGACATGCTCATGGTCTGCCACCATCTCGACCGGGGCATCCCCGAAGATGTGGCCTTTGCCGAATCTCGGATTCGCCGGGAGACGATCGCCGCTGAAGATATCCTCCATGATCTGGGAGCCTTCAGCATCATTTCCTCCGATTCCCAGGCGATGGGACGGGTGGGTGAGGTAATTATCCGCACCTGGCAGACGGGGCACAAAATGAAGGTGCAGCGGGGCTGGTTGTCGCCTGGGGAAGGCAGACCGGAAGTGGAAGGGCGCGATCGCAACGACAACTACCGCGCCAAACGCTACATTGCAAAATACACCATCAACCCAGCCATCACCCACGGCATTGCCAGCTATGTCGGCTCCATCGAACCGGGCAAACTGGCTGATCTTTGCCTGTGGCGACCCGCGACCTTCGGTGTCAAACCCGAGCTTGTCCTCAAGGGCGGCCTGATTGCCTGGGCGCAGATGGGCGATGCCAATGCCAGCATCCCCACGCCCCAGCCCGTCCACATGCGCCCCATGTTTGCCAGCTACGGGGGTGCCCGCACCGCCACCTCCCTGACCTTTGTCTCCAAAGTGGCGCTCAAGCACGGCATCCCCAAGCAACTCAACCTGCAAAAAACTGCCGTGGCCGTCAGCAACATCCGCCAACTCAGCAAGCGCGACATGAAGCTCAACGATGCCACCCCCCACATTGAGGTCAACCCCGAAACCTACGAAGTCCGGGCGGACGGTGAACTCCTCACCTGTGAACCCGCCACCGTTCTGCCCATGGCTCAGCGGTACTTCCTGTTCTAATGGCCGTTCAGAGCATTGATCAAATTCGATTAGATCAAGATCTAATCGAATTTGATCAATTTGGATTACCTAATTACCTATTGGATCAATTTAGATCAATGCCAATCTAATTAGCCCCGATCAAATTAGCGCCGATCAAATTAGCCCCAATCGAATTAGCTCCGATCAAATACGGAGAGAAGTCAGTATAATCTGTGGGGTTTGCTTGGGTTAGTGAAGCAATCTCGATCGATTCTGGGTAGAAATGGATGGGCGTTGACACATCAACGTGAACCCTCGAACTGCTTGATCTCCCAGCCAGTCTGGCGATAATAAACATTAGTGCTGCATCCCCATGCCCCGATTACATCCCTGGTTCCCGATTCCCTATCCCTCCCTACGGCATCCCTTGAAAGTCCCCCCTCCCGCCGAAATTCTCTGGTCCATCATTGGTCTGATCCTGACCATTGCTGGCACCCTGTTGGAGGCGTATATTCCCGGTTGGGGACAGCAGGGGCTTCAGGCTTACTCGCTAGGGGTGACCTGTCAGATTGGAGCCGTGCTGCTGGTCGGGTGTTTGGGCGGACGGAATGCAGCGGCGATCGCCCAAGTGGCCTATCTATTATTAGGACTAAGTTCCTGGTCAAATGTGTTTAGTCAGGGCGGCGGCCTGGAATATGTCCTCAATCCCCGCTTTGGCTATTTGCTGGGGTTTATTCCGGGAGCCTGGGTCTGTGGCTGGTTGGCCTTCCGGTTTCCTGCCAAGTTGGAATATCTGGCGCTCAGTTGTCTGGCCGGGTTAGCCTGCATTCATGCGCTGGGGATGACCTATCTGACCACGGCCAATTCTCTCAACTGGTCGGTGGCGGGAGCCTCGTCCTTGGGGCAAAGCTTTCTAGATTACTCGCTGTTGCCCCTGCCGGGACATTTGGCGGTGGTTTGTGCGGTGACAGTTGTTTCCTATGCGCTACGGCATGTAATGTTTTATTAGTTCCGTATCGGCAACCGCATGACTTTTAAGAATCCCACCTTCTGGATCGTGGCATTGATTGGCCTGATCCTGGATCAGGTGACCAAATTTATCGTGGTGCAAACCTTTGAGTTGGGTGAAACCTGGCCGCTCTGGGAAGGGGTCTTTCACTTTACCTTTGTCACCAATCCGGGAGCCGCGTTTAGCCTGTTTGCGGGTCAGGGGGAGTGGCTGCGGTGGCTGTCGCTGCTGGTCAGTCTGGGTTTGGCGGCACTGGCGGTCTTTGGTGGCGCGATGAATCGCCTGGAGCAAATGGGCTATGGCTTCATTTTGGCGGGGGCGGTGGGCAATGGCATCGATCGCTTCATGAGCGGCGAAGTGGTTGATTTCCTGGACTTTCGGCTGATTCGCTTCCCCATTTTTAATTTGGCCGATGTCTGTATCAATATCGGCATCATTATTCTGATTATTCTGGCCTTCCGCAAACCAACTCCCCCCAAGTCGCCCCATCGCTAAATCCGCGATCAATGTAACGCTTTGTGTCATAATCTTTAACATAGATTTTAAGGATTGCACTTGCGGCTTTTCCTTGAATCGGGTCTATGTTTCCGTTCCTGCTGCTGCGGTTATGGCCTGGAAAGGTTTCGGGCGATCGCTCATCCAAACTCTGGAAGCGATTGATCCATAAGCGTTGTAGCAAAATTGCTGAGTGCTCATTGCGCCAACTTTTAGAATGGAATCATGGAATGCCAAGGATCGGATTGCGGATTTCTTGCTATTGCGATCGGCCTCAGAATTATGAGAATCCTGACAAACATCAGGCCAAATCTGTACTAACTCTGTACCCCAATCAAACGTCAGTCAGGCTGCTGAACAGAAAGACTGCTAAACAAAGCGACTCCTGAACAGAACGACTGCTGAACAGAATAACTGCTAAACAGAACAAGACTTGTGAACAGAACCGGGAGTGCAACCCATGAGTACGGAAACCATTGAACCCCTTGAACCTCTAGATCCGAAAACCTTAGATTGCTACGAGTGCGGCGCATGTGGCTATGTCTATGAACCTGCCAAAGGTGACAATGGCAGCAAAATAGCTTCAGGCACAGCCTTCACCGACATCGCTTCAGACTGGCGCTGTCCGGTCTGTGGTGCGCGCAAAGAGCGCTTTAGCAACATTGGCCCGATCGGCAGTCCCTCGGGATTCAAGGAAAATCTGGGCTTTGGCTTAGGGGTAAACACCCTGACACCTGGACAGAAGAATCTATTGATTTTTGGCGCTTTGGCGGTGGGCTTCCTGTTTTTCTTGAGTCTCTACGGACTCAACTAGCAGACTCAACTCGCTCACTGCGCTTCTGCGAATTTCTACAAAGTTTTATTTCTCTGAACTCTTAAAGATACTTTCCCTTCGTCTTCGACCATTTTCGATGCTCTTGCAATGCCTGAATCCCTCGATTCTTTGCCTTTAACAGCAGCGTTCCACCCCCATTCCTCGTCTAAAAGATACCTCGTCTAAAATCCAATGCATGTCCTTCTAAAGCCGTTCAAGCAAATTCTCGTCATTTTGTTGGCAGCCCTGCTCTGTAGTAGCTGTACCAAAGCCTTCCTGCCTTCCGCAGAATTGAATCCCTGGCAGGTCATGCAACTGCCCACCGAAGCCACCCTGTCGGATTTGGCGTTTACCGACAACAATTCTGACCATGGCTGGCTGGTGGGACAGCGCTCTACCCTCTTGGAAACCCAGGACGGCGGCAAAACCTGGGAACCCCGCAGTCTCAATCTCGACAATGAGGCCGTTAGCTTCACCGCCGTCAGTTTCTCGGGTTCAGAGGGTTGGGTCGTTGGACAGCCCAGCATCCTGCTCCACACCAAGGACAGTGGCCAATCTTGGGAACGGATTCCCCTCAGCGAAAAGCTGCCGGGTTCGCCCTACAGCGTTGTCGCACTGGGAGCCAATTCCGCTGAAATGACCACTGATGTCGGTGCCATTTATCGCACCGAGGACTCGGGCAAAACCTGGCAGGCTATGGTGCAAGAAGCAGTGGGTGTGGTGCGGAGTTTGCAGCGATCGCCCGAAGGCAAGTATGTGGCCGTCTCTGCCCGAGGCAGCTTCTACTCGATTTGGGAACCGGGCGAAGAAGCTTGGCAGCCCGTCAATCGCAATAGCTCTCGCCGCTTGCAGAACATGGGCTTTGGCAAAGATGGACGGCTTTGGCTGTTGGCGCGAGGCGGCAGTTTGCAATTCTCAGACCCCAGCAGCGAAAGTGGCTGGACTAAAGATATCAACCCAGAATTTGCCACTAGCTGGGGACTCCTGGATCTGGCTTACCGCACCCCTGAAGAGATTTGGGTCGCTGGCGGCAGTGGGACGCTCCTAGTCAGCAATGATGGTGGGGAAACCTGGGTCAAAGATCGGGCAGTAGAAGATGTCCCCTCGAATCTCTACAAAATTCTGTTTATCACCCCCGAAAAAGGCTTCATTCTGGGTCAACGCGGCACCCTGCTGCGCTATGAACCGACCGCTTAGGGCGATCGCACCCACCCCACCCGTGGGAATCGCTTGTCTCTAAGACTAGCTACGCTTTCCACAGTCCCGTATGATAAAGAATGTGGTTTGGGTTGAAATCAAGATAGGTCTTGTCAAAAGCCGTTTTGTTAAACCTTTTGTGAGACATTTTGTTGGATACTAGACCGAGACTCGCAGCTTTAATTTTTTTCCCATTCATTGACGAATTGTTAGGAGAGGAGAATCAATGGCAGGTACTACTGGAGAAAGACCATTTTCCGACATTGTCACCAGTATTCGTTACTGGGTGATTCACAGCATCACGATTCCGGCGCTGTTCATTGCAGGCTGGCTGTTTGTTTCGACGGGTTTGGCTTACGACGTGTTCGGTACGCCGCGCCCCAACCAGTACTTCACGGAAGTCCGTCAAGAAGTGCCCATCGTCATGGATCGCGACAGCGCCAAGACCCAGATTGATCAGTTTTTACAAACGAAGTAGTTCTTCGGGATGTTCACCCATCCCCCCCGTTCTTGAAAGACTCGATAGGACATTCATCATGACCAGCAATACTCCAAACCAACCGGTTTCGTATCCCATTTTCACGGTTCGTTGGCTAGCGGTTCACACCCTGGCTGTGCCCACTGTTTTCTTCCTGGGGGCGATCGCATCTATGCAATTCATTCAACGATAGGAGAAGCACATGGCACCCATTGAACGGACTTCCAACCCCAATAAGCAGCCCGTTGAACTCAACCGGACTTCGCTGTACTTGGGTCTGCTTTTAATCTTTGTGCTGGGTATTCTGTTTTCCAGCTATTTCTTTAACTAGTGCTTAGCAGCGTGTTGGTGTTTTTAAATCAAGTCTAGAGGTTAACAAAAATCATGCTTCAATCTGGCAGAATTCCCCTATGGGTTGTTGCTACCGTTGCCGGACTCGGCGTTTTGGCCATCCTGGGTCTGTTTTTCTACGGCGCTTATGCGGGTTTAGGGTCTTCGATCTAGGCGATCGCCCGATTCAATAAGACAAAAGGGATGCTGCAAAGTCTGCGGCATCCCTTTTGTTTTGAGATTTGTTGTTTTGAGATTTGTTATTTCGAGACTTGTTATTTTGGGGCTGTTTCGAGACTGATATTCTAAGACTTAAAATCCCTGAGACTTAAAATCCCTGAGACTTAAAATCCCTGAGACTTAAAATCCCTGAGACTTAAAATCCCTGAGATTCTAAATCCTTGACGAAGAGCCTTTAACGAAAAGTCTTAAATAAAATAATGCGGATGAAAGGACTTGAACCTTCACTTCTTGCGAAACCAGAACCTAAATCTGGCGCGTCTACCAATTCCGCCACATCCGCTTATCGTCTGTTGTTTGTAGGCTGCTGTCTGTGGCCTGTCACTTAGGAACCACTTGTGAGGTGCGATCGCCTAGAAAAGCATTTCCTGGACTTGTGTCTCAGAAAAAATCACCCCGATCAGCCAACGAGAGTTTATCATAGCAAATCCTGGGAGTGGAATTCCAGTTTTTGAACTTCATCTTTGAGGGGCTGGTGCGCGATCGCCGGATGCACTGTATGATCTTCAGGAAGAATTGATACTTCGGTGGTTCAATTTTGCGGTCAAAGGTGGATATGGGCAGGCGATCCAGAAGTTTGCCAGCGAAACTCCATTTTCTTTCCCCTTGGTACGCTGTCCATCTTTCGTTCATTCCATCTTTTGTTTATCCCATTCTTCGTTTATCTTTTGAAGTCTCCGGGTTGAGGACTTTCCCCATGAAACGATTGCACCGTCGCCTCCTGCTCTCCTTAATGGCCATCCTGACGGCTGGCATTCTAATTGCCTGTGCTGCGGGTTCTCCGACAGGCAGCAATGCGCCAACCCCCATCAAGGTCGGTTCTAAGGACTTTACAGAACAGTTCATCATTGGTGAAATGTATGCCTTGGCGCTGGAGCAAGCAGGTTTCCCGGTCGAGCGTAAGCTCAACCTGGGCGGCACGCCCGTTGCCCAAGCCGCCCTGGAGAGCAGCGAAATCGACCTGTACCCTGAATATACGGGGACGGGGCTGCTGACCGTACTCAAACTGCCCGTCGAGAGCGACCAGCAAGCCGTTTTCCAAAAGGTGTCCGAAGGCTATCGGCAAAAATACAATCTGACCTGGCTCGATCCGGCTCCCATGAACAACACTCAGGCGCTGGCCATGACCGAGGCTGGCGCTCAGAAGTTTGGCATTAAAACCATTTCGGATATGGCCACCAAAGCCAGTGAACTGACCTTGATTGGCCCGCCGGAATTCGAGGTGCGCGAAGATGGACTCCCCGGCATCAAAGCCAAATACGGCAACTTTGAACTGAAAGAATATAAGGCCGTTGACCCCGGTTTGCGCTACAAGGGTCTGGTCGATGGCGAGGCCGATGTTGCGGTCGCCTTTGGCACCGACGGCGAAATCAACGCCTACAAGCTGGTACTCCTGCAAGACGACAAACAGCTTTTCCCGCCCTACCAAATTGCCCCCGTGGTGCGCCAAGAAGTCCTGGATGCCAACCCCACCCTGGCCGACACCCTCAACGCCCTCGCCCCCAAACTTACCAACGAAACCATGCAGCGCCTCAACTACGAGGTCAGCGGCAAGCAGCGTGAACCCGCCGATGTGGCCAAGGAGTTTCTCACCCAAGAAGGAATTCTGAAGGGATGAGTTGGATTCGATTTGAGCAAGTTTCTCTGACCTTTCCAGGAGCCGCATTGCCTGCGGTAAGCCAGTGCAGTTGTGAGATTGCCGCTGGAAAGCTGGTTGTCATTCTGGGTCCCTCCGGCTGTGGCAAAACCACGCTGCTGAAGATGGTGAATCGCCTCTACGAACCCACCGCAGGCACAATTTATCTGGACAAACAAGATATTCGCCAGATTCCAGCCACGACACTGCGCCAGCAAATTGGCTATGTCATGCAGCAGTCCGGGTTGTTTCCCCATATGACGGTGGCACAAAATGTGGCGGTGGTTCCCAAACTGCTGGGCTGGAAGCGTCCCCAAATCCAGGCTCGGATTGACGAACTATTGACCCTGGTGGAACTGCCCCCCAAGGAATATCGGCAGCGCTACCCAGCCCAGCTTTCCGGCGGACAACAGCAGCGAGTCGGGCTGGCGCGGGCTTTGGCCGGTAATCCCCAGGTGATGCTGATGGATGAACCCTTTGGGGCGATCGACGCGATTACCCGCAGTACCCTCCAGGATGAGATTCTGCGGCTCCAAAGCCAGCTTCAAAAAACGATTCTGTTTGTCTCCCATGATGTGGAGGAGGCGCTGCGGTTGGCCGATTATTTGCTGATTATGCAGCGAGGGGCGATCGTCCAGTACGATACGCCGTTTAATGTGCTGACTCGACCCGCCAATGCTTTCGTCGCCGATCTGCTGGGTGTGGAGGACTGTATGCGGTTGCTGAGTCTGCTGCGGGTTGAAACGGTGATGACTTCCCTGGCGAATGCTTCGGTGCAAACTGAAACCCTCAGCAAACTGCCTACGGTTCAGCCCCAGGAAGATCTGCGTCAGGCATTGTCTGGGATGTTAAAAACGGGGTCGTCTCAACTGGTGGTGATGGGCAAGGGGTCAGGGAATGCCGATCGCCCAGTTCCCCTAGGATTGATTACCCTCAAACAGATCCAGGAAGTGGCTAAAGGCCAGTTATCGGTTCCTTTCTAAATCCTAGACTTTGGTGAAAGTTTTACCTTCCAAAGCGTCAAAAACCAAACTCGGAAATTTAATTGTTTAGATTGGTAGAGATGGCGATCGCACCTCACAAAGGGAACAAGACAAGCTGAAAGTTTGGATTTAATCAAACCGCAGAGACGCAGAGACGCAGAGGAATTTGTCTTCTGTTGCATGTTTAGGCTTCAGAATCGCATTGCAAAAAGAAAGGTCGTAGGCTTTGCCTACAACCTTTCTAGATTTAAAGTTTGCTCGAATTTAGAACGAGAACTTAGACCAGTTAGATATTTTGAGTGGCCAGTTGTTTTTCGGGAAGCGTGGTAAACTTCGCCACCAACTGCCGAAACTGTTCGCCCTCAATGGTTTCCTGTTCGAGCAGTAATTCCACAATCTGATCCAGCAGTTCCCGATGCTCTCGGAGGATGCGCTTGGAGTCTTCGTAGCAGCGAACCGCGATGTTTCGCACCTGGTGGTCAATTTGGGTGGCGACTTCTTCGGAGTATTCGCTCTTGTTCATCCAGTCGCGCCCCAGGAAGACCTCGCTGTTGCCGCTTTCCAGGGCAAAGGGGCCTAGCTCGGACATACCGTAGCGAGTCACCATTTCCCGCGCCAGATTGGCGACGACCTGGATATCGTTGCTGGCACCGACGGTGATTTCGGAATCGCCAAAGACTTCTTCTTCGGCGGCACGGCCTCCGAGGGCGATCGTGATCCGGTCGAGCAACCAGGCTCGGGTATACAGACCGCTGTCGATCATTTCTTCGTTGAAGGTTTGTTGGGCAAAGCCACCGATGCCGCCGGAGCGGGGAATAATCGTCACCTTGTTGAGGGGATCAGAGTTTTTCAGGAGGGTCATCAGCAGCGCATGGCCGGCTTCATGGTAGGCAATCAGCCGTTTTTTCTTGCTGTCGAGCAGGGGAGCCAGGGTCATGCCCGTGGTGACGCGATCGATCGCATCATCCACTTCCAGGATGGTGATGGCATCCTTGCGCCGACGAGCGGTGAGAATGGCGGCTTCGTTGAGCATGTTGGCTAGCTCTGCGCCAGAGAAACCGGGGGTGCGACGGGCGATCGCTTCCATGGACACATCCGGGTCTAGCTTTTTGTTACGAGCATGGACTTCCAGGATGCCGAGTCGTCCCTTGAAGCTGGGGAGATCGACGGTAACCTGACGGTCAAAGCGGCCTGGACGGAGAAGCGCAGAGTCGAGGACATCGGGACGGTTGGTGGCGGCAATAATGATGATGCCAGTGTTGCCTTCAAAGCCGTCCATTTCGGTCAGCAACTGATTGAGCGTTTGTTCGCGCTCGTCGTTGCCGCCGCCAATGCCTGTGCCGCGCTGGCGACCGACCGCATCGATTTCATCGATGAAGATGATACAGGGTGCGTTTTCTTTGGCTTTTTTGAACAGGTCGCGGACGCGGGAAGCACCCACACCGACAAACATTTCTACAAATTCTGAACCCGAGATGCTGAAGAAGGGGACTCCGGCTTCTCCGGCGATCGCCTTAGCCAGTAAAGTCTTCCCGGTTCCCGGAGACCCGACTAGCAGGACACCCTTGGGAATTTTGGCACCGACTGCGGTGAAGCGCTCGGGCTTCTTGAGGAAGGTGACGACTTCTTGCAGTTCTTCCTTGGCTTCTTCGATGCCAGCCACATCGTCAAACAGAACGCCTGTCTTGGCTTCCATTTGGAACCGGGCGCGGGATTTGCCAAAGGTCATGGCCTGTCCGGAGGCGTTGCCTGTGCGCCGCAGGAACATCAGCAGCGCCATAATCAGGACAAAAATCACCAGACCATTGAGGATGAAGCCTGTGACGGCTCCGCTGTCGGCAGAGTCCTGGACATCGATTTCGACCTCGTTGGCGCGGGCGATTTCGACTAATTCGGGGTTGCGATCGCCCGCAAACAGCGCCACTTCCTGGGGCGGGGTTTCGCTGGAGCGACCCTTGAGGTAGACCTGAGCCACGTTGCGGACTCGGTCTAGCTCAATCCGGCTAACTTCTCCCCCTTCAATTTTGCGGAGCAGGTCGCTGTAGCTTAGATCCGTCGCGTCGGTGCGCGCTTGGGGGGAGGATTGGGATTGGGGCGACTGAACCTGGGGAGACTGCTGAGCCTGGGGCTGCTGTGGAGGTTCTGCCGGATTGGCCTGAGACGAATTCACCTGGGTGGGTGAGGTCTGTGGCTGCTGGGTTGTTGAGGTTTGCGTCAATCCCGCCGGAGTGGCCACTGTACTTTGCAGCACTAACCAGAGCGCAGTCGCTGCTCCAGTTAGCAAAGAATGCTTTTGGCGTTTTGCTCCTTCCAGCAACCGCCCTGTTGACGCTTGATTACCAGCCTGCTTCATAGAATTTCTTACCTTCTACCATCTGCCGTTGCTTGCTGACCGAGTGATGCTTTCCAGTTCGGCTGTGATCTGAGGGAAAATCAACCCTTCCCAAAATCCCACCTGAGAACCTTCCTTTCCCTATCCTAATACTGACCTCGGAAATTCATCTGAGAACTGGATTAGAAGAGGAGACATTTCATCGTAGAGACGAGTCAACATCTATCGTAGTGCCCAGCAGCAAAGTCATGTCTAACTTGTCTAACTTGTCTAACTTGTCTAACTATCTAATTTGTCTAACTACTAGTGTACCCTTCCCATCCTAACCCTTGTAAAAAGAATAGCGGCACGACAGAATCTGGATTCAACGGCAACTCGATCGCAGGTTGAGGGGTGAGAAATTATGGGCATAGAGTCAGCTAGAGAGTCAATGCTTGAGGAAAGTTGCTTTATTCTTCAGGATTGTATCCCTTGCTGACCCATACCGTAACTCATGATGCCCTTAATTTACGAGTATTTTCGACCAGGCTTTGGGCAAATCCATCAAACCGCTTCGCCAGGTTGGCATCCAGCAGCTTGCCGTCTTCGCCAAACGCTTTCCAGGCTTGCCCGATCGCAATCTGCTCAGGAATCGTCCAGGCGTGAATCCAGCGCAGAATCACCCGCAAATCATTCAAGGCGTTGCTGTTGGGCTGGCCACCCAGGACGCTAATTAACCCTGTGACCTTACCCGTAAATTCTTCAAAGCCCATCAGATCCAGGGCATTCTTCAGCACCCCGCTAATGCTGCCGTGATATTCCGGGGTCGCCAAGATGATAGCGTCGGCTTGCTTCACCTTTTCCTGAAGAAGCGCCACATCAGGGTAATCGGGGTAAGCATCACCGCCATCGCAAAAGGGCAGGTTGAGCGCCTTCAAATCAATGATTTCCATCTCAGCGCCCAAAGCTTCAACCCGTTGAGCCGCTGCTTTCAGCGCCTGGTTGCTGTAGGAACCCGGCCTTAAACTACCTGAAATGCCAACAATCTTAACCATGAGGCACATCCTTATTCTTTTACGGAGGATAGGTATATTTTAG
>JALOOP010000184.1 GCA_025454315.1 Oculatellaceae cyanobacterium Prado106
GTCAGGACTGAAGTCCTGACTACAAGCTTGTTCGTAGTGAGGACTTTAGTCCTTACCATTGCGAGATGCCGTGACCGTTAATTCCTCCGGGGTTGTCAGGACTGAAGTCCTGACTACAAGCTTGTTTCGTAGTAGGGACTTTAGTTTTGTTGGAGCGTGGTGTTAACTTGTCTTGAATTCGTTGTAGATGTCTTGCCAAACTTTGTCTGGCTGCTGTGTGGGCAAACGGCGGGGGACGGTTTGTTCGGTCTTCACCTCTGCCGTGGTTTTTCCAGTATTTTTTGCATCTGGGGTGTATCCCAATAGTTTCTTCTCGGCATCATTCATTAAATCGACGGCTTTGAGATTGGGCACCTGACACTTGGATGCTTTAACGTTGGCTAGCCGAGCTTGGGGTTCGGCGGTGGTCATGTAGCGAATCCATTCCATGGCCAACTCTTTGCTCTTGCTGGTGGTGGCGATCGTGGCTCCTTCGCTCCAGCGGATGGCTCCTTCCTTGGGAATCACGGCTGTAAAATTGTCATGCCCATCGGCCACCAGGTTTTGAATCAACCAATCGCCAATGGGAGCGGCAATGACTCCTCCCGTGAGAAACGAATTGGTGACATCCTGGAAATTCTGAGAGATCAGCGAAACATTGGGTTTCAGCTTCAGCATCCATTCCTTGACCTGTTGCAGTTCGGCATCGGTCAGGTCATAAGGATTCTCACGATTGGGGAAAACCGCAAGACTGAAATCGCCCATATTGGGGAGATACCAGTCAAACATCGAAACCTTGCCCTTGAGTTCTGGGCTGAGCAGAAAGTTCCAGCTTTCGGCCTGTTCGGGTTTAACCAAATCGGTATTGTAGGCCATGCCGTAGAATCCATACCGAGTAGAAACCGCCATCATTTTGTCCTGGCTAAAGAACAGCGGCATATTTTGGTAGGCGGGAACATAGTTTTTAATCTCGGGAAAATCTTCGGGTTTGAGGGTGTCGATCGCCCCCAAAGCAATCAACTTAGGCAAATACTCGGCATCAGCCACGATCGCATCATAGGTTCCGGGAGGCGATTGGCTGACCAATTGCAGCATTTGCTCACCGCCCACATAGTTTTTGAACTCCACTTTGATGCCCGTATCTTGCTCAAACTTGCCGATCACATCTTTTTCTTCATATCCCGGCCAGGACAGCACGCGAATTGTTCCACCGCTGGGTTTTGCGCCACTGGTACTGCCAGCCTCGGTGGATGCGGTGGGTTGTCCGGTGCAGCCCGATAGTTTGGCCGTTGCTAGACCTAAAGAGGTCATGGAAGCGTACTGCAAAAATCTACGACGAGAAGAAGAGGTCATGGATGTCTCCGTGAATGAATGAGTGAATAGAGATGGGGATAGGGAGATGGGGAGATAGGGGGATAGGGAGATGGGGAGATGGGGAGATGGAATGAATTTTAGAAATTAGCTCTGGTCAAGCATTCAAAAATATTTTTCTTACCCCTTCCAGATCAACTCTAAGAAATAATCCAAGATCAATGTCACTGGAATAACGATCCGAACCGCCCCCCAACCCCTAACTTTGGGGGAGCCGAGCCTTCAAAGACCCCCAGAATTGATGCTGCTGGCGAAATGCTTCGTAACATCTCCAAGCTCCCGGTTCACCCCCCTTAATCCCCCTTGCAAAGGGTGGAAACCAGCCGCCTGACTCATTGCACGAGCTTTAGGAAGAATCCGGAAGTTCGGTTCCCTCCCCTTTGCAAGGGGAGGGTTAGGGTGGGGTAATAGCCCGGTGGCGCAGCTCAATATCTAAACAAACTTCATTGAAATAGACGTTAAGCAATATTTCGCCAGCAGTATCAGAATTGGGGGATTTAGGGGGCGGTTCGCCGAGGACTTTAGCTTATTTCAGTGACATTGAATCCAAGGTTCCCTTTCCCCTTTCGCCTTTTCCCTTTCCCCTTCTTATTAATTGGATTTCAGAGCCGCCAATCCAGCGGCACTAAAGTTTTCGATGGGTAGGGGATGCGCCATGGCTTTTTGATACATTTTTTCCATGCTGGGGCGAAGGGTTTCGGCCTGCTGGTGAAAACCGGGGCGGAGTTTGAGATAGTGGGGGAGTCTTTCTCTAAATTCTGCGAGAATGTCAGCTTCATCGAGGGTGAGAACCTTGCCGTCTGCAACAATGAGTTGACCATTGACAAAGACTTTGCGAATCGATCGCCCATCCTCGGCATAGACCAAATGGATCGGCAACTCATGACAGGGGGTAAAACTGAGAGAGTTCAAATCATAGAGGACAAAATCGGCCTTCATACCGGGTGCGATCGCCCCAATGTCCGACTGAAGCATGGTAGACTTTGCACCACCCTGCGTCGCCCATTTCAATACATCGGCGGATCGGGGATAGCGCCCATAGTCAGAATCAATGACGGAATGGGTTAAGCCCGCTGTGCGAATCCCATGGAAGAGATTGAACGAATCCATGCCGTCGGTACCGATGGCGATATTAATCCCCGCATCCATGAGGGCGCGAATGGAGGCAATGCCACTGCAAAGACGGTAATTGCTGACCGGGTTGTGAACAATGGAGGCACCCGCTTCAGCGACCAAGGCGATGTCTTCGGGCGTGAGCCAAATGCCATGGGCGATCGTGGTGCGATGGGTGAGCATTCCATGACGTTTCGCGAATTGAATGACGGATTCACCGTAGAATTCTAAGCCAGTGACGGCTTGTGTTCGAGTTTCCAGTAGATGGACATGGATGGGAACGTCATACTGGGTTGAGAGTTCTCCTATTTTTTCCATCAACTCAGGCGTGACTCGCTGTGTGGCGGAGGGAGCCAGCATGGTTGTGATCAATCCTGCTTTACCGTGCCAGTTCTGGTATAGATCTTGAAATAACTTTGACCAATGACCGATGGAAAAATCGTTGACATAAGCCGTCAGCTTCTCTTTCATCTCAACGGGCAACCATTGATCTAGGTAGGGGATGGTTTGGTGGAGCGGTTTGTTGATTGCATGAAGCGAAAGACTAGCTCGAATTCCCAGATCGGTATAAGCCTGAGCGGTAGCCTCAAATACTTCGGGCGGCGTGTAGGGCAGGGCATAGAGGTCGTCCTGGAGGGTGGTTGTGCCATTTTTGACGGCTTCTAGGGCTGCGATCGCCGAACACAGATAATGCATCCGAGGATCAAGGGTTTGATCCGGCGGCAGATACAGCATCCACAATTCTAAAGGTAAGGCTTCGTAGGCACATTTTTCTAAGACACCCACCACCGTATGGGTATGTGCGTCTACAAAACCGGGAATGAGAAGCTGATCGGTTGCATCAATGACTTGATCGGTCTGGGCTTCAATGGATGGAGCAACTTGGGTGATGCGATCGCCCTCTATCCAAACATCTGTCTTTTGAGGAGTCAGATCTAGGCTACCACTGGATTGTAGGGTGAAAGGTAAAACCGTTGCATTGCGAATTAAGATGCTTGGCATAGCACTAAAAAAGGGATTGGAGAACTGTAGGATGCGTTAGCGGAGCGTCATGCATTGCTCGATCATCAGGGTTTGTCTGCTCCGTAAGATGCCTTTATTGCTCGATCGCAGGCTTCAAGTGCAACTGAGATAAGGCAGCATAGAGATTAAGGGTTTGAATAGAATGAAGATCAGATTTACAACACCTGGAATTCTCGCAATCTTAGCGATATTACTCTGTAGAAATTGTTGCATACACTACAAAGTATACGGAATACCATATATGATTCAGCCAGGATACTTTTGCCATAAGAGGTGCCACAAGAGGCATTAGCAAAGGCTCTGCCCTGTAAGAAGTTTTGATTTTGTCTTGCACATTGTACTTGTTACAAATTGTTTAGCCTTGCTTCAAGCATGAGGTAATAGAGCTGAGCTGGCTTCTTTAATAAGCTTGCTTCTTCAATAAAAAGATGATTCATAATGAAGTGTGGTGACACGAGAGAGGAGCCTTTCCCCTTGACTTCTAAACTGCAATTAACTGGGCTGGCAAATCCACGAACGACACAGGCCACGGTCACTGAACATTTACGACAAGCCATTTTGTTGGGGCATTTACCCGGCGGAACCCGTTTGGTTCAGTCGGACTTGGCGGAATCGTTGAAGGTCAGTGTGACTCCCATCCGAGAAGCGCTCCGGGAGTTAAGCACTCAGGGGCTCATTGAACTCGATGCGTTCAGAGGCGCTATTGTTCGAGTCCCGACCCTGTCAGAGTTAGAAGAAGTCTATGAGATGAGATCGATCTTGATTCCCATGAGCGTTAAAAAAGGAATTGCCCAAATCACCACTCAACAGATCCAGGAATCAGAAGCTTTGTTAGGCAAGATGGAACAGACCTTCAACCACGAACAATGGGTCAATTTCAATCGCCAATTCCATACAATTTTGGATGATGCAACCCAAACCACTCAACTCAAGGAAGTCTTGCGTCGTCTGTCCGATCTGTCGGCCATTTATGTCAATCTTTCCTTCACTGAACAACCCCTCCGAAAGGAAGAATCCGAACAGGAACATCGGAATATCCTACGAGCCTATCAATGTCAGGATGTGAAGTTGGCGACAAAGCTAACCTTGAGCCATCTAAAGACGACGCTAGTAGCGGCACGCAAAGCGGTGGTAAAAATCAATGGAAACCCTTCAAAACTGACAGAAATCTGAATATGAGAGGCTGGGAAACTCCCTAGACATGCTTTTCATGTTCCAAAAAGATGTGATCCCTTTCATTACCGAGCATCGACCCATCGATGCGTGACGCTCTGCTAACGCATTCTTACAATAATGGGCATTGCCCCATTAACCATATTAAATTGGTAGCCGTTTTTGAAATAGGGACAATGATGGTTGCTTCTGAGAAGAATTTGGAACAGTCTCTTCTCAAATTAGCCTGTATTAAATTAGATCGTCTTTGCCTGGAGTGCGATCGCCCTAATCACCCAACTCATCCTAGCTCGGCAAGATGTCACAGGAGAATTCTTCTCCAATAATCTCTCCAGGCAACCTAATCACAAGTTGTAAACATTCCCCAAGTCCGGCAGGTAAGTGCCCTAATATCCTTAGAAAGTTCCATTTGAAAACCTATCGTAATCACTCGTACCGAACGCACTTTTCTAAGTATCCATGCTGAATTGAGCTATTCGCCTAGATGCACACGCGGTGTATTCCAAAACACCTCTTGTCAACAGAATCACTGGTAATCTATCGGTAATCTGTTCCTTCTTTCTCTTGCGTTTGCTCCCAGTTTTTACAAAATTATGAATTCTTTGAGATTGGAACTTCATCCTCTCATCGAATTCAGAATGCTGTAAAACCTGGTATTCCTGCATTGATCGATGTCTACGAGCAGGTCGGCCATTTTATCCTTTGGCTGATCCATGCCCTTGTCTTGTAAACATCAGGGCGGTTGCATTGCCAACCGTAATTTTCTAGTGAAACATCATATCAGGCTTCAACTCAAGGCTCCCCCCTCGGTTCGTCAGATTCCCCATTGGCAAGAGATTCTCGATCGGAAGGCGATCGCCACAAGTCGCCTCCACCCCGACATTGACGAAATTCTCAATCGTCATCAAGTGCCTGTCTGGGTGACGCGAGAATATCACCCGGCCAATCACCAGCAGTGGAATCAGGCCGAATTAACTCATGGACTCGATCGCATTTTTCGTCTGATTCTCCAAGAAGAACGCCCCGTTCCTCCCGGATTGATCAAGGATTTGGGGAAGTTGGCGATCGTCGAGCAAGTCCGCCCCAGTGAGATTGTCACGGCGCACTTGCCTTCACCGATGCCGATGCAGTTGAGCTTGAATACGGATGTGCGATCGCGACAGGCTATCCATTTAGACGAAGCCCATCGGTGGACGCAGGGCGAACCGCAGATTAAAATTGCAGTCCTGGACACCGGAATCACGTTGACGCATCCGGAGTTACAGGAAGCGCTCCTGCCTGGGAAAGACTTTGTCGATATTATTGATGGTGCCGGGAAATTCATTGGGGATTTTCTCGGCTATGACGATATTCCCGATGATCAAGTCGGCCATGGAACGCATGTCGCCGGGATTATCGCCGGAAAGGGAATCGCCATGCCCAAAGGGGTGGTGCCGCGCTGCAAGATTCTGCCCGTCCGCGTTCTAGGAGCGATGGAACGCAACGGAAAACGAGTTGGCGCAGGCTTGGTGGATAACATTAACACAGGAATTAAATGGGCGGTGGATCAAGGGGTTCACGTCATTAATATGAGTCTGGGAATTCGACAGAGCGGCGGCGGGTTACCCCATGAGGAAGTCGTCAATTATGCCAAGGAGAAGGGCGTTAGTATTGTGGCTGCATCCGGAAATGATGGCCAGGAAGAACTTTACTATCCGGGTGCATTGCCTCATGTGATCGCCGTTGGCGCAACTGATGAGACGGGCAATATTGCCAACTTTTCAACCTACGGTAAGCAAGTCAGCCTGGTTGCGCCCGGTACCAATATCTACAGTACGCATCTGGCCGATAATTATGCGTTTTCCACCGGAACCTCCCATGCTTCTCCTTTTGTAGCAGGGGCGATCGCACTCCTCAAATCCTACGCCCTCAAGAAACGCGGCACCCAACTCTCGGATGCCCAAATCAAGCATATCCTGAAGCACACTTCTGATAAGTTAGATACCCGATTCAAGCATCGCAAGGGCGGTTTTGGTCGCTTAAATCTGATCGATGCCTTGGCCTTGCTCGATTATCGACTCGATCGCCCCTCGATCACGCCATGAAGTAGGGAACCTATGCCCACCCTCCAAAGAAGACTCGCTTCCCCCGGTCGGCGTGGCTCTCCCCGTCCGCCCAAAAAGCCCTTCTGTAAATTGATCGCGGAATGGGCGATCGCCTACACCACTCGACTGATCACGCGCCCCAGAATCTCACGCTCTAGACCCTCACAATCTGGAAGCTCACAATCTAGACCCTCGCAATCTGGAAGTTCACAATCTGGAAGCTCGCAATCTGTAAGCTCGCAATCTGTAAGCTCGCAATCTGTAAGTTCGCAATCTGGAAGTTCACAATCTGGAAGCTCGCAATCTGGAAGTTCACAATCTGGAAGCTCACAATCTAGACTCCAAACTCCAAACTCTAAAACTGCAACAAGGAACGTCACAACCATGGTGGATTTGAAGAGAGGCGATCGCGGCCTAGAAGTCTCGAAACTCCAAGGATTTCTCAAAATTGTGGGCTATGATCCCGGAGCCTTGGATGGTTTTTTTGGACAGCGCACCGAGGAAGCCGTCCGGGATCTTCAGCAGGATGAAAACCTGTTCCCTGGCGATGGCATTGTCGGAGAGCGCACCTGGAATGCGCTGCTGGCTCGCTTCAACCGAGGTGACTGGGGGGGCGTGGTCAAAATTGCCAATGATGCGCTGAACCAAGCTCAGGCTGCCCAAAGACAGGCGGAGTCTGCTCGGGATGCTGCCACAGTGTCTCAGCGAGAAGCCAATGCCGCCAGAGTGGGCGCAGAAACCGCTAGAAATTCCTCTCAAACTGCATTAACCGCAGCCCAGCAGCAGGCTGAAGAAGCGAAACGTCAAGCCCAAGCTGCTCAAACGCAATTTACCTTAGCCAAACAGCAGGCCGACACCGCCACCCAAGAATCGGAGGAAGCGAAACAACAAGCTGATCTAGCCCAACGGGAATTTGTCCAAGCCCAACAGGAAGCCCGCAACGCCAGAACCCAGGCTGAAAACGCCCAGGATCAATTCCGATTAGCAAAGGAGCAGGCGGACACCGCCACACGAGAAGCCCAGTCTGCTAAGCAACAGGCCGACACCGCGACTCAAGAGGCCGGCGAAGCCAAAGAACAGGCCGACGCCGCCACCGCCAAAGCAGAAGAGGCCAAACAACAAGCCGACGCCGCTTCTCGGGAAGCTCAGGAAGCCAAAGAAGAAGCCGATATCGCCGCCCGCAACTCGGAAGAAGCCCGCCGACAGGCCAGCCAAGCCACCGAACAGGCAGGCATTGCCCAAGTCGCTCGTCAGGCTGCGGAAACGGCACAACAAGCCGCCGAATTCCAGGCCGATCGCGTGGCAATTGCCGGAGCCTTGTCCCGCACGATCGCTTCTGACAAACAGGCGATCGCAGCAGCAGCAGCAGCAACCGGAGCCGCCGACATGGCACAGCAAGCCAGCGATGCCGCCACAGGGTTTGATCTAGAAGCCAACCAGGCAGCCTTAGCTGCCCAACTGGCCGAACCCGGCTCAACCGCTGCCGTCAATGCCCAAACCGCCGCCCAGCAGGCACATGAGCAGGCGACTCAGGCCAACGCTCAAAACCAAATCGCTCAAACCGCCAAAACCACGGCTCAGCAGCAGGCCACCATTACCCAAACCCAGCTACAAATTGCTGCCGCCGCCGAGGCCGAACTGCGCGCCAATCCCACGGTCGAAGTCGCCCGAGCCAAAGCCGCCGAAGCTGAAGCCGCAGAAACCGCCGCAAAAGTTGCCCAAGATGCGGCAGAAACCGCTGCCAAAGCCGCACAAGATGCCGCCAAAGCCACCCTCAACCACCGCGATGCCGCAGAAACCGCTGCCAAAGCGGCAGCACAGAAAAAGGAAATCACTCAGCAAGACATTGACAACTGGCCTGTGATTGAAGACCTGTTTGCCCTCAATGAACCTGTGCCAACACCGGGAGAAACACCCTCTGATCCCGCCTCTGATACGCCCACAGGTAATACAGGCGAAGACAGCACCAACCCTATAGAAGAAACACCCGATCCCATAGATGGAGACAGCAATGGAGACATTAAAGATGATGTCCAGGAAACATTAGACGGGGATGCTCAGGCCAACTGGAATCTCATCTGGAAACTCTTTAGTGAAAGTGATGCGATCGCCCCTCCCCGCTTAACCCCCGTGGTTACGCCTGCCCCTCCCAGCACCCCAACGGAAGGCACCACGCCTAATAACAGCGATCGCTCATCACCCGCCCAACCCAATAATTCTCAACCTACGCCTGCCCCCATTCCTCAACCGATTCAATAGGATTTTCAATCTCATTTTCAATTCGATTCTTGGATTAGTGACCGCGATCGCCCCATTCCTTTTCTCTATCTCTCTTTTCAACCCTTCCTTCAACTCTTTCTTTGACCCCTTCTTTAACCCTCACCCCAGCTATGCCTGTCCTCAACTCCAACACGGTAACCGCTCCCCATCCGGCTGATTCGGTGTTGCACCTGACACCCCTGATGATCGACATTGATCCGACCGCTATCCGCGCCAGAGATGCCACCGAAGCCTTTTTAATCGATCGCTTTAAGCAGCTAAAACAGCGATCGCCCGAAAAGTATCCCTATCCCACTGCCAAAGATACAATCACCATGACGGGCGGTTTATCGGGCATGGTGGCGGGCATTTCCGATCGCCTCAACGGCACCGGACTCGATGATACAACGCGCTATTTGTTATCGAATTTGGAAGTCTATGCCTTTCTCATTGTTCGAGCGATCAATGAGGACAAGGTGCAGGTGACCGATGAGGATGCGCTGTATCGTTCCATTGTGCGATCGGTGGCGGACGTGCCCCGACGTTATTTTCTGGCGCGGGTGGTCACGGATGTGGTCAATGCGCGGAAACTGCGGCTCAAGGAGGAAAACCGCCAGTGGCAGCGGCTGGACGATTTAACCCTGACCTATGGCATCTCGATCCGACTGGGGGAAGTGGAGCCTGCGGTGATGGCGATTCTCTCCACCTTGTACAAGGAAGGAAACATTCCGTCTTTCGTCGAAGAATACATCAAACGCAGCATTATTCCCGCCCAAGCGTTTACGCCTGCGGTGAAGAAATCCATGGTCGATTATCTGGTGCAGTTGGGTGTCCAGATTAAATCGGAGGATGATTTTAGGAAAGGGCTGTATGACGATTATTTTCTACTGGCGTATAACGAAGGACGCAAGCTCAGCACCGGAGCCGATGATCCCCTCGACACAGCGCGGAATCGGGGCGCGGAAATCTCCTGGAACTTTACGGTTGATACCTTTGAGACGACTGAAGCTCAGGGTATCATTTCGGACAATATCCGCGCTGCTGGTGCCCTGGATTACATCTACTATCTAGGCGATATCATGCATGTCTTCAATGTCGCCAATGCCCTTGTCCTTCGCTGGGCGAGCGGTATGTTAGATGTTCCCGATGGCATCACCGCGACCAATCTCTACCGTTTCCATAAGCGACGGATTGAGCGATCGACGCCCGAAGAACGTGCCATGCTCTATAAACGAGTGTTGAACAAAGGCAACGGTAAACTCTTGTCTAACATGGTGCCTAACCAAGACTTTCCCATGTTCTGGCACGCGCTTATGTCTGAGATTGCGGAATATATCAAGAAGACCGAAAGCAGTCGATCGAATGAACAGGTGTCGCGATCGCCCCTCTACCAAGCCACCAAGAATCTGCAATACAACCTCACCGAATTCATGACCGGGATGGCGCACCGTCAAGTCCACGAAGACTATGCCCATCTCCAAGACGCTCTAGAAATCATCAAGAGCGAAGAAATCATCACCCGCTTCGGCGGTCGCCGCAAAAACCTCTGGAACGTCATTGAAACCGTCGCCAAAGAAGACCTCAGCGCCTCCATCCCCACTGCAAATTTGCGTACCCTCGCCGTCGAAGGCAACCGCGTCTTCCAATGGATCGCCAACTTCAAAGAAGGCACCGTCAAAGAAGACCAGTTCAAAGCCTTCCTCGCCGCCGGAGAAGCCTGGATCATCGCCCAAGCCTCCGTAGACACCGAAGAACCCCCTCAGCGGGGCGACTCCGACAAGTCCACCAACGGCAAGAAAAAATCAAAAGGCGACGATTTTGATGACTGGGACGTTTAGTGGGGTGGATGGGTGGATGGGTGGATGGGTGGATGGGTGGATGGGTGAGGATGTAGGAATTTTGGCTAGTTCAAAGCCATCTACTTGTCCATCCCTTCTCTATTCAATGCCGAAATGATCTTCTGTTAAAAACCTTTTCTGCTAACCTCTCTCCCTCTCTCATCCCATCCCATTCCCTCCCATTTCACTTCATCTCATCTCAAAGCCTTCCAAGCTACGGCAAAAACTGATATTGAATGAAGCATCTGCTCACCAGAAATTTGAATAAAGAAGAAGAAAGATTCCCTAATAGGAATTCCTTGTGCAAAGAGTTGTTCCCCAGTAAAACACCCATCCACCCATCCACCCATCCACCCATCCACCCATCCACTCCCTCCCCCCTTCCCCATGACCAACCCACAAGACCTCAAAGACCAAGCTCGTGCCCGCGCTCGGGCGATTCTGGCTCACTCTCAGTCCTTTCGATCGATGGGTGAGGCGGAACAGATGGCGTTGTATAAGGACACCGTTAATCGAGAATATGACCAGTTGTATCAGGAGCAGGTTGCGCCCCAGGCTCCCTTGTCTCAGCAAAGTGGCCTTGTCAGCGCCTTTGGCGAACGAGGAGCCAGCAGAGATATCGATGAAGCTCGACATCTTAATCAGCGGATTGATCAGGCGGGTAAACTGGGAGCCGATTTCATTCAGGATGTGGATTTTCCCACCTTTGTGAAAGATTTGCTGAAAGGCGTGTTTGATGCCAACTTGCAGGTCACCCAGCAGCAGATGGAATCCTTCAGCCAGATGGTTGCAGAAACGACAAAATCCCTGTCCGAATTTGCCAAACAGTTTACCGATGATGATGCCGTTTATCATTTGGCAGAACGGCAAGGCGATCAGTTTGGCTTACTGAATGATGAAAACTCGGGAAGACCCGCGTTAACCGATAAGAATGGTAGAGCGTTTGATCCCGATAGCACCGAGTTAAAGTCGCGGATTATGGACGCTAAACTGGCCATGGCCAGGGAACGACGTGCCTTACTGCGGGAAATGCTGCTGATGGGAGTGACGCGATTAGTCGTAGAAAAAGGCACGGTCAAAGCAGCGGTGGTCTTCGATGTGAAAGCGACCGAGAAGATTGATAAAGCCGATCGCGCTGCCAGAAACCGAGAATCGACCACGGGATCAACCGTTGGCGGAGGTTTGGGCGGTCTATTCGGTGGACAGCGCAGCAATACCAGCAAGGAAACTCGGATCAGCATTTCATCAGCCAAGAGCCAATCGACGACAGATTTAGCGGCCAATATTACAGGGGCAGTCGAAATTCAATTCAAAACAGATTACTTCAAGCTCGATAATTTCCTGCAAATGTACGGCGGCAATGCGACCCAAGCACCGCTCATGCCGGGACAAAATAATCAGGCCAGACCTGCGTTAGCTCCCGGACAAACACCACAGCCGCAGCCTCCCGTTCGATAACGCTATTCGATCACTTGATTCGATCACGCTGAGTCATCTTCTGGATCTTCTATGGCACTGGCAATTCTACAACTGGAGGACTCGGATTCCAGACGCTATCGATTTCGCGTCAACATTGGCACGAATCGATTTTATCGGTATGCGATCGCCCCCTCCGCCCAAAAACAAAGCAACGGCCTGGTGCAATTAGATGACACCGTATTCACCTCGCCCCTCATCGGCCCCATCCCTGAATCCAGTCTCGGGAAAGTCGTTTTTGAGGTGCCGCGCGATCGCCTAACCCGCCAAAACAACCGCATCCAAGTCACCAGCTTTCGGTCGGCACAGCTAGAAGGCCCCGCCCTTTCGGATGTGGTGCCAGTGGTCGCTAAGTTGGAGGATACAAAGGGTGGAAAGAGGGGGCGATCGCTCAGTGCAGAGTTCGGTG
>JALOOP010000185.1 GCA_025454315.1 Oculatellaceae cyanobacterium Prado106
CTTGCGGTTCAGTAACACTGGGCAAAACAGTCGATCGCAGCATTCTCGGCTGTTTGAACGATATCATCTACCAAATTAAGTTCTTCGTTGCGGCTCACCCGGAAAGACAGGAAGGAACGCTAGACGTAGGGAAGCTGACACTGCAACTCAATCGAAATCCTTGGGTCAAAGCCCAGTATCCCTTTGCGATCGACGCTATGCAGGAACTGATGCGACAAAGACTAAACTGGGATGGAACATTCGATCGTTGATCTGGGTTGGCAACCCATTGGCCGATCGCGGGCATCCTTCTCAGCGATGGATAAAGCCGCAACGCTCGCCTTCCAAACAAACACGGGCAAACCCGTCAGAGAAAGAATAGACACTGCAAGCTGAGCTACAACGCGAGATTGCCCAACTGTAAATCCAAGCTCCTCCAGAGTAATTTTTCCCTGTAACAGGAGTCCCCAAATTAATCAACGGGGCGTAAACTCATCATCTTCAGATGATCCGCGTAATGTTTCTGGATCATCTCCACGGATGTGTCACACCACTGGGCGATCGCTGTCTCCGGTACCCGCTTCAAAATCTGTAGGGTGATGAACGTATCTCGACAAGAATAAGGGGTTGTTTCAGGTTTGATGGGATCAACGATTTTGTTCCAAGCGTTGTTGCAGAAATTGTTGTAGTTGATGAACTTGCCTTTTGGAGAAGGAAACACGGGACTCTCAGGGGTGACAGCTTCTGGGCGAATGGACTGGAGTAATTGTCGGAGTTTCTCAGAACAGGGAAAGCGGCGTTTTTTGTTATTTTTGGAGCCATCTACTCTGAGGCTGGGTCTGTAGGTTGCGATCGAACTGATAAACGCAACAAAGCTGTAGTCTTCTGAAATATGTTTCCACTGAAGCCCAGCCGCCTCTGAAGGTCTACACCCGGTCAGGAACAGGAATTCAACAAATGGGGCATAGTGTTGATAATTCATGCCCTTCCTTTTGTCTGACTGAAACGCTGCGATGATTTTGTCGCGCTCCTCTTCTGAGAAGGCATTGGGTTTGGGTTCAATTTGATAGCGATACTTGGGCATCTCATTGGCCATGCCCTCATAGGGATTGTCAGACAACAGGCCATGTTTTTTAGCCCACTTGCAAGCTGCTGAAAGCTGCATTAAACAACGCTTGGTTTGGTAGAGGGTGGTAATTTTCTCAAGCCTTGCCTTCACCTCAAGGGCATCCAGTACCGAGACATCGCCAACCCGTTCCAGAGAGGTTCCTAGGATGCGGTGGTACTGTTTGGTGGTTTCTTTCAATTCTGAGGCTTTGTAGCTGGTATAGCGCTCCCAAATTTGACCTGGGGTTAACACAGGTTCGATTGGGGTAACAATTGGGGTAATGGTTGTGCTGAGGGCTGCCTGCGGTTTGTACTTGGTCAGGGTTGGATCAAAATTGTTGGAGAGGATGTCTAGCTCGATTTGTCGTGCCCTGGCCTCTGCGAGTTTTCGGTTGGTTTTGCTGTCTGTGAAGCCCAGACTCAAATAGTGGCGTTTTCCGGCGTGGGAAAAGACAAGCTGGAGGCGATCGTTGGAGATTTTGATTTGGACGGTGCCTTTGGAAGCTTTGCGAGATTTGGGGTCGGATTGCATCGGTTCCTCCCTAATTCCTAGAACTTTTGTTCTAAATTTTACCCCAATTTTACCCCAATAACATACTGAAATTAACCCAAAAATACCCAAAAGAGAAGCGAGGGGTCGCGCTTGCGTTCCTCCTCGCCTCTCTGAAGACCTTTGATATCAGCGCTTTTCAGCAGCTTTTCTGGGAAGCGGGTAGCGAGAATCGAACTCGCAACTAAAGCTTGGGAAGCTTTCGTTTTACCACTAAACTATACCCGCGTATAGAAATATTATATTACCTTATGCCTTTGAGAAACGCAACCCTATTGGCTCGACAGAAGTCGGTGAAAGCCAGTATTAGCAGGGACTTATCAAAATAGTGGAAAAGGGTGGAGCGGCATGAGAAGCTAGAGCTATCATGCAAAAGCGACAAGTCAGGCCAAACCCTTGCTGATTCGCAGTTGAATTGAGCTGCTTGACGAAGCAGATTCTGTTTCAAATCTTGAGGTGGGTAGATCGTGATTTGCATAAGACATTGTGTAATCTATTGAGTGACCTGTTGCAGTAATATTTTTAACACTCAACTGTTTCAATTCGCATTGTTTCAATTCGCATTGTTTCAATTCGCACTGTTTCAATTCGCACTGTTTCAATTCGCACTGTTTCAATTCGCATTGTTTTAATTCGCACTGTTTCAATTCGCACTGTTTCAATTCGCACCACTTCAGCACCCACCCCACCCAAACCCATGACCCAAACCACCCTCCCCACCCTCCCCAACTACATCAACGGCCAATGGTGCGACTCCAAGGCCACCGAATCCCTCGAAGTCATCAACCCCGCCACCGCCCAACCGATCGCCCAAGTCCCCCTCTCCCCCGCCGAAGAAGTCGAACAGGCCGCTAGTGCTGCCGCGATCGCCTTCCAAACCTGGCGACGCACCCCACCCACCCAGCGCATCCAGTATCTCTTCCGTCTCAAAGTCCTCATGGACGAACAGTTTGAAGATCTCTCGCGCACCATTGTCCAGGAATGTGGCAAAACCCTAGACGAAGCCAAAGGCGAAATGCGACGGGCGATCGAAAATGTCGAAATTGCCTGTGGGATTCCCATGATGATGCAAGGGACGAACCTGGAAGACATTGCCTCGGGCATTGATGAATTTATGATTCGTCAACCCTTGGGTGTGGCTGCTGTGATTGCGCCCTTTAACTTTCCTGGAATGATCCCTTTCTGGTTCATGCCCTATGCGATCGCCTGTGGCAACACCTATATCGTTAAACCGTCCGAGCGCGTTCCCCTGACGATGCAAAAAATCTTTCACCTGATCGACCAACTCGGTCTTCCCCCCGGCGTTCTCAATCTCGTCAACGGTGGCAAGGTCGCCGTCGATGCCATCCTCGACCATCCCCATATCCGCGCCATTAGCTTTGTCGGTTCCACACCCATCGCCCGCTACATCTACAGCCGTGCCGCCGCTAACGGCAAGCGCGTTCAATGCCAGGGCGGAGCCAAAAACCCCGTCATCGTCCTCCCCGATGCCGATATGGAAATGACCACCCGCATCACTGCTGACAGTGCCTTTGGCTGTGCCGGACAGCGCTGCCTCGCGGCATCTCTCGCGGTCACGGTTGGAGAAGCCCGGCAGACTTATACGGATGCGATCGCCCAAGCTGCCTCTACCCGCATCGTCGGCTACGGTCTAGAATCGGGTGTCCAGATGGGGCCTGTGATTACCGCTCAAAGTCGATCGCGCATTGAACAACTGATCCAACTTGGAGCCGATGAGGGCGCAGAAGTTTTAGTGGATGGGCGATCGCCCCAAATCTCCGGCTACGAACAAGGCCACTTCGTTCGTCCCACGATTTTGAAAAACGTCCATCCCCAAAGCGAAATCGCCAAAACCGAAATCTTTGGCCCCGTGCTGAGTCTGATGCATGTAGAAACCATTGAAGAGGCGATCGCTCTCGTCAACAGCGGCCAATACGGCAACATGGCCTGCCTCTTCACCAGCAGCGGAGCCGCAGCCCGCCAGTTTCGCTACGAAGCCGAAGCGGGCAACATTGGCATCAACATCGGTGTCGCCGCTCCCATGGCCTTCTTCCCCTTCAGCGGCTGGAAAGAAAGCTTCTTCGGCGACCTGCATGGCCAGGGCAATCACGCGGTCGAGTTCTTCACCCAGACCAAAGTCGTCGTTGAGCGCTGGAGCCAAAAAGATTGGTCAAGAAAGTTCTAAAGGTTCCTGAATCATGGATAATCCCCAACGCAGCAGAATCATCCAAATGCTGACCAGTTGGAAAGTCAGAGTAGAACTACTGGAATCCCTAGATGTGGAGGATGAGCGATTTAGTATGACACTGTCACAAGACTATCTATTGCCTTCACTTTATTTGTCGCATTCTCTTTTATTGCCGAGGCAATAGAATGGGAGCAGCAAACTGAGCAACGCGGTGAACAACGCGGTGAACAACGCGGCGAGCAACGCGGTGAGCAAAGAGCCAGACGTGAGGCCGTTGAGGCATTGTTAAAAGCTCGATATGGGGCTTTTGATAGGGCACTTGGGGCGATTGCCCCCCAACTCCTCTCTCTGCCCACAGAAGAATACACTGCCCTGATTCTCCGGTCTTCTCGGGAAGAATTGCTCGCACAGTTTTCCATCTCTGAGACCGAAGAATAAACATTTTTCACTTACAGCCCAATCCTGGCTGAGGCGCAACCAAACCTACCACATGAGGAACCGGACGAGCTTCAAACACACCGAGCGATCGCCCCTCAAACGCCAAATCCGTACTTGCTCCCGAATCCAACATCACCGCTTCCCGCAGCCCCGATTGGCTCAGCAATTGTCCCAGTCGCACCGAATCCACCTGGGCATGGGTAATGCCAACGACGGGTCTACCCTGCTGGTCAATGCCCCAGAAGGCGCGATCGCGCTCATAGTCAAAGCCATACAGGTTCCCAAAGCTTGCCGCAGTCTGGGGCTGGGAATCCTTCACCAACCAGGCCGCCGCCACAAACGCATCCGTCACGCTGCCCAGTTCCCGCTGAATCCCTGCTAAGGCATTGTGTCGCTCTGGATCAAACGGCACAAACCGCACTTGCTGAGGACTGATCAACACCAACGGTCGTCCTGCCAGCAGCGGATTCTCACCCTTCTTCCCTGGCACAAACTGCTGCGTGCTTTGACTCAAGACCGGGCCAATTACGGTATTAGAATCCAGGAATTCCAGCGAAAAAAAGCCGCCATCCACAGCGGCGACCAGATTGGTTTTGGCGATGATTTCATGAACCCGGTAACGACTCTTGGCGTGAATTGTTACAGGTCTGCCGCCTTGAACCATAACCAGGGGAATGTCGTCCACCGTTATGGAATTGAGTTCAATCGGCGCATTAAGAACCAGCCGATCGCCCCAAACAGGCAGTGCCAGCCCCCCATTGGCTTGTGCGATCGCCCCCTCCAACTCCGACATGCCAAACCGCTCGATCGTCATCAAATCTTCCGATTCCCCCGCATACTTGCCCTCCGCATTTCGCATGATCAGCGCCGCCTGATAACCCGCCGCTTCCACCCTTGCCGTCACCCGTTCATCAAACTTGCCCTCGGGATAGACAAAGTAGCGAATCGGAACGCCAAGTTCGGTTTCTAAAATGCGTTTGGATTCAACCAATTCTTGATCCAGTTTGTCCCCAAACAGTTGGGTGAGATCGCTATGACTGAGGGTGTGAGAGGCGATCGTCACCAGCGGATCGCTGGCCATTTCCTGCAACTGTTCCCAGGTCAGGCTCGATCGCCCCATTCGCTTGCCGACCTTATCGGTGTAAATGCCAAAAACCGCCGGATACTGAAATTGCCGCAGCAGGGGATAAACGTAAAGATAATGCCCCTCATAGCCATCATCAAAGCTGAGCAAAACGGGTTTTTCAGGCAGCGGAATTCCCGTCTTCAAATGCATCACCAACTCATCCATGCTAACTGGTGTCAATCCCTGTTCCTGAATTTTGCGAAACTCAGCCTCCAACTCCTGCGGCGTAATATCAAAGAAAACTTCCTTCTCTGGCAAAACATCGTGATACATCATCACTGGGACTTTTGCTGACCTGGCGCGATCGTGGATTTGGGGCGATCGCACCGCCAAACTCAGCGCTTTCAGCTTCGGCAAAACAGACCCCGTCAAATAGGAAAGGCCATCAGTGGATGCTGCACTGGGGTGAGGGTGAAGATCTATTCTTTGACCCGAATCAGGGACGGTAGAATTAGAATTCGATGCACGACAAATTCTAGAATCTGAGAACGGAGGGGGAAACAGAATTGCTGAAAATGAGCGAAGTGGTTTAGACCTTTGAGGAAACCATGTAAAAAATGGTAGGGACGAGGATGGAATCAGAAATGGAACAGCTAAGATGAAGCCAAGGAGAGCGATCGCAGTAAACCCCAACACAAACCCAAGAACAAACCAAGGCGAACGCTGAACAGACGATGATGATGACAGAATCACAGAGGTAATCCTGTCCGTCTTCTGCCTATCCCCACGCCCCCAAAAGAGCGGCTTCATAGGAGGTGAAATCCATTACGGGAGACTACGCGCTAGTTGTACCCGATCGCCCCCCAGATCCCGCGTCGCGCAAATCACACCCCCTTGCAATTTCAGCCAATTTCTCCAATTCTTTATTTCCCTGAGAATAAATATGTAACTGGAGATACTTGAGCTTTTTTTAAGTGGAAGGGGGGATGGAAAGATGGAGAGATGGGGGGATAGGTTAGGGATTCCCCTTTCGCCTTTCGCCTTTCCCCTTTCGCCCTTCCCCTTTCGCCTTTCGCCCTTCCCCTTTCCCCTTTCGCCCTTCCCCTTTCCCCTTTCCTCAAAGGGCTTAGATGTTTCTACTTGCTGCTGTAGCAGTTATCAGCAGATGGGGGATTAGAGGCAAAGTTAACTTCTAGTTCTTTTTCTATGAAATCCTTTACGGCGGTTGGGTCATTTTCTAGCACGGTGAACTGCTCTGGCTGTTCAAAAAGATGGCTCAGAAACTGGGGTAGGGGTGGCGATATGCCAATAGCCGTGTGAATTGCATCAGGAAACTTAGCTGGGTGAGCGCAGGCCAGGGAAATGTGAACTGAATCTTGGGGCAGACCTTGCAATAAGTGTGGGGCACAGGCTACGGCTGTATGCGGATCGATGATCTCCTGGGTTCGTTGATAGGTTTCTCGAATAATTTGGGTAATGCTATCGTCCTCAATTCGGCCTCCCCTGAAAAGCTCTCTCAGTTTCGCTAAAGTGTCAGGTGGAACCTTGAAAGAGCCAACATCACCGAACCCTAACATGGCCTCTGTCACACGGGCTGCATCTCGATCATAGGCATCAAAGAGCAGCCGCTCAAAATTGCTAGAAACCTGGATATCCATACTGGGCGAGAGGGAGGGGGAGACTGGTTCGGTTCGCATTTCGCCGGATTCAAAAAAGCGAGTCAGAATATCGTTTTTATTGGTGCCAACCGCTAGCCGACCTATGGGCAATCCCATTTGTTTGGCCACATAGGCTGCGAAGACATTCCCAAAGTTGCCCGTGGGCACAGCAAACGACACGAGCCGATCCGGAGCGCCAAGACTCAAGGCCGCATAAACATAGTAGACAACCTGCGCCAAAATTCTTGCCCAGTTAATTGAATTAACCGCTGACAGTTTGTATTTATCTCGAAAACTCAAATCACCCAATAATGCTTTGACGATCGCCTGACAGTCATCGAACGAGGCTCTTAGCGCAATATTATGAACATTGGCCGCGCGCACCGTTGTCATTTGCTTTCGCTGAATTTCTGACGTTCGATTGTAGGGATGGAGCATGAAAATATCGATGCTGCCCTTGTCTCGACAAGCCTCGATCGCAGCAGAACCCGTATCACCCGAAGTTGCACCCAGGATCGTCAAGCGTTCTCCACGTTCCCCTAACAAATGATCAAACAGCTTCCCGAGAAATTGCAGCGCATAGTCTTTAAACGCCAGTGTTGGCCCATGAAACAATTCCAACAAAAAATGGTTCGTATCTAATTGTTTGACCGGTGCGATCGCCTGATGACGAAAGTTCGCGTAAGCATCATTAATCAGTGTTCTGAGAATGTCTGGCTTAATGCTATCGCCAATAAACGGCATCATCACCTCGAATGCAACATCTTGATAAGATTTACCTCGAAGCTGTCGCCATTTTTCCGGTGTAAATTTTGGATAATCCTCCGGCACATATAGCCCACCATCCCTCGCTAAACCCGTCAAAACAACCTCATCGAAGTTAAGAACAGGCGCTTTACCGCGAGTCGAGTGATACTTCATTGGCTTCTTCCTTAAGATCCGCTTAGGGCTAGGGGACTGCTCGATCGCGCACAGGCATCCGTTCAGCAAAGAACAAGGCAACCCCTCTACAGCAAGTCCAAAGAATAAGGATATAGCATCTCATGACTCACCCGAAAATTCCGTCCCAAAACAGGGGATAATCAAACCAGCCAAAGCACCTGCGATCGCGCCTATGACCTCCCCCAGTTCCTCCAACCCCCTCAGTTTCGTCGCCGCTAGCTCGTCCGCCGCATTGCCGCCACTCACTGCACAACCTGCTTCCCGTGGCGATCGCCTCGATGCCTACTACCGGGAAATCAAAGCCGTCATCCTGTCCCGCCAAAACCCCATCACCGGACTCCTCCCGGCCAGCACCGCCATCACCCTCCATGGCAACTACACGGACGCATGGGTACGAGACAATGTCTACAGCATCCTGGCCGTCTGGGGATTAGCCCTGGCCTATCGCAAACAAGACGACAACCAGGGACGCACCTACGAACTGGAGCATAGCGTCATCAAACTGATGCGCGGCCTTCTCTTTGCCATGATGCGTCAAGCCCCCAAAGTCGAGCGCTTCAAAGTCACCCAGGCTCCCCTCGATGCCCTCCACGCCAAGTACGACACCAGCACCGGAAACACCGTCGTCGCCGATGACCAATGGGGACATCTGCAAATTGATGCGACCTCCCTTTATCTGCTGATGCTGGCACAGATGACCGCTTCGGGCTTGCAGATTATCTTCACCCTCGATGAAGTCAACTTTGTTCAAAACCTGGTCTACTATATTGGTCGCGCCTACCGGACACCCGACTACGGCATCTGGGAACGCGGCAACAAAATCAACCACGGCAACCCCGAACTCAACGCCAGTTCCGTCGGCATGGCCAAAGCCGCCCTAGAAGCCATGAACGGCATCGATCTCTTCGGCGTTCACGGCAGCCAAGCCTCCGTCATCCATGTCCTTCCCGACGAGATCGCCCGGACTCGCATCACCCTCAAATCCCTCCTGCCCCGCGAATCTAGCTCCAAGGAAGTCGATGCCGCCCTACTGAGCGTCATTGGCTTCCCCGCCTTCGCCGTGGAAGATCCGGCATTGGTGGCACGAACCCGCAGCAACGTGGTCAGCAAACTGCAAGGCAAGTACGGCTGCAAGCGCTTCCTCAGAGATGGTCACCAAACCATCCTCGAAGATCCCCATCGACTGCACTATGAACCCTTAGAACTGAAGCAGTTTGAACATCTGGAATGCGAATGGCCGCTGTTTTTCACCTATTTGCTGCTGGATGCGCTGTTTCAAGGGGACAAAACGGCGGTTGAAGAGTATGGCGATCGCCTCCAGTTCCTCTTTGTCAAACGCGAAGGCTTCAACCTCCTGCCCGAACTCTACTATGTCCCCGCCGAAAAAATCGACGCCGAGCGCGAAAACCCCGGCAGTCAAACCCGTTTGCCCAACGAAAATATTCCGCTCGTCTGGACGCAAAGCCTTTATTTATTAGGACAACTGCTACAAGAAGATCTGATTGCCTTGGGCGATATCGATCCCCTCGGTCGTCATCTGCGAATTCGCGATCGCCAACACCCCCTGGTGCAAATTGCCCTCCTCTCCGAAGACGAATCCCTCCAGACCGAACTCGCCACCTACGGCATCGTCACCCAAACCCCCAGCCAGCTTGCACCCATTCAAGCCCAACCCGCCAGCGAACTCTCGGTCATCTACAGCCAAATTGGCCGCAACGATGCCCTGGGTCTAACCGGACGCCCGATTCGTCGCCTCCGCAGCCTCACCCTGTCTCGCATCTTTCGGATTCGCAGCGAAACGGTTGTCTTTTTGCCGTCCTTCCTTGACCAGCAGCAGTTTTATCTCACCCTCGATTACCACTTCTGGGTCGAACAAATTCGTGGCGAACTCGCCTACATCCAGCGCCACTGGTACCAGCTCGGTCGCCCCACCATGACCCTGCTGCTGACCCAGGCCATGTTCGAGCTAGACCGCATTAATACCATCGACCAATCCCCCCTCCTGAAGCTGCTCAAAGAACTGCAAGAAGGCATTTGCAACGGCGTTACCGTCAAGTTAGGCCGCCTCAACCAACTGCTGCTAACCGCAGGCATTGAGCGCATTGATATGGTGCATGACTTCCAGTTTTCGCCTCCCGTGCAGGATGTGCAACCCCGACACTATTGGCTGATGTTTGAGGGCGATCGCAACTTCCCTCTCAGCAGCCTCCAGCAATTCCAACTGGCCTACGAAAAAGACCTCCGCATCCTCATCACCCAACTCCGCCAATCCCGCAATCTCTACGAACAAATCGACCTCCTGGAAACCCTTACCCAACTCAAAGGACTCACCTTCGACACAGGCATAGGGCGTTCCGGCCAAAAAGTCACCGTAGCCGACCTGCTCGAAGAAGTCTATACCCGCGCCAGCCAGATTCGCCTCTGGGCAGTAATTCGCCGTGCTGCCGGACTGCTTGACAAAGTAGACTTTGGCCTCTCCGATGCCGTCACCGATATTCTGGTGCGCGGCAAACAAATCTCCGTCGGCAAAGCCTACACCGAAGCCTCCCTGATTACCTCCGCCGTCCCCACCGCCGAAGTGCTGCAAAAAATTCGCGAATTCTGCGGCAACGATGTCCGCGATCGCCCCCTCACCCAAGAGATTTTGATGTACCTCAGCATCCTGCTGAAAACCCATCCCCAACTCTTCGACGGCCTCCTCACCCTGCGCGTCGGTTACCTCATCCTGCTGCTCACCAGCGAACTCGCCCGCGAACGCCAGGTCACCCAAGACGAAGCCCATGACCTGCTGATGCAACTCAGCCCCTTCGAGATCAAAACCCGCCTCACCCAAGTCCTAGAAGGATACGCCAACCTCAACCAAAACCTGTTCCGCCAAGAATCCCTGCACATCAATCAACAAAATATTCAATGGGTCGTGCGCTCGGATGCCGCCGAAACCGAACCCGACGCCGAAGTTCAGACCAACTGGCTCCAAAAACGCCAGCGCGACGGAGCCATCAACCGCGTCCCCAAAGGCTTCTACCCCAACGTCTGGAACGTCATGCAGCACTGCAAAGGCTTAGTCATCGGCGACAAACTCGATCGCCGCAACCGCCTCGACAGCGAACTCCTCCTCGCCGAAATGACCCCCGGCGAAAAGAACTTCGCCCTCCGCATCGAACATCTGCTCAACAAAATCCAAGCCCCCGAATACCACCAGGTCAACATCGAAGCCCTGATGGAACTAGCCGCGATCGCCGAACGCAACCCCAACCTCCAAATCGAAGAATACATCGTCCTCGATGTCCTCATCGGCCACGCCGTCCGCCTCGCCTGGCTCGATCGCCACCCCCAACTCACCGACCACTACACCGACTACAAAGGCGCAGCATGGCGATCGTTCTACGAGAGTTCGCCCTACGAATGTGCCAGCGCGATCGCAAAAGCCCTCCAGTTCCTCACCGAACTCGGCCAGAAAGCGAGCTAACCGTCCTTCCCAGGACTCCTCACCCAGACCGTGAACCGCCCCACCGAGTCACCCATCCTCATTAACGAGCCTCTTCCATCCGTCATCGAGTCCCTTTTACTCATCGTCGAGTCTTTTTTACTCATCGTCGAGTCTTTTTTACTCATCGTTGAGTCTTTGATACTCATCATCGAGACTCTGATACTCGTCGTTGAGTCTTTGATACTCGTCGTTGAGTCTTTGATACTCGTCGTTGAGTCTTTGATACTCGTCGTTGAGTCTTTGATACTCGTCGTTGAGTCTTTTTGAATCGTCATCGAGTCTTTTTTACTCATCATCAAGTTTCTGCGATACTCGTCACCCAACTTACCCCTGACCCCTCAAAGACTCCCCAACAAAGCAAGATCGACATCAATCCAATTCACCCATCCATAACCCTAAACCCATGCAAACCCGATTCCCCAACCAACCCATTCGGGGGGCGTGGGGGAGTTAGGCCCCCACAATGCGGGGGTACGGGGGGAAGTCCCCCGAAACGCGGCGAAGCCGCCCAACCAACCCCAGTTTTAACCAACCGCGATCGCCTACTCCAGCGCGATCGCCATCCTCGTCTTCAAATTAAACCGATACCCCTGCGGCAGAATATGCAACTTCACCCCAAACACCGCCAGCGGCTCATCCTTCAGTAGCTGATTCAAATTGTTATACGTCGTCGCCGACTCATCCACCACCGTCACCGCCCCCTCCCCAATCACCTCAAACTCATCCCCCACCACCACCATCGCCGTATCCTCATCAATCCCAAACCCCAACACCATAGGCTCCAACAGCAGCGCCGACAGCAACCGCCCCAACCGCCCCCGCTGAGCAAAATGCTGGTCAATCAAAACCCCCGGCAAAAACCCCATCCCCTCCCCCATATCCACCACATCCGCCCTCGGACTCGTCTCCGAATCCCCCTCCACAATCATCTTGTCCGGCATCATCGCCGCCCCCGCACTCGTCCCGCCCACCACCAACCCCTCCGCATGACGCTTGCGAATCGCATCATCCAAAATTGTCCCCTTCATCGATCGAATAATCCGCGCCTGATCCCCCCCCGTAAAAAACACCCCCGTTGATTGTGCGATCGCCCTCAACGCATCCGGCTTCTCCGCATCCTCCCGATTCCGCGTATCCACCACCTGCACATCCTCCGCCCCCAACCGCTCAAACGCCTCAATATAAGTCAACCCCACCTCCCCCGGCAAACTCGTCGCCGCCGTCAGCACCACAATCCGCGCCCGCATCCCCCCCGCCAACCGCAAAAACTCCCGCAAAACCTGACAATC
>JALOOP010000186.1 GCA_025454315.1 Oculatellaceae cyanobacterium Prado106
TATGGAACGCGATCTTCAATCCCTGCTTGATAGGTTGCATGAGTCACAGCATTAACATCCATTCAGGTTCGTCTCCCACAGACTCGATCGCCAATGTTCTCCGGTGAGTTCGTCGATAGTGGGCGATCGCATCATAGACTGGATGGCGATCGGGGAAATGAAGAATGACTTGGCCTTGGATGACATTCATTTCATCATCCATTGCTTGGCAATCCACTAAAAGCCATTCGCCATCATAGGGGCACTTCATTTCCTCAGATGTCAATACCTCTGCCATTGCAATCCCCTTAGATTGACCATCGTTGCGCCATTATTGCAGATTTTCGGGGGTTAAGAGATGCCTCTAAGAGTGGCAATCGCACCCCTCATGCATCAGCTAAACTAGAGCCAGGAAGTCTGGGGAAACCTGTATGATTTTCGGTATAGTCAACCAAAATTGCGAGCATAAGAACCTCTCAGGTGAACCATGAATGCACAACTGATGATCCAACCCTCATTTTTTATTGATGCTGGTATCCAAATCAAGCCAGTTCGAGGGCTGTTCTTATTCAAATTCAGTGAAGACTTGCAAGAGCGACTAGAGCGCCTGAACGAGAAACAACGGGAATCAACCTTGTCACTTGATGAAGAAGTAGAACTGACTGGGATTCTAGAACTCGACCGAATCTTCACCCTGCTAAATGCAAAAATTATTGCTGAGTCTGCATAAGTATGGCGATTTCAAGAGAGCTGCGGCAGCAGGTTCGAGAGCGAGCTAAATTTCCGTGTGAATACTGCCAATCCTTTGAAGAAGCCAGTGCAGCAAGGTTTGAAATTGATCATATCCAACCGCGATCGCGTGGAGGGGCGGATACATTTGAAAATTTAGCGTTGGCTTGTCAGCGATGTAATAGCTACCGTTACAACTTTACAGAAGGGACCGACCCAGAATCTCAAGTTTCTACTCAGTTGTTCAACCCACGACTGCATCAGTGGAATGAGCATTTTGTTTGGGAGAAAGGCGGTCTAGTCAGTCGAGGCAAGACTTCAATTGGGCGTGCAACCTGCGATCGCTTAGATTTGAATGACCAAGAGCATAACGAGGGAGCCATTGTTAAAGCCCGTCGTCTGTGGATTCAGGGCGGTTGGCATCCACCGTCCGATGATGTTCTTTAGAATCGTCGGACGGTGGTATTGGTGCAGATTTTTAGTGGGAGCATACGATTTATTGGCTGAAGCGGGAGTGCCTCTCAAGGTGGACAGCAGCTAATGGGAAATGCTCAAGCCGCACAGTATCTAGAGAAAGAACCCCCGTTCCTCAATCTTCAGTAGATTAGTCTCTTCAGTCATTACGTCCGGCTCGTCAAGCAGGTTTAACTTCGGCTAAGGTTGAGTTGAGCGATCGCCCCATCCCTCCGGCTTCATTGAAGTTTCGGGAGCGATCGCAGAGCCCCGATTTCTAAACAACCCCTGTGATTTCTGCCTGGTTTGCATCAATGACTGCATTGCAAATCTTCAAAAAATCCATTCCTAGTAGCCCCTCCAGGAGAACATTCTTGGGTAACTCACAGACAACAACTGGAAAAGATTCACCTCGCTTCCCCAGACAACTCAGCCAAGCAGTAGCTACAACAGGAGCAACGATCGGGCGATCGGCAGTCAAAATCGCCTCTAGAGCAACCTGCATCAGATTTGATGATGAGTTCATGTCCACCAAATTCTCTAAGTTTTACTCCATCTGTACTTGGTCGTGTAATGAACTGCGCCAGGATGGATCATAGTAGAGCAGTGAAATAGTATCAACTCACTCAAGCTCTAGCTATAGCAGAAGACTGCTGTAGAATGAAGAAGTTTTCTGCTGAATTTCCGTATGAGCGAGACTGTTTACATAGAAACCAGCATTATCGGCTACCTGACAGCTAGAACAAGCAATAATCTCATTTTGATGGCAAATGTAGAAGCTACAAGAGATTGGTGGGATACTCGCCGAACTCAGTTTGACCTTTACATTTCACAAACGGTATTAGACGAGTCAGCACGGGGAGACACAGAGAGAGCCAGCAGGAGACTTGAGATTCTAAGCGACTTTCCTTTGCTTGAAGTCAATGAAGCGGTTCAAGATCTGGCGGTACAATTTCTCACAAAAAGCAACCTGCCGCCCAAAGCTGCTGACGATGCTCTTCATATTGCAGTCGCGACAGCTTACGGCTTGGACTATTTGCTAACATGGAACTGTAAACATATCGCAAATGCTCAAATCCAGAAAAAGCTGGCTCAGATTAGTTTTAATGCTGGGTATGAGTTGCCAACAATTTGTACACCCTACGAGCTAATGGGAGATTAGAAATGTGGAAAGATGAGATTTTAGAGGAAATCTATAGGATTCGAGAGGAACATGCAAAAAGTTTTAATTACGATTTGAAAGCCATTTGCAATGATTTACAGAAGCGACAAGCAGCAAGCGGTAGAAAAATCATTTCTAAACCTCTTCGTCAGCCTCGCCAGCCGCATGACAAGTCACTGCACCCGACTAGATAAGAGTTATTGCTTTGGAAATCATGTGTAGTAATCTGCATGACATTTCTCAGCAGACTTTGCCAGTTGGCTGCTGGGCAAATTCGTCACTTTGACAGAACTTCAACCCACCGAACTTTCCCTTGATCTAATCCGCGCCGATGCCTTGATCTTCCTGGAATCGGATGAGTTCATCTTACATGTCGAATTTCAAACCTCACCCAACGAAAATATTCCATTCCGTCTGACAGATTACCGTTTGCGCGGATACCGCAGAGATCCAACCAAGCCGATGCAATCAGTTGGAATTTACCTGAAGCAGACGGCATCACCTTTGGTCTATCAAACCAGCTTTACAATGGAGCGGACTTGCCACGAGTTCGATGTGATCCGATTGTGGGAGAAACCTGCATCCATCTTCTTGCAGTACCCAGGGCTAATTCCCTTTGCAGCTTCTGGACATCCAGTTTTCAGGTTCGTCTCCCACAGACTCGATCGCCAACGTTCCCTGGTGAGTTCGTCACCTTCATGCTGTCAGTCTAGGAAAATCAGTGCGGCGCGCGGCGAACAGAAGACAAGCTTGAATGTCTTCTGGTTCTAAGTCAGGAAAATCTTCTAGGATTTCGCTGGTGCTTATGTTTTCAGCTAGCATCTCTAGAATGTCAGTCACTCGGATTCTCATGCCCCTAATGCAGGGACGACCGCCGCATTGACCGGGAGTTTGGGTAATCCGAGTCAACAAGTTGTTTGTGGATTGCATACAGGTGTCCGACCTAGAGCTTAAGGTTCTCGTATTATACAGTGGGAAAGAACTACAAAATTTGAAAGGTTCAACCTTTGCATCATTGTTTTGGGTTGTATTGATGCAGATTTTCAGTAAAACGGAAAAATTTATTTAGGAAATGGGGGCGATCGCTTTCCAGGTTTATGGTGTTCTTACAAACGAGCCAGCCAACACGTCGTTGCACCGAGAAACCGGGTTGGTCGGCAAAGTCATCCAAATATCGATTCCCGGTGAACTTTGGCGTTAGCTAGCTGCGGGACAGGTTCCTGCCTTTCCAGGTTCCTAGTTGGGTTGCGATCGCCCCCACTTCCCGAACTTCAGCAGTCCAGTCTCATCAGGCATTACGTCCGATTCCTAGCTCTAACCCGTGAATTGTGCGATCGAACTGTATCTATATTCTTGCTAGAATGGAAAGAGCGTTTTTCCACTGAGCGATTGCCATATCTGCTGATGCTCTTTCACGCTACGTCATCAGAAATAATGAGATTTTGGGTGGAGAGCCAATTATTGAAGGGACTCGCACCTCTGTTGGCGCGATCGTGGGTCTGTGGCGATTAGGTGTGATGCCAGAGGAAATTCCAACTCATCTACCGCACCTGACCTTAGCACAAGTGTTTGATGCATTAAGTTTTTATTTGGATCATCAAGCAGAAATTAACGAGTACATTGAGCGTAACCAAGTCCCCGATGATTTGGTGCATCCTTCTGTGAAGGCTGTTTTAGGTACGCTATGAGCATATTTGCTTCGCTTTACACTGATGAAGAATGTCAGCGTTGGTTGCAACACTTCTGCGCTCTCGTGGTTTAGATGTAACAACTGTTCCTGAGCAGGCGACTTTAGGTAAAACCGACAGAGAACAGCTAGAATTTGTAGCTTCTTTAGGGAGATGCATCATGACTCATAACCGAGTTGATTTTGAACGGTTGCATCTTCAATTCATAGAGGAAGGCAAAGAACATTGTGGAATTATCGTCGTTCCTCAAAAAACTGCCTACGCGATAGCACAACGGGTTAGTATTTTAGTAAACACATTGCCGATTGAGAGCGTTAATAATCAAGACAACTTCACTGCAAGATTATCTCGCTGAGCGCAAGCGTCGTACAGTAGGTATGAATGTCTCTACCCTATTGATAGCCATGCTTCAACCCGCTCAATCTGCCTTGAACGCTCGGAACAAATTAATTTCCATGTTTCTGCTGCTTTGCATTTTGGATGTAACCTTAGTTATCGCAGCACGCGATCGCTGGGCCATTGGCCGGATCTTACTTACCGTTGGGGTGATGTACTTTGTTGTTCAGGGTAGGAAATGGGCAAAGTGGCTTCTAGTCGGCATCTGTGGTTTACTTGTTGTGCTTCTTATCACAATGGTCTTTGTACTTCGTTCAAAACTTTCTGTGGCTCTAATAGGTGGGAGTTTGATTATGGCTGTTCTCAGTGCTGCGATCGCAGTTTATATGGTCAGCAGCAAAGAGTTGAATCGTTATTTTGCTGATAAAAGAAAGGCTGCTCTCCCATAATCAAAAAACATTTCAAGAATCAAACCGGATTGTCCAAGCACTGCGGTTTTATTTTGGTACTTTTAAAGTGAAATTATGTGCCTCCGGGTAATTCCCAGCCCAGGACGGTAGCAATTTCGGTGGCGAGTTCGATGGGGTTGAAGGGTTTGGCGATCGCAGCTTTTAGCCCCATCTCGGCATATCGACGGCGATCGCTAGATTGAATCTTGGCCGTCAGCAAAATGACGGGAATTTGCTGGGTGGCAGGGTTTTGTTGGAGATGCTGAAAGGTGGTGATGCCGTCCATGTCCGGCATCATGACGTCGAGGAGGATGGCTTCGGGTTGGGCGGCGGCGGCTCGTTCGATGCCTTCTTGACCGGAGCCAGCGGTGAGAACTTCCCAGCCCGCGACGGTTTCCAGGCAGATCTGGGTGACCTCCTGGATGTATTCTTCGTTGTCAATGACGAGGATGCGTCTCATGCAGCAGGGGGGAATGATGGGCGATCGAGGTGATCTGTTGCAATAGCTTGAGTACCCGTTGCTCGAATTCCTCGGGCGTAACTTGGCCTTTGGGTAAAAACTCAGTATGACCAAGCTTGAGGCGATCGCGCTCCATTGCATCTAGATCTTGGGCTGAGTATACCACTAAGGGAATATTGTGGAGTTGGTCATGCTGCTGCAACCATTCCACGACCGCAAAACCATTTCCTTCCGGAATGACCAGATCGAGGATGAGCAAATCGGGCTTGATCTGTTGGCTGAGGTGAATCGCCTCGCGTCCCGTTTTGGCATGAAACGTTTCAACATTGTGACTCTGGAAGAGGGAAATCAGGACTTGAGCCAGATCAGGGTCATCTTCGACCAGAAGAATGCGCGCCCGTCCTGAAGTTTGGCTGAGAACCTGGCGCAGGACTTGGAAAAGTGATCGCTCGTCTAAGGGCTTGGGAATCCAGTCGGCAAAGTCGGGATCGGTCGGATGTTGGCCAAGTGGGGCACAGATGCTGCAAATAATGATCGGAATCTGACAAGTCTCGGGCTGCTGTTTGAGCGTCGCCATGGTTTCCCAGCCGTCCATTTCGGGCATGAGCAGGTCGAGAAGAATGGCATCGGGTTGCAGGGTGATGGCTTGGGCGATCGCCGCCTTGCCCGAGCTAACGGAATGCGTCCGGTAGCCCTGCTGGATCAAAAGGGTTTCTAAAAGCGTGAGAATAGCCGGATCATCGTCACAGATTAGCACCAGGGGCGCAGATGGGATAGAAGGGATAGAGCGAGGTTCTGCAAACTGCTGGAGTAAGGGCAGGGCATGGGGCTGGTTCGGTTGAATCAACGGCAACGTAAACGAGAAAGTGCTGCCTTGACCGGGGATACTTTCGACCCAAATTTTGCCGCCATGCTGCTGTACAATGCTGCGGCAGATGGTGAGTCCTAGCCCCGTGCCGTCATGGTTGCGGGAGTCAGAGGAATCCACCTGCTGAAACCGTTCAAAGATGCTTTCTTGTTTTTCAGGAGGAATGCCGCGTCCGTGATCTTCCACCGAAATAACCACCTGATGAGAACGGGGGTTTTCTGGGTTGGTCTGAATCTGGGCATTCAAAGCAACCACACTACCCGGCGATGAGAATTTAATGGCATTGCTGAGCAAATTGGTGAGGGTTTGGTAGATGCGATCGCTATCCACCCAGGTACAGACCTGGGATTCGATTTGGGGATGGAGTTCTAGGGTGATCTGGGATTGGTCGGCGATCGCCTGCATTCCTTCAATAGCCTGGGTTAGCAGAGTGACCACCGAGCAAGCCTGTTTCTCCATCTTGACCTTGCCCGACTCAATCCGCTCAATGTCGAGAATGTCGTTGATCAAGCGAACGAGGCGATCGGTACTCTCCACGGCAATTTGCAGGAGCCGTTGCCCCTGTTCTGAATCGGCCTTGAGTAAACCACTGGCCAATAGTCCCAAAGAGCCATGAATCGAGGTGAGGGGCGTACGGAGTTCGTGGCTAACGACGGAGATGAACTCGTCTTTCATCCGTTCAATTTGTTTGCGATCGGTGATGTCGCGCAGAATGACCGTGTAGACTGTCTCTTCGCTTAGATCTAACTTGGAGAGGGAGGCTTCTGCGGGAAACTCGGTGCCATCTTTGCGTCGTCCGGTGAATTCGTGGCGATCGCCCAAACGATGGGACGGGTGAATGGATTGGCCAAACTGGTGAATGTGCTGCGAATGGGTGGCGGTGAAGCGCATAGGGATGAGGCGCAACAAGGGTTGGCCAACAATCTCTTCAGCGGTATAGCCAAAGATGCGCTCTGCGCCTTTGTTGAACAGGGTAATGAGTTGATTTTGGTCGATGGAAATAATCGCATCGTCGGCGCTGCTAACAATGCCTGCAAAGCGAGCTTCTGAGTTCCGCAGGGCTTCCTGGGTGCGGCGACGTTCGTCCAGTTCAATTTGGAGTTGGTGATTGACCGCGATCAGTTCTGCGGTGCGTTCTGCAACCCGCAATTCCAGATCGTTCTTGGTTTTCAGCAGATTCGCCTGTACTGGATCGCGGTCTAAGGACGATTCATGGCTCTTAGGTAAGGCAGGGTGTTGATCCGGATCTTGGGGCGGCGAAACGGAGGTAGGGTGGGAACTGGCCATGCGGCGCAGAAGTTTAATCCGTTCGAGGCGATTGACGATGCGGGTCACCAGTTCGGGGCCAACAATGGGTTTGCTGACAAAATCATCGGCCCCCACCGCAAAGACTTGATTGACGATTTCCACATCCTGATAGGCTGTCAAAAACAGAATCGGCAGTTCTCCCCAACGATCGTCACTGCGAATTGCCTGACAAAGCTCAATGCCATTCACCTGGGGCATTTTGACATCCAGGATCAATAAATCTGGCGCAATCTGGGGCAACACTTGCCAGAACTGCTGCGGATCGGCCAAGGTTTCCACATGCAGTCCCCAAGGTTCCAGCAGCGTTTGGAGAACTTCTAGGATTTGTGGATCATCGTCTACAGCTAGGATTGTAGCCGTTGTCAGCGGCAAACTTTGACGGGATGGTTCCAAGATGTTTTGGGGAAGAGGGCGATCGGGATCTACCAGTTCGGAGGATGACTCTGGGTGGGGCGATCGCGCATCCAATCGAGGTGAAGATCCGGATACAGACGCAGGTTGAGTCGGCGGTTGTTCAATTTCTTGTCGGAGTGCCTCTGCCCAGGTTGCAAATTGCGCCACTTCATCTGGGGTAAAGGGCTGATGGCGCTTCAGCAGTTCTTCCAGATTACGCGCCAACTGTGACCCTTGCCAAAAGCCAAACATCCCCAACGATCCGGCCAAGGTATGTGCTTCCTGTTCGACCTGTTGCTGTAAATCAGGCGGTAGGCTGGCTTGGGCGGTGACTGAGGATTGCTGGGAGAGGGCATTGTGCAAGGTCAAGGCGGCTTGTTCAATCAGCGCAACCTGATTGCTGACTCTGCCCTGGAAGCGGTGCCAGACTTGGGCGATCGCCACCTTAGTCGCCGTTTCAAAGCTACCGGGATCGGCCAAATGATTGGGGAGAGGGGCGATCGGGGGTTGTCCAGCGACCGTTTGCTGAGAAGTGACCGCTTCAAAAACAAGTGAATTGGCAGAATCTTTTTCAGTAGAACTTGAATGTTCGGATTTTGGCGATACGGCTGCTGGCTGATCTCCTGCTTTTGCAGAACGTTTCACCGAAGCGCCCGTGTTTCCTGACTTTGACGCTGAGTGAGCCTGTGATTGTTCATCCGGCAATGGCTTTAATCGATAGCCGATTCCATAAACCGTTTCAATCACATCACTTGAAACTTCAGCCGCCTTGAGCTTATGTCGTAGTCCTTTAATGTGGGTGCGTACCGCTTCCTCTCCAGGCATTTCTTCATAAGTCCAAAGATGCTCCAAAATCATGGAACAGCTAAACACCCGACGCGGATTTCGCAAAAAGAGTTCAAGCAGCGCATATTCCTTCGGCGTTAGGGGCAATAACTGTGCCTTATAGGTCACTTCACAACTACTTGGATCAAGCTGGAGCGAACCCCAGGACAGAATCGGCGCTGAGCCGTTGCCCGCCCGCCGCAGCAAAGCCCGAATCCTTGCCACTAATTCTTCACCGTCAAACGGCTTCACCAGATAATCATCAGCTCCGGCATCTAACCCGATCGCCTTATCATGTCCACTATCTCGCCCGGTGAGCAGCAGAATGGGCATTTGCAGCCCCTTTGACCGCACCCGCCGACAAAGGTCAATGCCATTTAGCTTCGGCAGCATGACATCGAGAATTAATAGATCATAATCAAAGGCCGTGATCAAGTCCCACCCAGCCAAACCATCCGTCGCCACCTCAACCGCGTAATTCTGTTGATTCAAGATCAGCGTCAGCGTTTGAGCAATCAGTGCATCGTCTTCAATAATCAGAATTTTCATTTTTATAAAACCTTCCCTGGTGCAGTAAGGGATGGGATGCACTAGCACGAGCCTAGGCCATAGAAATCAAGAACTGTGAATTAAATCGTCAATGGAAGATTGAGGCGTTTGTGTATCAAATCGTTAATCGTATCGTGATCCTTCCATTCACGACCTCATTCATCCTCTAACCATGGAAAACTTCCAGATAAAATCACCCATTCCAGCGCAAAACAAGAACAACAATGAGAATTTAGCCCCACCTTTAAATCTTAGAGGAGTTGTCTCACTAAAGTAATGAACCGACATAAATATAAAACTCAATTTACAAATATTAATTCGATCCTAAGAAAAGGGAGGGGGAAAGGGGAAGGGGGAAAGGGGAAAGGGGCGATCGATGAGTAGAATCAATGAGTAGAACAGTGGAAGTTTAAAGAGGGTCAAAGAACGCTAATTAAAGTTAAGGAATTTCAAGGAAAGCTAAGAAAAATATCAAAGAACCCCCCTTTCGCCTTTCCCCTTTCGCCTTTCCCCCTCTTCCCATTTTCTACCCCAACAGCCAATAGCTCTGAACTGGATTCATTCCAGCAATATTTAAGACCTGTCCGACTTCAAATGAATAATGTGACTGCAATCGTTCATAGGTCGCAGCCGTGACTTGAATCCGCCCAGGCTGTCCGGTCGATCGCATCTCACTGGCCAGATGTACTGTATCGCCCCAAAGGTCGTAGGTAAGACGCTTGGTGCCAATCACACCTGCCACGACGGTTCCGGTGCTGATGCCAATTTTGAGTTGGAGCGGTTGACCCTGGTCACAGCAAAACTGAGCGGCGATCGCTTGCATAGCCAGTGCCATTTGGGCGATCGCCACTCCATGATCAGGCTTCGGCATAGGCACCCCTCCTGCCACCAAATAGCTATCGCGGATAGTTTTGATTTTCTCCAGTTGATACTGATCGGCCAATTGATCAAAGGCTGAAAACATCTGGTTAATGAGACTGACCTGTTCCAGTGCCGACATCCGTCTTGCCGCTGCCGTGAAGCCGTGGATGTCAGCCAGCAAAACCGTCACCTCATCGAAACTTTCGGCGATCGCCTTTTCCCCTTTACGGAGGCGATCGCCAATCGAGGCTGGAAGAATACTGTGTAACAACTTTTCTGATTCTTTGCGGTGGCGGCGCAATTTGCTCTCAATCTGTCGCCGCTCGGTCATGTCCCGCACGGTTCCTTCGTAGTAGAGCAGTTCCCCACTCGCCCCATAGACCGATCGGATGCTCTCGGAAATCCAGATCTGGCTGCCATCTTTGCGATTCACCTGAGACTCTACGCCATGCAGATGTCCCTGTTCCTTCAGATGAGTCGTCAGGGTTTGCCGCTGCCCCGGTTGAACATAGAGTTGCTGACTGATATTAGTGATGTCTGTCATTAATTCGGCCACCGAGTCATAGCCATAGATGCGAGCCAGCGCCGGGTTCGCATAGAGAAACTGACCCTCCGGCGTTGTCCGGAATACACCATCGATTGCATTATCAAACACATCCCGATATCGCTGTTCCAGGTTTTGCCGCTCCTGGATCTCGGTTTGCAACTGCTGGGATGTCTCGATGAACTGCCGCTGCAACGTTCGCAGTTTCAAATGAAATTTCACCCGAGCCACGATCGCCCTCACTTGCAGCGGTTTCGATAGGTAATCATCCCCGACTCCTTCTGGAACTTTCGCCTGTCCTAGGGATTCTTCCAAGCCACCCAGCAGAATAATGGGGACATCCTGAGTGTTTTCCTGGGCTTTTAGCTGTTGGGCGATCGCCATCCCCTCTCCTCCCGCCATATCTCCATCCAGCAAAATCACATCCGGCTGAAACTCATTCATCATTCGCAAGGTCGAGCCACTATCCCGAGCGCTCCCCATCTGATAGCCTTGTCCCGTTAAAGCAGCAGCCAGCAATACCAGGGTTTCTGGCTCATTTTCCACCACTAAAACCTTACCCTGCTGCACACCATCCTGGAGTTTCAGCCCCAGCAGCAAAAAAATCTGTTGCTCCGTTTCCTGCAATTCTTGACGATGCGGCATCGTCTGCCCCGCTTGTCCGCTCAATGACTGATGAAACAGTGCCAATCGCTCCAGTTGCCGCACAGCATGGCTCATCTCTCGTTCACCCGGATATAGACCCACCATCCGAGTATTCAGATCCCCCATTGGATCAAACTTCAAGGTTGTCTCCGAAACGACCATCGGCACCAGACGCTTTATATTCTGGCCAATTATTTTTCGGATATGATACGCGATCGCCGGAGCAATCAACGCACCTGGGCGATCGGCAGGATTGGGCAGCAGGTCAGACGAAGAGTAGGAGGTCATAGCAAAGGAACCCAGGAGAAGATCTTCTGGGGCTTAAGATGCCCGGAATTCCAAAAAAGCCAGCGGGGAGGGGGAAGTTGGGAGTGGGGAGTGGGGAATGGGGAGTGGGGAGTGGGGAGTGGGGAGTGGGGAGATGAGTAGTGGATGAGTGGATGGGTGGATGAGTGGATGGGTGGATGGGTAATTAACTTCCCCTTTCCCCTTTCCCCTTTCCCCTTTCGCCTTTCCCCTTTCCCCTCCCCCCCTCTGCGCCTCTGCGTCTCTGCGCTGATAAAGCATTACCTAACGAGATCCATCCAACGAGATCCACCCGATGAATGATTACGAGGCTTTGTCTAAATTGTCACGATCGTGCAAAGAACGAGTCGATAAAGGTCAGGAAAATTGTCATCTGGCATCTTTGGGGAGTCAATTTGTAGCGTCAATCTGCATCAACGTTGAATCCCCAGAATTGACACCGCAACCGTATCCTTCACCTTTCCATCGACCGATGCTTAATCCTCAATAATCAGGAGAGGTCAATGTTTTACCACGATAAACGACTCCAGTATTTCACCAAGCCCGATCGCCCCGATGCCCTTTACGCCAAGAAAATGCAAGAACTGATCGGCGGCGTCTACGGCGAAATGACCGTGATGATGCAGTATCTCTTCCAGGGCTTTAGCTGCCGGGGGCCTGCCAAGTATCGCGACATGCTGCTCGACATTGGCACCGAGGAAATTGGCCATGTGGAAATCCTATCCACCATGATTGCCCATCTTCTGGACAAAGCGCCGATCAAGCTGCAGGAAGAAGCCGCCCAAGATCCCCTGGTAGGTGCAGCTATGGGTGGTACCAAGCCTAGCAGTGTGATCAACGACATCATTGCCGCAGCGATGAATCCACAACATGCGATCGTCACCGGACAAGGGGCTTCTGCGTCGGATAGCGTGGGTGTTCCCTGGAGTGGTCGTTTTGTCACTGCTAGCGGCAACCTGCTGGCCGATTTTCGCTCCAACCTGAGCGCTGAATCCCAAGGCCGTCTGCAAGCGGTACGAATGTACGAAATGTCCAGTGATCATGGCGTTCGCGACACCCTCAGCTTCCTGATTGCCCGCGACACCATGCACCAAAACCAATGGATTGCGGCGATCGCAGAAATCGAAGCCGAAGGTCTAGAATC
>JALOOP010000187.1 GCA_025454315.1 Oculatellaceae cyanobacterium Prado106
TTGTTTTGTCAACTCTTGAAAAACAGGGTCTATTATGGCAATTAACTCTGTGAGAAGAATCTGAAATGTCCTCATAGCCTTGAATTTGGAATTGCTGACAGTTCACAGATCATTACGCAGATTGTTGGATTGAGGCAGGTTTGAGCGAGACAATAGGGATGCTTTCGGCGGAGGAGAGCGTGTAGGTCGAGCATTGCAAGAACTCGGACAGGGGCGATTGATTGAGTTGATTGAGCAGTTCGGCCTGGAGGGGAAGGGGGAGAGCAGATAGTCCGGACAGGGGGAAACTGCGAGTGCCGAACTCGGTGGTTTGTGCCCAGAGGGAGTATTCCAGGAAGCTGAGGCTGATGAGTTGATGTTGGTTGCTGTTGTAGCGCAGCAACAGGTGGGGGTTGAGTTCGATACCCGTGGCGGGGATTCCGGACTCAAAGGTGAGGGTGAGGGTGTCGCTGATTTCGTCGTAGTGGATAGTGGGTGAGTTCATGATGTCCTTTCGTCGTAAATTGCCCCTAGACAGGACACTAGCATGGGGGGTTAGCTGACGGCGAATTCGGTGAGTTGGCGCATAAAGGGGGATTGGAAGGCGAGGACGATGTCTTGTTTGGGGACTCCAAGTTCGACGAGTTGGTTGGCGATGCCTGTTTCGGTGCCGTCGTATTGAATCCAGATTTTTTCGTTGCGGATATCGACATGGATGAGGCAACCGTAGATGCGACGGTGGCTTTCCCAGCCTGTGTTGACGAGTTGGTAGTGGTCGCGTTGGGTGTCGAAGAGGGTTTGGCGTTCAATTTCGCCGTATGTTGATGGGATTTGGGCGGCTTGGGTGAGGAGTTGTTGGATGAGTTGGCGGTAGTGGTCTAGTTTTGAGTGGTCTAGTTTTGCCATTGGACGATGACCTCGCTGATAGGGTTGAAGATGATGAGTTTGAGTTGATATTCTTGAATGCTGAGCTGGGGGAGTTGTCGAGTGAAGAATCCGGCGTAGACTTCTTGGGGAATGGCGAGGTAGAGGATGCGGCTGGGGTCTTTGAGTTTAAGGGCGACTCGGTAGTTCAGGAATTGTCCCAGGGCGGTGTGGAATTCGGAGATGGCGGAGGGGGCGGCGAAGCTTTTGATTTCGATGGCGATTTGTTGGTCTTGTTTTTGGGCGGCGATGAGGCGTTCCGCTCCGAGGTCAATTTGGAGTTGTCCGTCGTTGAGGTCGATGGTGAGGGGATCGTGGGTGATTGTCCAGCCGTCTTTTTGGAGGGCGGTTTTGACGGCTTGATGGACGAGATCTCTGGCTGACATGATGATTTGTGCGTTCAAATAGCCCCAATGGTTTCTACTTTAGGATCTTCCAGGTGAGTTGGGGGAGATAGGGATGGGAAATTTAATTTCTAGGTTTCGTTTTTCTCAGTTTGCGGATGCACCACCGGATGAACTTAAACAGCAAATAGAACGGAATGAGGGGGATGGCGATTAGCCATTGGAGTGGGGTGAGGAGAGCGGTATTTGAGGTGGTGCGATGCATGGCTTGCCGCAGATATGCCAAGCTTTGTTGGGTAATGAGGGTATCTGGATGGGTGTTGCCAAGTACCTGTTGCCGAATCTCCAGGGCTTGCAGCAGCAAGGACTCTGCTTCAGCAAAGCGGTTTTGGTTGTAACGGAGAACTGCCAGATTGTTGAGGCTTTGGGCGACATCGGGATGGCGATCGCCCAAGAGATCTTTGAACAGTGGCAGCGCCTCGACATAGAGGGGTTCAGCGGCCTCGTAGCGTCCCTGGTTCCTGTAGAGTTCTGCCAGATTGTTGAGGTTGGAGGCGACATCGGGATGGCGATCGCCCAAGAGATCTTTGAACAGTGGCAGCGCCTCGACCAAGAGGGGTTCAGCGGCTTCGTAGCGTCCCTGGTTCCTGTAGAGTCCTGCCAGATTGTTGAGACTGGTGGCGACATCGGGATGGCGATTGCCTAACTTCTCTGTTATCACGGTCAGACAAGCTTCGCACCAGGGTTCCGCTTGGGCATAAATCCCTTGTCCACCATAGAATTGGCCAATACCAGTGAAGATCCAGATCAAGTCCTCATCCGAAAAAGCGTCAAGATGGTGGGTCGCCGAGTTTTCCATGTGGGGGATGGCGGCTCTGACGTTTTCCACGTCTGCCAGGGTCAAAGCATCGGGAATGTCACGGGCAATGTTGGCGGTGGCGGCGGCGACGCTGCTACGGAAATCGGCGGCTTGCTCATGGGTGTTGAGCTTGTCGGCAAAAAACTGCTGAATTAAGGGATGGAGTTGATAGTGTTTTGCCTTGACTCGGTTCAGCAAATGCAGGTTGACCAGGCGATCTCGAATGTCTTCTAATGCTTCCCGATCGGTTTCAGGGTGGCAGTCTTCCACCAGATTCCAGGGAATGGGAGCAAGGGCAAACAGACTCAGCAAAGATCCCAAGTCTTGGGCTTCAGGGTTCAGGATTTGCCAACTCAGTTCAAAGGCGGCCTCAACGCCGCGTTCTGCGGTCATGGTGTCGGCGACGGTTTGCAGCGCTCTTTGTTGAAGCCGCTGTTGTTCCAGTCGGTGCTGCATTTCGGTCAGCGACAGGTCGGGTTTGAAGGCCAGGTAGCGCCCGACCAATTCGATGCCCAGCGGCAAATTGCCCAGCCATTGGCAGAGGGCTGCGGCTTCGGTGGGCTGTTGTTCGATGCGGCCATCGGGGACTAGAGCGGTGAGGAGGGCGATCGCATCCTCTGGCTTCAGCACCGCAAGATCCAGGGCACGGATGGGGGAATCAAGGTGCGATCGGGTGGTCAACAACACCCGAAACCGGGATTCGGCAGCGGGGGGCAGGTAATCCCGAATCGCGGCATAGTGGGGGACATCATCGATGATGATCAGCGTGTTGCCCGATCGCCAATGGTTCCAGCAGAACTGCACCAATCGCACCAGATTCGGTTCTTCAGGCAATTGCAGCTTGAGCTTGTCCTGAGCAAACAGCAGAATTTGGATGCCAAGTTGTTGATCCCTTGCGCTCAGCCAGCAAATGCCGCCGGGATAGGTCGTGGACTGGAAATGGCGCAGGGCATATTGCAAGGCCAGTTCGGTTTTGCCGATGCCGCCCATGCCTTGGAGAGAGGCGATCGCAACCTGTCCCCCCTGTTGTAATAACTCATGCAGTCGATTCAGTTCCTCCTCTCGTCCCACAAAGGTGGATGCGCCGCTGTAGGGAAGATTTTGCGGAATGCCTCCCGGAAAGATCGCGGCTCCAAACCCTGGAAATTCCGGTGGATGCTCGGGTTTGCCCCGTTGTTTCAAGGCTGCCAATACAGTGGTTTTTGCAGCGGCTTCCTCCAAGCCCAGCAGATCAATTCGGGTAATCAGACCCAGAATGCCGCCGGGTTCACAGGGCGCGATCCGCACCGTCAGGAGACTGCGTTGATTCCCCTGGGCATCTTTGGCAAAGGCAGCAGCCCATTCGGGGTGGACATATTCGGCATTCAGATAGTTTTGGGAGAGGAGGGCGATCGTTTGGCGGGTTTGTTTCATAGCCTTGTCCATCTCCAGGACAAAGTTGCCGCCTGCTCGAAAATCCCAGGCATCGATAATCACCGAATATCCAGCGGCTTCCAGCGTCCAGGCCAGCCATTCCGCCCAGGCTTGGTCATGGTGATTGTAGCTAATGAAAAAGTCTTGAGTGGGGTTCACAGTCCGGGAGCAAAGAATTTGTCCCCATTGTAGGAAGAAGAACTGGCTTTAGCTAGCGAGAGGATTGAGGGAACTGAGGGGAGGCGCTTGCAACAGCTACAGGCTTAGAGTTGGGCACGCTCCAGAACCCAGCATTGGAACAGGGGAATTTCGGTCTGCAATTCAAAGGAAAGAAAAAGACATTTTTCCGCAGGGTTTCTGGATGCGCTACAGTGGACTGTACTTTGATTTCCAGGTCTGATTCTCAAGGTCTAATTCTCAAAGTCGAATTCCTGACCGCGATCGCCGCCCCTGTTTCCTGATTTAACGCAATGGATGGTTCCTACAGCTTCCAATTCAACGCCTCCTCTGCCCTAGAAGCCCTCCAGACCGGAGCCTTTGACCCGATCGCCTTCTACCAGGCCAGACTCGCCCTGTTTAATCTATCGGTTATGGCAGATTACGACCAACTCGTGTGTCTGCCCACCTTGACGGCGATCGACAAATATTGGTACCAGATAGAAACCGCTCGAAAAGTCCTGCGGCAGCTAGGCGGACGGGCGCTGCTGGCCGATGAAGTGGGGCTAGGCAAAACCATCGAAGCAGGCTTGATTTGTGCAGAATATTTGGCCAGAGGCATGGTCAGTTCGATGCTGGTGCTTACGCCTGCTTCGCTGGTGTCCCAGTGGCAGCAAGAACTCAACGAAAAATTCAACATCACAACGGTGACCACGGACGATCGCGATCCCCAGCAGCCGATTGAGGAGTTTTGGACTGCCCATCCCCGCATGATCGCCTCGCTCAACACGGCAAAATCCGCCAAGCATTTTGATGCCGTCACGAGTCGCACCTGGGATTTGATTGTGGTGGATGAAGCGCACCATCTGAAAAACCGCACCACCCTCAACTGGAAGCTGGTCAATGCCCTCCAAAAGCGCTTCATTCTGATGCTAACAGCCACGCCCGTGCAAAATTCCCTAGTCGAGCTATTTAATCTGCTGACGCTGCTGAAGCCCGGTCTATTGCAAACCGAATCGCTGTTTAAGAAAGAATATGTCGATTCTAAAAACGGACGGATTCCCAAAAATCCCGAGAAATTGCGATCGCTGATGCGGGAAGTCATGGTGCGAAACACCCGTGCCCTGGTCGATGTCAAACTGCCCAAACGCTTTGCCACCACCATCACCGTCGCCCCTTCCCCCGAAGAACAAACGCTATACGACAGCCTCAACGAGTATCTGCGAAGCGAAGAATCCCTCGATAAACTCTCCCGCACCAACCTGCTGATGCGGGCGGGTTCCTCCCCCGGCGCATTGGCCGACTCGCTCAAACAGCTAACCCAGCGCATCCCCGATGAAACCCTGAAAAAACTCGCAAAACGTGCCGCCCAAATCAAACAGGTGGAAAAAGCCAAAGCGTTGGTTGACATGCTGAAAAAATCGCAGCAAAAAACGCTGGTGTTCAGCACCCACAAAGCCACCAGTGCCTATCTGGCAAAAACCCTCCAAGATGCCCAGATTCCCTTCGCTGAGTTTCAAGGGGGCATGTCCCTGAAGGAAAAAGATGCGGCGATCGCGGCTTTTCGAGACAGCGTTTCGGTTCTCCTGGCCTCTGAAACCGGGGGAGAAGGCCGAAACATCCAATTTGCCAATGTCATTGTCAACTATGACCTGCCCTGGAATCCGATGAAGATTGAACAGCGCATCGGTCGGATTCACCGCATTGGCCAAACCCAGGATGTGTTTATCTTCAACTTTTGTCTCAAGGACAGCATTGAAGAATACATTCTGCGGGTACTCCACGACAAAATCAATATGTTTGAGCTAGTGGTCGGCGAAGTGGAAACGATCTTGGGCAATGTGGATGATGAGTTTGACTTTAGCGATGTTGTCATGAGCATTTGGCTCAGTCACCAGGTCAAGCCAGACCTGGAAACCGCCTTTGACGAACTGGCGGATAATCTCCTCAAAGCCAAGGATCAATACCGCCAAAACCAAGCCCTAGACGAACAAATCTTTGGTGAAGAGTTTGAAGCTTAGTGTTTGAATTTAGAGTGTTCAAGTCTAGAAATTTACAGCTTAGGAGCGTGACTTAATGAGTGCTGATCCCATTCTCTCGACCCTATCGGATTTGGTGTCGCTGTACGACGGCATTGCTGAAGCGGAAGACGAGCATGTGATGACGGTACTGTTGCCTGCCCCGATCGCCAATCAGCTAAACCTGCCCGAAACGGCCACGATCGCCACTCAAGCCAACATCCCCGACAGCATTTTTGTCACCTATCATTCCGAAGTGGTGCAACAGTTTACGGAGCTGGTGGGAAGACGGGGAACGGTGAGTGCGATCGCCATCCAATACGAAGGCTACCTCAAAACAACCGGATTTGAAAAACAACTTCAGCAGTTTCTCCGTCCCCAAAATGGCTTAATCCGCCTGATCGAAGCAACCCCCAAGCCCACCCGCTATCTCTGGTGCCATGTGGACTATACCGCCGAAGCTGACGAGCGACGAATCGGCATGGTGTCGTTCATTGTCAACGAAACCACCCAGGTCACGCCCGTGGATCTGGGCGATGCCCTCTTCTGGAAGTCCGACCAAGTCCCAGTCGAACAGCCCGAAGCCCTCTCTGCCCCCTTCCTGGAAGCCTTATCGCCGCTGCTAGAGCGCATCGCCGCCCAACAGGTGCAGGCCAACCTAGCCAACTGGCGCATGAAGCTAGAACGCGCCAAAGCCCGAGACGAAGATCGGCTCAAAACCTACTACGGCACCATGGGCGAGGAAATTCAACGAAAAATGCGATCGCGCCAACTCGCCGGAGACGATGCCTCCCGAGAATTAGCCCGCCTTTCAGCTACCCAACAAGAGCTAGATCGCAAATTAGCCGACCTGGAAGAACGCTATGCCCTCAAGGTGAATGCGTCCTTGTACAGCGTCCTGGTGATTGAAGTACCGACGGTGCATTTACACTGTGAACTGGTTCGTAAAAAAATCAAACGCCCCATCACAGCAGTCTGGAATCCCTTCACCAAGATCATCGAACCCCTCCGCTGTGAAAAAACGGGTGTGCCCGTCGAAGAGTTTTATTTAGACGATACAGCCGCACAAATCATTGCCACCGAGGCTTGGGGGCAAAAGGGCTGAATACTTTGACCTTGGGAAAAGAAGCATTTGGAAAAGAAGCATTTGGAAAAGAAGCATTGCCTAATCTAGGGATGAATGGGTTCGGAAAAGGCATTAGAATGTCCAAAGAACATTCAAAAAGTATTTCAGGGACTAACGCTCAGACTAACGCTCAGACTAACGCTCAATGAATTGAACCCTAGTAACGAGAGCGATCGCCATGACAGCCCAGCTTTTAGAATCCCCCGTCAGCTTTGATGACTTTATTGAATGGCTCCCAGAAACATCAGAATGCCGCTACGAACTCCATCGGGGAAGAATTGTCGAGATGCCCAAACCCAAGGGGAAGCATTCCCAGGTCGCCGGATACATTGCACTGAAAGCTGGCATAGAAATCGAACGGTTGTCGCATCCCTGGTTTGTTCCTAAAGAATGTATCGTCCAATCGATAGCAGGAGATTCAGCCTATGAGCCAGATGTCATCGTTTTAGATGAGCCTGCCCTAGCCGAGGAACCCCGCTGGGAAAGTGGTTCAATCATCACGCTAGGAAAATCAATCAAACTAATTGTTGAAGTCGTCTCCACAAATTGGCGTGATGATTACCTCACAAAACTGGGCGAATACGAAGCTTTGGGAATTCCTGAATATTGGATTGTAGACTATGCCGCATTCGGAGGCCGCCTACACATCGGCAACCCCAAGCAGCCGACCCTCTCGGTTTACTCCCTCGTAGAAGGAGAGTACGAAGTCCAGCGATTTCAATCAGGTGAATATCTTCACTCCCCTACCTTTTCAGGTCTAAATCTGTTCGTTGAAAAAATCTTTGAGGCAGGAAAAGAGCCTGAATGAGAGGTTAAAATTAAGCGTAAACCCCTCATGCCCTCTACTCAGGAGGAAGCTGTGTCCATTGAAGCTAGCACTACTCAGCTTTTCGATCAAATTGGCGCTGACTGGGAACATCCCACCCCTCCGACAGACTTGATCTTTGACGATGGAGAACCCTTGGAGAGTAATCGCCACCGTATTGCCATGAATGTGCTGATTGACTCAGCCCTGGCCGCTCTTGCGGCTCGGCTCGACTCCTTTGTGGGGGGCAATATGTTTGTCTACTACAGTCAGAATCAGGCCATGAACCGGGACTTTCGCGGCCCCGACTTTTTTGTGGCGCTAGAGGTGGACGGTAGTCGGGAACGCAAGGGATGGGTAACCTGGCAGGAAGGTGGCCGTTACCCAGATGTCATCATAGAACTGCTCTCTCCCAGTACAGAAATCATCGATCGCACGGTCAAAAAGGATCTCTATGAGCGGGTGTTTCGGACGGCAGACTACTTCATCTTTGATCCCTTCAATGCCAACGAGTTTGAAGGCTGGCACCTGGTCAATCAACGCTATCAGCCCCTGCAACCCAATTCACAGGGACAGTTGTGGTGCGAAACCTTACAAGTCTGGTTGGGCACCTGGGAAGGCCGAATTCAACGGGAACCGCCCACAGGCACCTGTTCATGGCTGCGATTCTACGATGCCAACCACCAGTTGATCCTTCTCCCCGAAGAACAGGAGCGATTCAGGGCTGATCAAGCAGAAGCACAACTGATCCAGGAGCGCGATCGCCTACGACAACAATTGCAGGCCAAAGGTATTAATCCCGATGAAGTGTTAGGTGATTTCTGAGAAAGAAAATCCCTTAAGCGAATCCTAATCGATAACCAGCAGGTTTAACTGGATTCAGGACTAGTCGCAAATTGCAGCGATCGCCCCTCCATTGAACGACCCTGATAGCCCCAATGGCCTGGTCATCGATTCCACAAGAATTGCTCCACAACCTCCTCAAGGTTGATCCAGAGAAATCCTCCGAAACCTCCAACAAAATACTCCAAGATCCCCCTTTCCCCCTTCCCCTTTCCCCTTTCCCCTTCCCCCTTCCTAAGGAAACTCCGTAGACCGAATCACCCGCATCCCCGCTTCTGCAAAACGCTGAAACGTTGCGTCAGCCTGGTCGGTGTAATCGACAATGCCGGGGACGACGACGGGGGAGGTGCAGTCTTCCAGAAGATAGATTTTTTGGGCGAGGCTGGGATCGGTGGCCTGAATTTCGCTGAGCAGATCGTCGATTGTCCAGGCGACGCAGTGGCTTTTGGCTTGGCCAGCGATGATCACGGCATCGTAGCTGAGGAGCGTTTGGAGGAAGGGAGTGTTGGGCTGGGCGATCGCCCGTGCCGCCTGATCCTCTAGGACTTCGGGTTTGAGGACGGAGTAGTTTTCGGTGAGGGGATTGTTGCCCTTTAGCTCAAATCGGGTTTGGCTGCCACGCGCCAGGTTGTGAAAGAAGCAGGCTTCTTCCAGGGAAGAGACGATCGCGTGGCCAATTCCTCCCAGCATGGAGTGATACGGCCAGATGGTCAGGGGAAATTTCCCTTCTTGGCTCAACTTGCGGACATAGTGCAAGCCATAGTCCTGCAAATCACCGTGAACAGACTGAGGAATGCTGGGAGTGACAGCAGGGTTAACCTGCCAGATACCCTGTTCTACCTCATCCAGGGTAATCGAGGTCATGGCGGCAGGATGCTCTCCGGCGGCATTCACCCAAAAGACGGAGTGGAAGATTTGCACGGCGGTATGGGTATCCATCGTTAGGGCAATTTCGGTAATATTTGCCATATTTCGATAGATGAATTGACATAGCCGCACATTGTCTTCTACGGCACCCTGACCGGAGCGACCGCCGACGAATAGCTCATAGTCGGGGATGCAAAAGGTGTTTTGAACATCGATCGCCAGTAGACAAATCCGCCGTTGGTCGGCTGCTGCGGGAGGAATCTGATGTTTTTTGGCCCAGTCTTGAGCGGCGATCGCCCGGTCTTGGTAAGGCACTCGCCACACTTGGCCGACTTTGCTGGCTTCAAAAAAAGCGGGGATGGGAAGTTGAGTTGCGATCGTCATGGTCGGATCTCCGGGTCTTGTTTCTTGAACCTATTATAGTGTTTTCTACCATAATGTGTCCAGTGTTTCCGGATGGAATCCGGGCGAGTTTGGATTGAATGTTCACCGTTTTGATTCACCTTTTCCTTTCATCATCCATTTTGCCAACCGCGTCAACGCTGCGGAGCTTTCAGGTTCTAGCCTCTATTCCTTGAATCGCACAAGGCTCAGCAACTTGTATGGATGCTAGGGAAATAGAGTGCAAACCCCATAGATGTCAAATAGATAGATGTCAAGCAGATTGTTCAGGGGGTAGGGAATCTTTGGAATTTCCGCTTTGAATCGGAGCGATCGGGGCAGTCACTTCAAGAGATGTACGGTTACGGAATTGTCTTTAGTATAATCTCTAACAATCTAGGCTCAGCCTTTGAAGTCGATTATGTCAGTATTCTTCTGAAGAACCTGTCTAAAATCAGGAAAAAGTCTATACCAAACCAATACTTAAGCTAATATTACGACCATCGTATTCTGAAGGGAGAGATGCTACCTTTATTCTCTTAATTGCTCAACTTTTCAAGCTTTTAAGCTTTTGCTCCCTGACTTATTCGGTGTGACAACTATCTCAATTCCAGGAGTTACTTGGTATAAATTGCAGCTTGACTTGCAGATGCTTCTAAGCGTGATGATACTGATCTAGTTTTGTTCTTTTTTGTACAGTTTCTTTTAGAAAAGGAGTGTTGCGCCATGTCCTTAATGAAGCGTTGTATCGCTGAATTTATTGGCACTTTTTGGTTGGTGTTTGGCGGTTGTGGTAGTGCGGTGCTGGCCGCTGTTTTTCCTGACCCGGCCAATGCGCTAGGGATTGGTTTTGTGGGGGTTTCGTTGGCGTTTGGGCTGACGGTGATGACGATGGCCTATGCGATCGGCCATATCTCGGGCTGTCATCTCAATCCGGCAGTATCGTTTGGCCTATGGGCAGGTAAACGGTTCCCAGCTTCTGAACTGCTGCCCTACATTGTCTCGCAGGTGTTGGGGGCGATCGCAGCTTCCGGGTTGCTCTATGTTATTGCTAGCGGCAAAGACGGCGGTCTGGTGCTGAGCGGCTCCAATCCTTTAGCGACTAATGGATTTGGCGTTCATTCGCCGGGTGGCTATACCCTGATGGCTTGTTTCCTCATTGAAGTCGTCCTCACCTTCATGTTCCTCATGGTGATCCTCGGTTCCACCGATTTCCGTGCGCCCAAAGCTTTGGCACCTATGTCGATCGGTCTGGCTCTAACGCTGATTCACCTGATTAGCATTCCGGTCACCAATACTTCTGTCAATCCGGCTCGCAGCACTGGCCCTGCCCTCTTTGCCGGAGCCGAACTCTTCAGTCAGGTCTGGCTCTTCTGGCTTGCTCCAATTCTGGGCGCAATTGTTGCAGGCATTGTCTACTCCTCCATTTTTGGGGCAGAGGAACTGTCCCAGTCTGAGCGCGTTCGGGAACCGATCTAGGATTTTGGTTGAAGTTTGAACTTGAACTATAGGGGTGTCGCGGAAATTTGAACCGCAGAGACGCAGAGACGCAGAGGAATTTGTTGTCTTGTTCTACACCTTGGTGGAATCCGGTTGTGGAATGCTTCAATGCCCAGGTTCTTCTTTAGCGCATCACGAATTTATCCAAAATGCAGTGGGGATGCTCGACCTTAAGCAGCATCCCCTTTCTGTTTTCTGAAAACTTGTTGCAATCTCCTAAGCTCCTTGACTGCGAATCACTGCGACTAAATCAACGGGTTCATTCCAAGATTATGTCGGCGTAAAGCAAAGATTTTTCCCTTTCCCCCTTCCTCTACTCCCCACTCCCCACTCCCTACTCCCCACTCCCCACTCCCTACTCCCCACTCCCCACTCCCTACTCCCCACTCCCCAAATACCGAGCCAACGCCTCAATACTGGGATACTCCCAAAACAAGGTGGGATCGAGTTGGTCGAGGTTGAGCCAGTCGGCGAGTTCGCCCGTGAGACTGACCGCCACCGAGGAGTCGAGGCCGTAGTAAGCAAAGGGCTGACTCACGTCGATTTCGTCGGTTGCGACTTTGAGGTAGCTGGCGAGATGGGTGATGAGCCAGTCTTGGATTTCGATCTCCGTAGGCCGGCGGATAGGTGGATGGGTGGATGGGTGGATGGGTGGATGGGTAGATGGGTGGATGGGTGGATGGGTAGATGAGTGGATAGGTAAAGAACTTGCGGCTTCCCCTTTCGCCTTTCCCCCTTCCCCTTTCGCCTTTTCCCCTTCCCCTTTCGCCTTTTCCCCTTCCCCTTTCGCCTTTTCCCCTTCCCCCACAGAAAGAATGGACTGAGCGATCGCACTCCCCCCCTTGCCCCAGCGATCGCCCACAAAACACTCGGCGCAGGCATAGCGCTGGAGTTTGCCGCTGGTGGTACGGGGGAGGCTGCCGGGTTTGAGCAGGGTGATGGCGTAGAGTTGCAGGTCGTGGTGTTCGGCGATCGCTTGGCGGATGCTGTGGAAGAGGGTTTCGGGGTGGAGGGTGGAGAGGGCACGGCGATCGACTTCTTGGGCGATCGCGACTTGTTCTTCGCCTTCGATGGTGAGGGAGAAGGCGGCACAGAGGCTGAGGTCGGGGTGGCTGGTTTGGGCGGTATGCTCCAGGTCTTGGGGATAGTGGTTGCGGCCTCGGATAATCAGGAGATCTTTCAGTCGTCCGGTGACGAAGAGTTCGCCCTGGTGGAGATAGCCGAGATCGCCTGTGCGGAGGAATGAGATGGACTGATTAGGCAGTTGAGCCTGGAAGGTTTCTTGGGTGGTCTGGGGTTGGTTCCAGTAGCCTTGGGCGACGCTGGCACCGGATACCCAGATTTCGCCGATTTCACCGTCGGGGCAAGGGGTGTGGGTTTCGGGGTGGGCGATCGCCACAGTCTGATCGGCCAAACTACTGCCGCAACTGACGATATTGCCACAACTGACGATATTGGCAGTCTTAG
>JALOOP010000579.1 GCA_025454315.1 Oculatellaceae cyanobacterium Prado106
GCATCCGGAGATGACGGAGGCAGAGGCGTTTGAGGCGGCGATCGCAGTGGCTCATGAAGAGGATGTGACGCGGTGGGTGGGGGCGATCGCGCAAGTCTTGGAGGAAGGTTCTGGGGAACAGACTTTGTTGGGCTTGCAAGAACGATTAGAGATACCTTTAGTGGAGGTGTGGCTAGGAGTTTTGCTGGGTGGGTATGGGTTGATGCAACGAGGTGGGTTTTATCAGCGAGAGACGCTTTGGGTGGAGGGTGTGAAATGAGTTAAGTTAAACGACTTTTAGTTTGCACAAACCAGATTCTAAAACCGTGCCACGATAAGGGAAAAGCTATCAATCTAGATGCCAATCAGCTTAGCCTTTGTAGGCAATCGCTGACAGACACGTTCTTCGATTCGCTCATCCTCACAAGTTCTTCAATCTTTTCGTCTAGCTTGAGAGCGGTTTGTTCCCCCAAGTTACAACAGAAGGAACTGCTCTAACACTGGTCTTTGACGCCTGATTCCGTCTATGAAACCTTGGAGACATCCCCCCAAGGATTATCACAGGCTGAAGCTGCATCTCGGCTAGAGCGGGATGGGTTGAATGAGCTTCCAGAACCCGTGCATCGTCCGCTGTGGCTCCGTTTTGCGGATCAGTTCATTCATTTTATGGCGCTGTTGCTTTGGGTTGCGGGCATTCTGGCCTTTATTTCGCGGACGCCAGAGTTGGGCTGGGCAATTTGGGCGGTGATCTGGATTAATGCATTGTTTAGTTTTTGGCAGGAGTTTCAGGCAGAGCGGGCATTGGCTGCATTAAAGCAAGTGTTGCCGATGCAAGTCAAGGTGTATCGTCAGGGGCAACTGACTCAGATTCCAGCGCGGGAGTTAGTGCGGGGCGATGTGGTGCAATTTGAGGAGGGCGATCGCATCTCTGCCGATGCCCGGTTAGTGACGGCTGAGAGTTTCTATGTTGATGTTTCGGTTTTGACGGGGGAATCACTGCCCGTTTCCCGGCAGGCTGATGCGGTTCAACCCAGGACTTCAGTGCCCGTTCGGGGCGGCAAACTGCTGACGCTTCCAGGCGAAATAGCTCAGCAAGAGCGACTTGATCCCGCAGAAATTCGCAATTTAGTGTTTGCTGGTTCCACGGTTTCTTCAGGACGAGCGACAGCCGTGGTGTATGCCACCGGGGCACAAACTGAGTTTGGCCATGTCGCCCGATTGACCACCGCCGTTAAGCGCGATCCCAGCACCTTAGAACTTCAGATTTCTCGGATTGTTCGGATGATTACGGCGATCGCGCTCACCATGGGCGTTAGTGTTTTTCTTTTGAGTTACTACCTGATTGGCATGGATGTTAAAGAGAGCTTCATCTTTGCCATTGGCATCATTGTCGCCAACGTTCCCGAAGGTTTACTCCCAACCGTCACCTTATCCTTGGCCATGGGTGTTCAGCGGATGGCAAAACGCAATGCCCTAGTCCGACGACTGTCCGCTGTTGAAACCTTGAGTGCAACCAACGTCATTTGCACTGATAAAACCGGAACCCTCACCCAAAATGAAATGACAGTCCGCGCTTTGTGGGTACCCGATGCCAGCGATGGAACCACCCTCGAAGTCAGCGGCGTGGGCTATAACCCGACCACCGGAACCGTTGTAATTCCGCCTCAAATGGCGGCACCCTGGCAAGTTCATTTACTCTTGAGTGGGGCAGCGCTCTGTTCTAATGCTCGATTAATCCAGCCCAAGGGGGAGAGTCGTTGGCAGGAAATCGGTGACCCGACTGAGGCGGCGCTTCTGGTGGCGGCCTTGAAAGCTCAGTTGAATTTAGAGACACTTCAACAGCAATGTCCTCGCCTGCGGGAAATCCCCTTTGACTCTCGGCGACGGATGATGACGGTGGTGTTGGACTGGCGGCGATCGGATCTATGGCCGAATCAGTCGTCCTACCTTAGTTTTACCAAAGGGGCTCCCCTGGAAGTGCTACGATGCTGTCATTCAATTCTGCAAAATGGCGAAATTCAAGACCTGAGCGTACCGGATTGGCAGAAGATTGTTGCGGCCAATGATGCTTTGGCTGCCCAAGGATACCGGGTGCTGGGAGTGGCGGCGCGCAAGGGCGATCGCGCGTTACTATCCCTGGATTCCCAAACCCTGGAACAGGATCTCATCTTTATTGGCTTGACGGCGATGTTTGATCCGCCTAGACCCGAAGTGGAAGCAGCGATCGCCCGTTGTCATCAGGCTGGAATTCAGGTGACGATGGTCACTGGAGACTATGGGTTAACGGCAGCGGCGATCGCACGACGAATAGGATTGGTTCAACAAAAAGTACGGGTGGTCACCGGAGAGGGATTAGGACATCTTTCCGATGCCCAATTGCGGCAATTGCTGAAATACCGAACGGGTCTAGTTTTTGCCCGGATGTCACCGGAACACAAGTTGAGACTGGTGCAAACTTACAAAGCCCTCGGCTCCATTGTCGCAGTTACGGGAGATGGCGTAAATGATGCGCCTGCGCTGAGGGCTGCAAATATTGGAATTGCCATGGGAGTCAGCGGGACGGATGTCGCCCGAGAAGCGGCAGATATCGTCTTGACGGATGATAATTTTGCGACCATTGTCCATGCGATTGAGGAAGGGCGCAATGTTTATCAGAATATTCGGAAATTTATGACCTATATTTTGGCATCCAATATTCCTGAAATTGTGCCCTTCCTGGCGATGGTGATTTTCAAAGTCCCGCCTGCTTTGACGATTTTGCAGATTCTGGCGATCGACTTAGGCACCGATCTGCTCCCGGCTCTGGCTTTGGGGGCAGAACCGCCTGAACCCGGCACCATGAACCAGCCTCCTCGGACTCCCCATCAGCCCTTGCTCAATCGATCGCTCCTGCTAAGAGCCTATGGATTTTTAGGAGTGATTGAAGCCATCCTGTCTTTGCTGGGTTTTTTCCTCGTTTGGGGGTCACAGGGTTATTCTTTGAGCGAGATGCAACAGGCGACCTCGGCAATTTTATCGCATTCGGCCACGCCTCCCGTGATGGCGGTTTATCGACAAGCGACTACGGTTGCTTTAGCGGCGATCGTGGCTTGTCAAGTGGGGAATCTGTTTGCCTGCCGTTCTGAGACGGCTTCAGCGCTGAGAATGCCGTGGTTTAACAATCGTCTGATTGGATTGGGTATTGCGGCGGAGGTTGTCTTATTGGTTGGCTTAATCTATTTGCCACCGCTTCAGTCTGTGTTTATGACGGCTCCTATTTTAGGGTGGCAATGGCTGTTACTCTTGCTCTGTCCTCCTGTGTTATTCGGGGCTGAAGAATTGCGTAAACGATTGTTTCATCCGAAGCGTTTCTGAGTTGAATACGGTACTGTTCTATTAACCCGGTCACAGAAGATGTAACCTGCGATCGCCCGCAAGATACCCAGTTCGGTGGAGCGCAACACAACGCCCTGCTGAGTCGTCATTCGTCGAGTGATTCTAGGAGGGTTCAGGTGGAGGTGATGAGCGCGATCGCAGTCGTTCAAGGCTATTTGCAGTCGCCCGTGTATGAGGATGCTTATTCCCCAGTACTTTACGATTGATTGCTAAGCTTTCCTGGTAAAGTTCTTCGGCTTCACTGTAGCGCCCTTGCGATTCGTATAACCCTGCCAAATTGTTGAGACTGGTGGCGGTGGAGGGATGGTCGTTGCCCAGTTGCGATCGCCAGATCTCCAGCGCTTGCAGGTACAACGGTTCGGCTTCACTGTAGCGCCCTTGCGAACGGTATAACCCTGCCAAATTGTTGAGACTGGTGGCGGTGTCTGGATGGTCGTTGCCCAGTTGCGATCGCCAGATCTCCAGCGCTTG
>JALOOP010000188.1 GCA_025454315.1 Oculatellaceae cyanobacterium Prado106
CGATTATTCTTGGTATTGTTGGGGACAGTGCTGCTGGTAAAACCACCTTAACCAAAGGGATTGCTCAAGTATTGGGCGAACAGGACGTTACCACCATTTGCACCGACGACTACCACCGCTACGATCGCATCCAACGCGCCGAACTCGGCATCTCGGCTCTGCACCCCGACTGCAACTATCTCGACATCATCCAGCAGCACCTGACTCTGCTGCGAACCGGACAGCCCATCCTCAAGCCTATCTACAATCACAACACGGGCAGCTTTGATGCCCCTGAATATGTCAAACCCAGCAAGTTTGTCATTGTGGAAGGGCTGCTGGGCTACGCGACTCGGGGAATGCGCGACAGCTACGATGTGAAGGTGTATTTGGCACCGCCGGAAGAGTTGCGATCGCTCTGGAAAATCAAGCGGGACACCCGCAAACGCGGCTACAACGAAGCCGAAGTCATGGATCAACTGCGGAAGCGCGAACCCGACTCCGAAGCCTTTATTCGTCCCCAGCGCCAATGGGCTGATCTGGTGGTCAGCTTCTATCCCCCCGCAGACAATGCCCAGCAGCAGAACGATGTCCTGTTGAATGTCCGTCTGGTGCTTCGTCCGACGATTCCTCACCCCGAACTGAGCCAAATTCTCCAGCCCGATGGCAATGAACTGGGCAATGCTGTGCGCCTAGGACTCGATCGCGACATGGGCAAACCCGTCGATGTCCTGGAAATTGACGGCCATGCCACCGCTGACCAGGTGACGGCTCTGGAGCGAATGCTGTGTAACGAAGTCCCTTACCTGGGCAAGTTCTGTAGCCTGGACGGCCATCAAGAAATTGGTAAAGTCATTGGCACCACCGGGGAAACGCTCCAAAGCTATCCGCTGGCACTGACTCAACTGCTAATTACTTACCACATGCTTAAGGCTATGCATTTGAGCTAACGTTGTTGAGCCAACTGGTCTTGAGGAGTGGGAGGCAAATTGCTAGGGGTTTGAATTTAAACCGCAGAGACGCAGAGGAATTTGTCTTTTCCCCCTACGCCTTAATGGAAGAATATCAAGTTCTCTGATGTTCAATCCTGGCTACTGAGGCTCAACTATCGGGAGAGGTTGGGTTCGGGCGCTACTGGAAAGCTCTCAAAGTTTCGTCGTACCCAATCCATGCCCACCTCATTGTTTAACTTGATGCGCTGGGGAACATCGGCGTAAATTTTGTTGAGGATTTTGGCATCTTGATCGACGACGACATCGATTAATTTCAGTAAATTGCCTTTGATTAAATGGGCGATCGGGGAGTGAGCTTTCATGTACATCAGCACAAAGACGCGGGATTGGCGATCGGCCTCTGGGACGTAGAAATGGCATTCCTTGAGACTTAGTAGTTTGTCTTCACCATGCAGCAAGCCCATAAAGGGAAAAAAGTTTTCGAGGTGGGCTTCTAGAACCTTGGGCATGGCAAGTTGGGCGGGATTTTTGAGAATGTCGCGTAGCCGGGGTTGCTTGCGAGGTTGGGATAGATAGGCGTGGGAATGAAAGCCTTCGTCAATGAATTGTTTCATCTGCACCGATTCGATTTCAAATAATTCGCGATGGGTGCCGTTTTGGTGATTGTAGTCATGCATGTTTAATAGCAAGCTCAGCAGATCCGTTGGAATGCTCCTGGCTCCTGTCACGCCAATGAACTCATACTCGGCGGCAATTTCATTGGCCATTCATGATGGAGGGAATGGGCAACTTTGGTTCATGTCCCCCATAGCTCCAGACGAAATCGCCTTGAATGGTTAACTCCAGCGGTTTGAGGAGCGATTGAGTGGGTTTGTTTGACCCTGGCAGAACCGTGCAGCCTAAAGCGTTGAATTCTAGGGCATGAAAAGGGCAAACCATCTTGCTACTGCCATCGGGTTGAGAGAGACACCATCCCTCGGAGAGCATGGCTCCCATGTGAGGGCAGGCATTGGGCAAGGCGCTGATGGTGCCCTGAATGTCTTGCCAGAGAACATAATCGTGACCCAAGAGCGAGATTTTGAGCGGCTGATTTGGCTTCAGCATTGAGCGGTGGGCTAATAGCCAGGGTGCGCCTTGCAAATTTTTCATCTTGTCTAAAATTTAACTAGGTTAATTTAACTGACTAATTAATTAGTAAGCTTATCAAACGTTACTTGAATGGTCAATTCGGGAATTGGAGTGAACCAGTTTAACGGCCTCTTTGATAGGATAGGGAGACAAACCAGGAGTCAAAGCGCTGTGGTTCGACCCCGTAAACGAGTAGCAAAATCCGTTCGTCCTGTTCGAGATGCTGAGATGACTCAGCAGCAGATTTTGGATGCCGCAGAGCAAGAGTTTTCACGGCATGGCCTCAACGGTGCGCGAATGAATGCGATCGCCCAACGCGCCCAGGTGACAACCGCCACGCTTCACTATTATTTTGAGAACAAAGAAAGTTTGTACAAGGCAGTTTTGCAACGTCCGGTAAATGAAGTGCAAACGATGCTGTCGCAACTCAATTTTGATGGGTTATCACCAGAAGAAGCCCTGAAGCAGGTCATTCGTGTCGCCATTGCCAACGAAGCCCGAAATCCGCAGCGTCAAATGCTGTGGTTTCAGGAGTCCAGTCAAAATCAAGGCGCATACTTTAAAGATTGCAATGTTCTAGGTCTACACGAACATTTGCTCAAGATCCTAGAACGAGGGGTCGCAGAAGGGTGTTTTCGTCCGCTCAAACCCTTTCTGGCGCTTACCCACATTCTCAGCGTGTGTCTGTTCTACTTCACGGTTCACGAGAATTGGAAGCATCTCACTCCCGAGATCAATCGCCTGAGTCCGGACATGATCGAGGAGCATACTCAGGAAGCGATCGCCTTCATCCTCGCAGGCATAAGACGTGAAAGTGCTTGATTGAGAACTTGCTACAACTGCACACTACCCTGCCGTAAAATTTCCCATCCGCTGCCTGTCCATTTAGCGACCGTGGAGGGAACACCGGATTGGGCGGGAGGGGCGATCGCTTTCAGAGGAGCTAACGTGCGAGTTAGATCTGTTAAATCTTGAGGATTCAGGGTGAGGACTTCTGGGAATTGGGTGTTGATTTCGGCAAAGTCTTGCAGCGCGGGTTCTCCGGAGCGGTTGACGCTGGTGGTGGCCAAGGGGCGGGTCAGGGTGAGAATGTAGCGGGCGATCGCCTGGTCGGGGACTCGAATGCCGATGGTGGTCGGGTCAGTGGGATTCATGGCGCGGGGAAGGCGATCGCTGGCTGGCAACACCAGGGTCAGCGCCCCCGGCCAATGTTGTTCGACCACGGCTTGCCAAACTTTGAATTCAGCCTGACTGCCTTTCACATAGGGCCAAAGATCAGCGGCATCGGCTCCCATTAGAATCAGCGGCTTGGAATCGCTGCGCTGCTTAGCGGCAAAAATTAACCCTGCCGCTTCCGGTTGAGCCGCTAGCGCCGGAACCGTGTCGGTGGGGAAACTGATGAGGCGATCGCCCGTCTTTCCAGCAGCAATCAATTCAGGCAAAGAGACAGCAGGCATGGCAGTTCAGAAAAAATCGACAAAGATTTTAATTTTATCGTTTCATGAACCCGCTGATTCGTGAATTTCATCGACGGGTGGCGATCGCAAATCGTTCAATCCCTGCAAAATCTGGGTGAAGGGCGATCGCCTCATATTCCCCTTGTTCTTCCAGTAACCGCTGCACCTCCGCTCCCTGTCCTGCCATCATTTCCACTGCCCACCAGCCGCCGGGTTGGAGATAGAGAGGGGCGATCGCCACCAACTGTCGAATGGCATCCAACCCATCTGCGCCCCCATCTAGCGCTAGATGCGGTTCATGCTGGGTGACTTCTGGCTGAAGGGTGGCAATTTGAGAATGGGGAATGTAGGGCGGATTGGAGACCAGGCCGCTCAACTGTCCTTGCAGGAAGGTGATCGGGGTAAACCATTCTCCCTGGTGAAACTGGATGCGCTGAGCGAATCCTAGATCGGTGGCGTTTTTTTTGGCGATTGCCAACGCGGCTTCACTGAGATCGACGGCATAGATCTGGGCTTGGGGTAGGGCATCGGCTAAGCCAATGGCGATCGCTCCACTACCTGTGCCTAGATCGACCCAGTGTCCTTGTCCTAAAGCGGGGTTATGTTGTGCTGCGGCGATCGCCAAGTCGATGATGATTTCTGTTTCGGGGCGGGGAATCAGGACGGCGGGTGAAACGGTCAGGATAAACTGTCGCCAAGGGGCGCTGCCGATGAGATATTGCAAGGGGACTCGTTGATGGAGGCGATCGCTCCAAAGCTGCTCTAGGTCTGGGAAGGGAATTTTGAGCGGAATGGTTGAGCGGGATTTGAAGGATTCTAGGCGGAGGGAGAGGCGATCGAGATCGGTCAGGGCTTGTAGGAGCCAGTCGATTTCGGTGAGGGGGATTTGGTGGGCGATTGCGGATTGTTGGGCTTGCGATCGCCATTGCCATAAGTCCAGTCCAGAAATCTGTTCAGCCATAGTATTTTGGAGTTTGAACCGCAGAGGCGCAGAGACGCAGAGGGATTTGTCTTCTTGTGTCTTGGTGGAAGAATATCAAGTGGTTGGTTTTTGAGCCTAGGTTTTGGGTTTTGTTGAAGGTTTCATGAGGGAGTTTAGATTCTATCCCAATCCAAAATCTAAAATGAAATTGAAAATGATTGACCCGAGATGTTTCCTCGAATTCGCGGTAAAGTTTGATAAACGTGGGCTGGCTCTAGGGGTGGCGATCGGCTTTAATTCCTAGAATATTCCTGATACTGTCGTTGGATGGACTAGGTGAACTATGGTGATTAAGCGAAAATGGCGTTGGTTTTGGTTGGGGGTTTTGGCATTGCTGTGGCTGTTTTGTAGTGGAACGGCCATGGTTTAGGCGTTGGTACAATTTCCCTTGGGTTGAATCTCTGGCCTGATCTTTGGCCTAATCTCTGGCCTGAAGAGAGGCTAGCGAGGATTTAAGGATCTTTAGTGGCAATGGATGGGTGAATAGGACAAAAGTATTCAGTATCGCTACAATACCTGTGACCTATTGGACTGGACAAGCAGCGTTATGTTTTGGTAACCGATTGAAGACTTACCGTTTGACTGGCAAAATCTGGCCAGTGCTGAGTTGCCACCCCTGGTCACCGTCTGGAACGAACAAGCCGATCGTTTGCGGCAATCGGGCGAATTTCAAACTTTTAGCGAGAAGCTGCGGCGAGAAATTGCGATCGAAACAGGAATTATTGAGCGGTTGTATAACCTTGATCGGGGGATTACACGGTTATTAATTGAGCAGGGTATCAATGAGGCGCTGATCCCTCATGGTGCAACCGATCGCCCCGTTAAACAAGTGGTTTCGCTGATTAAAGATCAAGAATCTGCGATCGAAGGTTTATTTGATTTTGTGGGTGGGCAAAGAATGCTGTCCACGACTCAAGAACGATGCAAACAGGTTGAAAACTTTGCTTCCATTTTATTTGATATTGCCTCTAGACGGTTCCAAGAAGTGACGAATGAAATTAAGTCATCCCTTCAGAATTTTGTCGAGGATTTCAATGTTTTTACCGTTGGAGCTGCTGCTGGTGATCCTCGGTCGTATTACCATCGCTATCAGGTAGTAGAAACGGCTAAAAAACTAGAGTATTTTGCAAATCTTCGGAGTTACCATACCTGGCTTCAACTTATTATTAATGCGGAAACATCCACGACTCTTCTTCTTTCGTTCCATGTTTTAGGCCATGAATACCAAGGACTTTTGGTGTGTACTGCCTGTGCTTATCATCGGGATAAAGATGATTCTTCTAATGAAGGAGAGCGAAATATGAGCAGTGTCATTAGCGATATTCAACCGCTGATTGATTCGCCGTTTCAATTCTCCTACGCGGATGAGGAGACAAGTTTAGTCAAACAGTTTCAAAAATGGTTGGAGGATGTAATTTTAACTGGGCTGGAATACTGGAATAAGAGTATTTAAGCAAGAATTACGAGCATCCTTAGTAACCAACATCGATCGCCAATCAATCCCGCTGTGCTGCTCCTTGTATGAATTGATCCGTGGGAAGGGATTGCACAAGACTGAGGGTGAGGGGCGATCGCTCAATTTCACTGGCGTAGGTGGACGTGAGATAGCTGCGATAGTCGGGTTGTTTGGCAAGATAGGTTTGAAAGAAGGCCGTACTGAAGGCGTTCATGTAGTCACGCGCTAAGGCAGAGCGATCGCCAAGTCCCTCATCTGGAATGGGAACGGTTTGATTGGGTGAGTCGGCCACGGTTGAGAAATGTGTGCCGTTGTTGAGCAACAGCAGGTATTTATCTGGGGTGGTTAACCAGGAAAAGGGGCGGATTTGTTCCGGGAGGGCTGGGGCGACGGCATCATTGCTGCTAGCGACGATCAGGGTGGGGATGCGGATTTGGCTGAGTCCGGTTTGGCCAAAGATGCTGCTGCTGACGGGGTTGATGGCGATCGCGGCCTTAATTCGAGGATCGGCTAGCTCGTATTGTGATGGCGGTAGTTGTAGGGCTAAACATTGCAGCAAGAGCGATAAATTTAGCGTGTTTTCTAAATCATCGCTTTGGCAACTTTGGGCTAATTCTGCTTGTTCAATCGGTGCGCCTGCCAGGGCTAATGCTGTGTATCCCCCAAAGGATTGGCCGATAACGCCCACCTGCTGCACATCGAATCGTCCCTGAAATTGGGAATCGCTTTGGGAGAGTCGGGATAGTTCATCGAGCAGGTCGCGGATATCTAAGGGGCGATCGACGAATTCACGGGGAGGGGTTACTTGGTCGGCGCGACCGGACTGGAGCGCTTCGAGTTGGGCGGCGTTGCTGCCGGGATGCTCGGGAACCGCGACGACGAAGCCATAGGAGGCGAGATGCTGAGCCAGGTAGGCGAAACTGGTGCGATCGGAACCGAGTCCGTGAGAGATGACCACGATCGGCTGTGTGGTTTCGGTTTGGGGTAGATATAGATCGGTGGGGAACGATCGGTTACGGTTCTGATTGGTCAGTTGAAGGGTTTGTTTTTGCCAGCGGTAGGTGCCGGGTTGTTGCAGATCGAGGGTGGGTAGGGTGGTGGGGGGATTGGTGGTGGATTGGTTAATGGTGGATTGGTTGATGAGGGCGATCGCCCGGTTCGTCTGCTCAATCTGAGTCTGTAGGGTTTCTACAATGTCGAGACTGCGGGCTAAATTGATGCGGACTTCGGGCAGGGGGTATTGGCGCAGCAGGTTCAGGAGCGTTAGCCCCTGTGGATCGTTAGCCGCCAGGATTAGGGCTGCTCGTAATCCATAAAATCCAGCGGTTTCGGAGTTGGTTCGCAGGACGCTGCTGAGGCGAGTCAGCAGGTTAACCCCGATGGGGGTGTAGAGGAACTGTGAGACTTGTAGCGTGTTGAGCGGTAAGCGAGTTTGCAGAATTTGGCGGAGGCGATCGCGTTCTTCTGTCGATAATCTGCGGGTATAGGCGGCCAGTTCTTCGTCGATTTCGCCCGTGGTGGCATAGGTTTCGAGAGATTGGATGGGAATCGATCGCTCAAACAGTCCATAGGAAATTTGAATGCTTTCTGCACTGTAACTGGGACGCGCAATCACTATCGCCATGAAACTAAAACTAAACGCGATTAAAAGCTTTAGCCAACGGAGTAAAAGATGTTTTGGAAACGCTATCATGAATATTATGAAGAGGATGATTTAAATCTAACGTTTTAGAGTGCGTCCCAAAAAAATAGAGTAAGGCATTTTCTTTGTCCACAGTCTTAGCTTAAAGACAATCTTAGCCTAAAGACAGTCTTAGCCTAAAGTTAGAATGAATGGAGAACAAGGAAAGCTGCCGTAATTGAACTTTATTTTTTAACCAACAGAGGGATAATACAGTAAACCTTAATCGAGTTGCATCATGCTAGGGATAGGGAACTGTCGAACCAGAAATGTGACATTGCTCACATCCCGCTGTTGGCATATGTCGCGAATGGGGTGCGGTTAGGCTTATTGATCGATCGGAAGAACCGTCAAGTTTATCTTTATCGTCCTAATCGAGAATCTGAGATGTTGGATCAACCTGAGTCAGTCTGTTGTGAACCAGAAATGCCAAGGTTTTTTGCTAAAAATGACAATGATTTGGTAATGGTATCTTCTTTTGTGGGTATATGAGATTAGGAACGTCTGGTTGAAATAATCTATGCAACTGACTAAAGATAAAAGGTTATCACCTTAGAACGAAGAGCGATCGCCCAAAGTGATGGAGGGCGATCGCTCAAGGTTTACTGAGATTGCAGATCGAGCCAGCTCAGCGAAAAGGGGACAGCATAGCCACCCTAGCCTAGGTTATTTCCCCGATCTACAAGCCCTAAATTCAACTGATGACGATATTGTTATGGGTCATATCTAAACCGGAGGGCAGTTTCGCAATCAGTTGTGTCACAAAACCGCCTGTGCCATCGCGATCGAAAAAGAGATCACCCGTTCCCGCATTGTAGGTGATGTAATCGTTGGCATCGCCTGGTGCTGCACCTATGTGAAAATGACGCGCCGCCAACTTTCCTACGGGGAGATAGTCCACACTCCCATTGGGAGGGAGGATAAAGAACTGCGATCGATCGAGCTGGATCACATCTTTCTTGGCAGAGAAGTCTGTAATAGTGGAAGTTCCCGAGATAAAAACTGAATCGAACCGGAAAACATCCCGACCACCCCCTCCTGTCAATTCGTCATCGCCATCGCTAATAATCAAGGTGTCATTGCCTTTTCCTCCTCGCAAAACATCATGGTCAGCGCCGCCATCCAATGTGTCATTGCCTGCACCGCCTTCGAGCAAATCATTGCCATCGAGGCCATTGAGCGTGTCATTTCCCCCTCTTCCAAAAACATGGTCACGGCGATCTGTCGCATCAATGATGTTGTCATCGCTATCACCCATAAAAACAATTACAGGCAGGATAGCTGGAATCTGAGGCACAGCAGGAACTTGGGACATGGAAGAAATCTGAGTGACGGTAGTCATATGGAATATCTCCTACAAGGATTTGATTCCAAACGTTCTAACGAACACCCGTCAATTCACCGTTTAGAAAAGCGTTAGAACATCGTTCAATGGAAAATTTATTTTTCCTTCTGTAAGTTGTTGGGGTTGACGATCTGCGGATGTAGGGTTGCAAAGTATTCTAGGAGCAGTCGATGAACAAACATATAGTTGCCGCCGACCTTTCGCAAAAAGGTTCGTTCAGTGGCATAGTCTAGAAAAGCTGCATAATTCCAGGGCATGGCTCCGTTGCCAGCCAAAAAAGCACGAATCGCTAGGTGTTGAATTCCCGTTAAACCGCCACAGATCAACCAACTCGCAGTTCCACTTTCGATCGCCGATCCAATCCCTTTGCCAATGCCACCGGGCCATCCCAACATCAGGCTATAGCCTATGCCATTGGCAAGACCAAAGGGAATCCCGATCGCCAGACTCATACGCCATGCACTCACGAGGGAATACCAAATCCCCTGATTGGGAGCAATTTTGGTCGCAATTTCATGGCTTGTGAAGCCACCGCTGACTGCAACCATGAGCCAGATGCCAACCCCCATGACCCAGCCATAGGTCGCCCCATAGGAGATGCCATACATCAGCCCCAGACCGGAGCCAAGTGTTACCCCCAAAATCAGGCCAAAGCGCGATCGCAACCATGACCATTGCCAGACCTCCAATAGAACAATGCGATCGGGCTTTAAAAATCGCCATGCGGCGAGTCCCATACATAAACTCACAACCAGAACCGCCCCTAAGCCAAAGCGAACGCCCAGAAACAGCCCGATCGATAGACCCTGGCTAATTCCAGCGGTGACGCCCAGACGCATCGCATGGCCAACCGATCGCCATAGTTTGGATTTTTGTTGTGTATTAATGTTGAGGGCATTGATATTGAGGGTTTGCGCTGTTCGCTGGTTAACGAGCTCGTCAAGCCCAATCCTGAGCAAACTGAGCAGAAAACTCAAGAGGAGTCCAACGAGCAATCCAACCCCCAATCCGCGCATCATACCCAGTAATCCCGAGTTGAGCCAGGACAGAAGGCCATCACTCCAACCTGCCGCAAATCCCTGATGGAGGCCAACTCCTCCCCCTCCCGCAAGCCCCATCAGCAAAGCCACCGTCGCCGTTTCAATGATCATGAGTCCGCGTCGCTGTCCATCTGAGTTAAGATCGTCCGGCTGTAGTTGTTCAATTAGAAACAGGGTTTGATCCCGCTGCATCAAGGTGTGAGCCAACCACGCCAGCCAGCGAATCACTTGCTGATCTGCATAGCGCGGATCAGCACCTCGGTGAACCAGCATTTGCTGGATGTATATGGCAAACAGATGGTTTTGCCAGTTCTGAGGGAAAGCTTGTAGCGCCAACGCATCTAGGGACTTATCCTGGTAAACCAGGGCGATGATGTTGACCATGAGAGGGGTATTCGCCAGTTCTTGCAGTGCGGTGTCCTGCTGTAAAAGCGATCGCAGACCCAACAACCCATCCCCCACCTGCGCCAGACATTGATCTATCTGAGCCAAAGTCAGGGGCTGCACGAAAATAGCCCCATTAAGCTTCAACGCTTGCCTCAATGCATCATACTCATCGGTTCTACTACAGACCACCAGATTGGTGAGCCAGTGGGTAGAGCGAAATTGGTTGATTGCGGTTACACAAGCTTCTCGCTGATGCACCGCCACTTCATCTAATCCATCCAGGAGCGGCAGGATTTGGGCGGACTGAATCCAGCATTGTGCCAGTGGCTGAGGCACCTGATATCGAAATTGAAGCTCGTGGATGAGCCAGGTTGCCAATGAACCTGCATGGTCACTCCAGGATGACAGATTGAAGACCACTGGCATGGGCTGGTGAGGATCTTGGCTGGCACGGGTAAGGAGCGATCGCGCTAGATCTAGCAGCAGGGTAGTCTTTCCTGAACCGGGCAGTCCTAGAATGAGCAGCGAGTGATTCAATTGGTCAGATAGGTCAATGATTCGGGTTTCAGCGGGCAACACTCGTTGAGCGCGATCGGCAGATGGCATCAACGACTTCCAGGGATAGGCAACCTTATCCGATCGCGCCTCCAGCCGCAGATTGATATATCCTGCCCTATGGAGAGCATTTTCCAGGACTCCCTTGATCCAAAATAAATCTACTTTTTCGAGCAATCTGCGGCGATTTTGTTGATCGGAGGGCAGATCTATATCTTGAGGAAGGGGAGAATTTTGGGTTTCTAGCTCTAGACCATTTTCCTCTGGAAGATTTCTGAGTTGATGCAGTTGGGTATCAAAAACAGGCTGGTTTGACGCTGTTTTGACGATCGCATTCCAATCAAAATCAGGTAAAGGATTGAACGGTTCGATGGCTGGTGAGGTTGTGGGTTCGCCCTCTCGAAAACCCACTATCGGCGAATTTGACGCTATTTTGACGATCGTTCCCAGACCGGATTGAGGTTGAGCCTGCGATTGTGTGGGTGCTAGAAGCGTGAGGGGGAGGTTCGATCCCTCGCGCCCGAGTGCAGGAGACAGGGGGGCGATCGCTTCTGTCGATGCAGTGGCAGGAGACGCCTCAACGGATGAAATTTTCCCCTTGAGTGTAAAAGCACCGTTGCGAATGCGATGGTACAACTCCGTGGTGATGCGATCGGGTTCAGTTTGAAGTTGCTGGGCAAGAAGCTGAGCACATTGTTTGTATTGCTGCATAGCTGCGCCCCGTTGCCCAGCATAGGTAAACCCCTGCATTAAGCTTTGATGGGCAAATTCATTCCAGGGTTCTATCTGCAACAATCGCTGGGCATAGCGTTGCATCAATTGCCAGTTTTGCTGCGCGCGATAGTAGCGGGTCAAACAGGTACAGATGTTAACCGCCAGACCCTGCAACCGATCTCGGGTCAGCACCATCCACTCTTCAAACGCTTCGCTATCAAACGACTTCACCGCCACCAGGAAGTCTCCCGGATAGAGGGCGATCGCTTGCTCCAATTGAGCTACATCCTTGTCTGTCAACTCGCTAGCGGTTTCAGATTGACCAGAGAGAGGCTGTGATAGCGACAGGAATTCCGTGACATCCAGACGATAACTACTATTACGATTAAATTGAATTGTTTGGCGAGTGGTCAGCAGAAAGGGAACGGGGGCTTGGCGCTCTTGCAGGAGGTGACGCAGTGTCGTCAAGGCTTGACGCAAATTTCCACGGGCGCGTTCTTCCGAAGAATCAGCCCAAAATAAGGCCGCTAGGGTTGCACGACGGTGGGGCTGATGGGCTTCGACCACCAAATAAACCATCAACGCCCAAACCTTGTCGTACCCAAAATCTGCGATCGGTAAGCCATCTAACGTAACTTGTAATCCTCCCAGTAGCGAGATAGAAAGTCTAACCATCAGTGTCTCTTGCTTAGAAGGGGAACAGAGTAGGCTGAGAACAAGACAAGTTGTCAAAAAAAAACTGGCTGTCTCTGAAATTTCAGTAATCTCACTCACTCCAAGATTAAGGATAGGAAGTGGTCTTGAGATTGTCCGTCAGAGAGAGCCAGATCATGACCGTGGCACTCCAGAGAAAATTTGCAACGGAGCAGATGTCAGGTGAGCAGTGCCTGAATCATCAGGGATCAATCCTTAGCATTCAGCCCGTTTTCCCGTCACCGATTCAAGTAAGGACTAGAACTTCTG
>JALOOP010000189.1 GCA_025454315.1 Oculatellaceae cyanobacterium Prado106
ATTTCTTCTTCATCAATTTAATTAACCGTCAAAGACAATCAGATTTCTGTGTCTCCTCGATAACCCAAATTGCAGAGTTCAAATAGATTTCTTTTGAGTTCTGCCGCTTTATAATTTTGACTCCAGGAGTTTTAACCATGTCCTCCCTCTTCAAATACTTCACCAGTGCCCCCATCATGGCAACCCTGACGCTTGTCATTCTGGCAACAGTCTTGATCGAGTTGAACTATTTCTTTCCTGGCCTGCAGTATGGCACCTATTTCCACTGACGCATTTTCTATCCCCCCACAACTTACTATTGCCTCGGCAATGAAAGAGAATGCACCAAATAAAGTGAAAGCGTGATGGGGGGTGCTTCGCACCCCCCATCACGCTTTCACTTTATTTGCCGAGCTAGGTGTTAAATCTGGGAAAGAGAAAACCCATAGGAAATTTCCTCTTATAAAATCCTTCAGTCTCAGGCACTCCGGGGCTTTGAAGAAATCGTTCAAGGGTCATAAACTAAGGGATGGTTGCTCCAACAAGAGGTTGACCCGCATGTTATCTCATATTTTTGATGCCTTTACCCAAGAGAGTCCCATTAGCATCATGATGCGGGGACTGATGGAACGGGTCTTTTCTGCTGAGCGCCTAGATGAGATCTTTGACGCTCATTCCAAAGTGCAGTACCAGCGAGAATTGTTGTTTTCGACACTGGTCAATTTGCTGAGTTTGGTCGTCTGTGGCATCCATCCGTCGGTCAATGCAGCTTACAAAGCTAAAGCTCAGCAAATCAATGTGACTCGTGGGGCGTTCTATCAGAAATTAAATGGGATCGAAATGGAAGTCAGCGCCGCACTGCTGCGGCAGACCGCGCGTGAATTAGGCAGCTTAATCCAAGCCGTTGGCGGACAGCAGGAGCCACTGCTACCGGGCTACAGGGTACGGATTCTCGATGGCAATGCGCTCGCCGCAACCGAGCATCGACTCGCAGTGCTGCGGCAGGAACCCGCTGCTCCTTTACCCGGAAAATCCCTGGTGGTGCTAGACCCAGAAGCTCGACTAGCCCTCGATATTTTTCTGTGCGAAGACGGACACGCCCAAGAACGTCGCTTATTTGGGCATGTGTTAGAGACGGTTGAGCCGCAACAACTGTGGATTGCGGATCGTAATATGTGTACTTTAGGTTTTCTTCTGGGCATCGCAAAGCGGCAAGCGGCATTTGTCATCCGAGCGCATGAGAACTTACCGTGGGAGGCGGTGAGTGATCTGCAATCAGCAGGCTTGGTCGAGAGCGGAGAGCTATTCGAGCAAGAGATTCGGATTGAACAGGAGGGGCACAGTTTGAAAATTAGACGGGTCGTTTTACGCTTATCAAAACCGACTCGTCACGGTGACAATGAGATGGTATTTCTAACGAATCTACCGACGACAAGCGCCAGTGCCGAGGTTGTTTCAGAGTTATACTCTAATCGGTTAAGAATTGGACTTCCTTAAATGATTGAAACTTCCACGTCATAAGGCTTTCCAACTGTTTCCTCTTCTGTCCCTGGACTGATCCCAGGAACGTGGTAATTGCAGTCTTAAAGGAATCGAAGTCGCTATAGTATTGCGAGTACAAACACTCCTTACGCACCAATCTCCACAGCCGCTCAATCAGATTCAACTGAGGCGAGTAAGAAGGTAAGTACACTAACCTGATGCCTAACTCTGCCGCTAATTGCGTCACCATCGCACACTTTTGATAGCGGGCGTTATCCCAGACTAGACTAATCGGCATCCCCAGCTTTAATCCTGCCAATTTGTGCAGTAGTTGACAGACTGACTCAGCGTTGATGTAAGTTTCGTTCGTAATCGTGAAGATTTCTAGCGTCACGGCATTCAGTGCGCCTAGCACATTGAACCGTTTGCGTCCTGTCGGCGATTTGATGAACAGACGCACGAAGCACCACAGATAGCCTAAAAAAGTGCTGTGGACAAAATGAGCAGCATCGACAAAAAAACGGCGTGGTTGCCCTGTTTTGCGGACTCCAACAAGGGTTCTAACACTTCCTCGCGAAACGTTTCTTGTTCTGCTATCTTCTCAGGGGTGCCACTTTTGCCCGGTACAAATCCCACTTTTCGACGTTGCATTCCCAACCGCTTCAGGAAGGCTCGCACCTGCGTCGGACTCCGCTCAATGTTCGTTAGTTCTTTGATCTTCGCCTGCGCTTCTGAAATCGTTTGAGGCGGATGCTCCTGAAAGTATTTTTCCAGACTCGTCGCGTGGACATTCAAAGCACTCGGCTGTCCTTGGTAATCTAACTGTTGCAGCCGCGCCACACCGCCTTCGATATACTGCTTGAGATAGGTCGTTAAGGTCGTTTTTGTGATGCCACAAATCTGCCGGATATCCTGATGGCTCAGTCCTTGACTCTTCAAATACAACACTTCCATCTTTTGTTGCACACGCGGATGAGGATGATGGTAACGTTGATACTTTAACTCGGCGATCATCTCGGGTGTAAATTCGATCCGAATCATCTTCCCATTTCCCCCTAGCTTCAAGTTGATCTACTTCATATTATCTCATCTAGAAAAAAGTCCATTTCCCAGCCTCACTGAGTATAGAATCTGCACCAACAGTCCCAGTTCCGTCCCCTTCATCGCCTGCTGGTGAGACGATGACCGTTCCCAACCACTCAGTCCCAGAAAGGGTAGAATCTGCACCAACAGTCCCAGTTCCGTCCCCCCAGCCAACCAATCTTCTACCTCAACAGCGCCCAATCGTCGTCATCGATCCAGGGCATGGTGATCCTGACCCTGGTGCCGTTGGAATTGGCGGGATTTACGAAAAAGACATTGTCTTAGACATCAGTTTACAAGTTGCCAGTTTGCTGGAAAATCAAGGAATTCAGGCAATCCTGACCCGACAGACGGATATGGATCTGGGTTTACAACCGCGTGTGGAGATTGCTAGCCGTGCGCGTGCTAACCTCTTTGTCAGCATTCATGCCAATGCCATCAGCATGAGCCGTCCAGAGGTGAACGGGATTGAAACCTTTCATGTTGCGGGTAGCAGGGAGGGGCAACGACTGGCAGAACATATTCAGCAACAACTATTGGCAAGCACTGGAATGCGCGATCGCGGCGTGAAACGGTCTCGCTTTTATGTTCTGGTTCGTACCGCGATGCCTGCGGTGCTGGTGGAGGTGGGTTTTGTGACGGGGCAGGAGGATGCACTTCGGCTCAGCGATCCAGCCACACGAACTCAAATGGCACAGGCGATCGTGCAGGGCATCCTCGATTATCTGCAAGCAAAAAACCGACCATGAACTGTAAAACTTTAGCTTCATTGAATTAGCAATTGCGTTCACAAAGTGTCTCCGCAGGAGAATCGCCCCTCACTCTGGAAAGAAAAACTCCGCTGAATCTTCATCCACGGGTTCACGATTGCGATAGTATGCCTCCAAGTCTTCTGGGCTGACAGGATTCTCAGTGGGGTTCTCAAAAAATGCCTTAACGCGAATATAGCGCCGTAAACCCTCTGCTCCGGCATCTTCTCGCGTAGCCTCTTTGAAATCATCCGGAAAGGTTTCACTCACCTTAATCCAGGCTTCCTGCAAAATCGCTTCAACTTTAGAACTGGGAGCATTGTCTATCAGTGTCTCCAAGGCTTCCAGAATAGCGATCGTCTGAAGAATTTCGGGAGTAATGTCTGATCCAGCCATTTGCTTGCTTCCATCAACGTCATCTGGGTAAGTGATTGAGCCAGTAAGAGCGCAACTCTGAGATCGTTTTAGGGGGAGAGTGGCGATCTCGCCAAGTTGCCGGGAGCGCATTCCAGCATTCCAACAGAGTCGGCATCCCCAGTTGCAACTGGTTCAAGACATCCACCTGCGCGAAGACCTGCTGTGCCGGTTCTGATAACACCAATTGTCCTTCATGCAGCACAATCACCCAATCTGCCCAGGCATAAGCAAGATCAAGGTCGTGGGTCGCCATCACAATCGTCGTGCCACTGGCATGGATGCGATCGAGTTCTGCCAACAAATGATGAGTTTGCAGTCGATCCAAATAGGCAGTCGGTTCATCCAGCAACAGTAACTCTGGTTGTAATGCCATCACGCCAGCCAGCGCCACCCGTCGCTTTTGCCCCAGGCTGAGGTGGTGGAGGGGGCGATCGGCGAGATCCTGGAGGGAAAAGTCGTGCAGGGTTTGATGCAGGCGTTGGGCAACTTCGGCTCTGGATAATGATGAATTGCAGAGTCCGTAGGAAATGTCTTCAGCAACGGTCGCCGCAACCAGTTGCTGTTCTGGATCTTGAAATGCTAGACCAATCCGTTGTCGCCATTGGTTCAGTATCGGTGCATGATAGCGGAGGGGTTCTTCTTTCCAGGAAATCACACCAGAACTACAGCGATATAACCCATCTGCCAGCAAAAGCAAGGTTGATTTGCCACAGCCGTTGTGCCCCAGAATGACGATTTTTTGTTCGGCAAAGATGGCTAAACTGAGGTTTTGAATCGCAGGATGAGATGCACCGGGATAGGTGTAGGAAACGGTTTGAAATTCCAGGAGTGGGAGGAGCATGGGGGGAAGTGGGGAGTGGGGAGTGGGGTGAAGAAGAATCCAAAATCTAAACTCTAAAATCTAAAATCACTAATCCCGCACATCCAACCAGAGATTCGATCGCATAGCGTTTGGAGTAACGATAAGACGGATTAAAGTAGACTTGAAAATTGCCGTTAAACCCACGGGAAGCGAGAGCAAGAGAAAAGCGATGGTAGTATTGCAGCGATCGCACCATCAATTGACTGACTAATAGTCCTGTACTGTGCATCCACCGCTGGCGAGTCCGATAACCACCGCGTGCCCGTTGTGCCAGTTGAAGTTGCGTTAAAACATCGAGAAACAGAAAAATGAATCGATACATCAGTAGCAACAGATCAATTAACACAGTAGGGATACGACATTGACGCAAGATTGACAACAATTCTGCGAATGGAATAGTGAATAGAATGAATAACAGACAGGAAGTACAGGCAATCGATCGCATCCCCACTTCGATCGCCTGTACTAAGCCCGATTGACTGATAAAACCATACCAATTCCCCACCACCAGTCCCCCAAACGAATTCGCCTGGATCAGAGCGCGTTGCTCCATCGGGACAATCTCCAACACCAATGCTGGAATGCTGGTCAACAGAAAGATCAGCATCACGACCAGCACCGATCCATAGACCCTGACAGGAGTTCGAGCATAGCCAACTGTCCATACACTGAGCCAGATAAAAATTACTCCCTGAGTGGCGGGGTGGGTGATCAGAGCGATCGCCAGAACCAACAGGGCAAAGATCAGCTTTTGTTGGGGCGGTAAGGATCGGAGACGGTTGGTGTAGGCATAGGCATCGAGATGATGATGCATTTATCCAACTAATAATCTTTGAATTCCGAACGAGACTGGCTCACTTCTGGATGGTGTTGAGATGCCTGTCGCTCATGCCTGCCTCGATACAGCCCAATTACATAGCCGATGACTCCCGCTCCCAATCCGGCTTGCAGGGCAAACAGCAGCGATTCAATTTCACCACTGGCAGGTTCAACCAGAGGACTGAACCAGGGCTGATAGTTGGGGTTGATCTCCTGAATCGCGGCTTCTGCTTCGCCATCGGCTCCGCCAAACTCCGCTTCGCGCACTAAAAATAGAGGGGCGATCGCCAGAATTACTACAGCCACAATCAATACCCAATTGTTCCAAGGTTGATTTTTTCGGCTCATTGGTTATGACTCCTGCTTCATCAAATTCAGGACTTGCAATTCTTCTCGGTTATAGGTCTGCAACCAGTTCCATACCAGCACCGTCAGTAATCCTTCACTGACTGCCAGAGGGATTTGAGTCAGGGCAAAAATTCCGGCAAACTTGGCAAATGCCGCCAACACGCCGCCAGTTGCCGATGGAAACGCCAGAGCCAGTTGCAGGGATGTGACGACGTAGGTGGTCAAGTTTGCCAGGGCGGCGGCCAGAAAGATCGCCAGAGTTTGTCTGCCGCTGAAGCGCATCACGAGTTGATAAATCCCATAGGCAATGAAGGGACCGACAACTGCCATCGACACGGCATTGGCACCCAGCGTCGTTAAGCCGCCATGTGCCAGCAGTAATGCCTGAAATAGCAACACTAAACCGCCCAAAACCGACATCACGGCTGGACCAAATAACACGGCTCCCAAGCCAGTCCCCGTCGGGTGAGAACAACTACCCGTCACTGAGGGGATTTTCAAGGCAGAGAGAACAAAGGTAAAGGCACCTGCCAGTGCCAGTAATAGTTTAGTTTCAGGATGCTGACGGGTGATGTGAGTGAGCGATCGCAGCCCCCAGAACAGAAAGGGCAAATACACGACCCACCAGAAAACAGCCCAGCCGACGGGCAAAAACCCTTCCATGATGTGCATGGCATAGGCAGGCGTGGGCGATCCAACGACTAAATAACAACTCAGCCCCGCCATCATCACAAGGCTGAAGCATTGATATTTTCTCCTGTTCATCTGTACCTCGCAGACTTCTCAATCAAAACAAGCTGTCACATTCGGCGGGCATCCTGACTTAAAGAGATGAATCTCTTATCACAGTTGCGGGACAGCGGCAGATTTACATTGCTCTTTCCCCCTTACGTCTGGTGGCTGTTCCCCACCAAAACCAGATTTTCTAACAATACCACCGATTCCCAAACAAACACCTTGGCTTAAGGTAATGTTTGACTTGAGGTATTCCCACCATTCAGGCAGGAGATTTAGAGTCTCATTCCTTGCTATTTCACCTAAGAATAAGAACCGATCAGAAGTCAACGACCTTATCCGCTACCAAAATCAAATTGGGGATATCCTGATTCTCCTGAGCCATTTGAGCGCCCGATCGCAAGTTGCTCGCTGTTATCCCTGCGGCTTCTGCACAAGCTGGACAGACCATCACCTTGCCCCCTGCTGCCACAAATTCATCGTACAGTTGGGCTAGTGTCATTGGGCTACTGCCCCACCGCAAATTCAAGGGTTGATTTTTGTCTGCAATCCGCACTCCTTCCAGGGTCAAAACCAGCATCACCTGAGCACCCCGTTTTTGCAGCGCAAACCCATTTTCGACCCCACCATCTTTCAGCAACGGTTTCAGACGATCGAACGAGTCTTCGCTTGGGAGGATAAGTTTCGGCGTTTACTGATGCGCTTCGAGCGGATGAGCAAATTACACTACGCCTTGAAAACTCTGGCATACACGATGATCAATCTCCGGCATTTCTGCCAGGGTTAATGGTCTAGCAATCCACATCCTTATCCTTTTGGGTCTCAGCGAGAGACCCAAAATTGTCGTGCTTTGAAAACGAAAATGATTGCAAAAATGATGGAGAAAATATCAAAAATACTTCCTCCCCACTCACTGAATGTTCAATTTGTCGCTCACTTCCAAAATGTCGTATCGGATTTGAACAAAACCCGCAACCAGTTGGATGACAACTACCAAACTGTTGAGGAGCCGGATGAATTTAACAATTCACGTCCGGTTTTGAAGACCAGCGGGGTCGGTGACGGCCTCGCTGAGTTTAATTGTACTGCACCGTCACCGTTATCTGTTTGCCAGCTTTCACAAGGAATTAGCTATTCAACACCAATCGGTAAGCGGATGCAGAACTCGGTTCCGTGGCCCAGTTCGGCTTGAACTTCTAGACTGCCATTGTGCTTGTCAACAACGATTTGACGAGCGATCGCCAATCCCAACCCCGTTCCTTTACCGACACCTTTGGTTGTAAACAAGTGATCAAAGATTTTAGTTTGCACATCGGCGGCCATCCCTTTGCCATTGTCTCGAATGCAAATTTGTACCTGATCCTCAAGCAGAGCTGTGCGAATTGTAATTTGTTGGGGATTGGTTTTTAATTCAGCCAAAGACTGGCTTTGTGCCATCTCATCAAACATATCGATCGCGTTCGCCAGGATATTCATAAACACCTGGTTGAGTTGTCCTGGAAAACATTCGATTTCTGGGATTGCGTCATAATTTTTGATCACTGCAATTTCGGACCGTTTTTCATTGGCTTTGAGTCGATGACGCAAAATCAGCAGCGTACTGTCAATTCCTTCATGCAGATCAAACTTCTGTTTTTCATCGCTATCAGAACGAGAAAAGACACGAAGACTATGACTGATGGATTTGATCCGATCGCCGCCCTCTTGCATGGCTCTGATCAGGTGAGGGAGATCTTCGCGCAGGTAGGCGAGGTCGATCGTATCCAGTTCTGCGGCTAAATTTGCACTGGGTTGCGGTAACTCTTGCTGATATAGATCAAGTAGATGAAAAAGATCATTGATGCTTGCTTGCAGGGCAACAACATTGCCGATAATGCAACCCACAGGATTATTGATTTCGTGAGCAACACCCGATACAAGATTACCAAGTGCTGACATCTTTTCGTTTTGAATCAGTTTTAGTTGAGAATTTTGTAGCTCTGTCGTCTTGTGAGCCACTTGGGTTGCTAAATCTTGCGTCAGATAATGCAACTGTAAATGAGTTTTAACCCGTGCCAAAATTTCTTTTTCATGAAACGGTTTGCTCACATAATCGATAGCTCCGAGATCTAAGGCTCTCACTTTGCTATCTACATCGGTGAGGGCGGTCATGAAAATAATCGGAATATGGCAAGTGCGATCGCTGGACTTAATACGACGGCAAGTTTCAAACCCATCAATACCGGGCATCATCACATCGAGCAAAATTAAGTCAGGCAGGAATCGTTCCAGTTGTTGGAGGGCACGCTCTCCGCTATCTGCGATCGCACATTCCAATCCCGCATCAGCGAGGGTCGTACAAATCACTTCCAGATTGGCTGGCGTATCATCGACAATTAAAATCAAGCCTGTAAGCTCGGTAGATGGGGATTGGAGTGTAGGCATCGGATTTGATATTGAAACGACAATTCCATGTTGTAACTAACCATTAATCACCGGGGTTAAGTAAGGCTTTCTGAAGAAACTGTTCAAGTTTATCAGCCTGGAACTGTTTGGCAAATTGCACCACTGTCTGCACAAACGGCTGATAGTCCGCGTTTTCTTGAGCGAGTTGTTGTGCGATCGCCATCAGCTTTGGAAAGCGCCCCTGTTGCGCGAGTTCCAACCAAGTCTCCAGATCATCTGTTGGGGGAACCAGCAGTTTTTCTGCCACTGTATCAGGGATTTCATTAACCGTCTGAGTTTCGTATTGCCAGGTCAGATCTAGATGCTTTTCTAGAAGCGTGAACAGATCTTGAACATCGACAGGTTTTGCTAGGAAGTCATCTCCTCCTGCATCTAAGCTCATTTGTTGATCGAGATGAGCAACCGATGCAGATGAAACAATGACTTTGCATGTCTTCAAGGTTTCTGAAGCCCGAATTTGCTGTAAAAACTCAAAGCCATCCATCACGGGCATGGCTAAGTCAGTGATGATCAGTTCAAATGGGTGCTGCTGAAGTTTTTCTAGCCCATCTTTGCCATTTTCTGCTTCCACCAATGTGAAGCCCAGGGGTTCTAACAAATTCACCAGAACAGAGCGGTTTTCCCAGCGATCGTCTACGATTAAAATCCGACGACGAGTTCCTTCGTAGCCAGTGACGCGATTGGCCTGGGTGGTGCGTTGTTTGTTCCATTCAATTGCCAAGGGTACTTCGATTTCAAATGAGAAATCACTACCCACTCCCAACTGACTCTTGACCTGGATTTGTCCTCCCATCAGTTGAACAATTTGCTGGCTGATGGCTAACCCTAGTCCGGTTCCTTCGGCTTGACGGGTTTTATTGCCAACTTGCTCAAACGCTTGAAACAGCTTGGCTTGATGCTCTGGTGCGATACCGACTCCAGTATCAGCCACAATGAACCGCAGTCGTGCGCTATCATCATTTGCCGATAATTGTTCTACTCGTAAAGTGACGTTGCCTTTATCGGTAAATTTAATTGCATTGCCCAAGAGGTTAATCAAAACTTGACGCAATCGCTTTTCATCAGCGGCAACGCCAATCGGTAAATTGGCATCGGGTTGATAATTAAAGGCGATCGCTTTTTGGTCAGCGCGAATTTGGCAAATTTCGACCACGCTTTGGAGCAGAGAGGGTAAATGCAGCGGTTGGGGGGAGAGTTCTAGCTTACGGGCTTCGATTTTGGCAAGATCGAGGACATCGTTGATTAGATTGAGCAAATGAGAACCGCACTGATAAATGACATTGACTCCATGTCGTTCTTTTTCTGGCAAGCTGAGGGAGCGGCTCAGAATTTGGGCATAGCCTAAAATGCCGTTGAGGGGTGTGCGGAGTTCATGGCTCATATTGGCAAGAAAATCGCTTTTGGCTTGGTTGGCAGCATTTGCCACTTCTTCCGCCGCCTCCGCTGCGGCTTTCGACTTCTTGAGTTGAGTTTGTTCAAAGGCTTGCACCTGCCACAACACCACAATCATAGCCCCTGCAAGTCCAGCGACAACCAGTGCCATCAAATCTAGCGGTCGGAGTTGTCCTTCAACATTTTCGCGGGGGATGACCAGAGCGACCGACCAATTCGCTTCTTGCAACGGCATAAAGGCAACGTATTTCTGAGTGCCATCAATGGATATCAGTTCGATGCCCTGCTCCCGGTTGACCATGCGTTGTGCGATCGCCGCCAAATCCTGGTCTGCCGACTCTATCAGACTGGGAGCAGGCTGATTTACAGTAGACATCAGAGTTTTGTCGGGGTGAATGATTGGCTCACCATTAGAGTTCAGTGCGAACGCATAACTTCCATTGCCATACTCCAGGCCATTCACGACTTGGGTTACTCGTTCGACCTTAACTGTTCCCTGAAACACGCCACTGGGAGGAGAGTTTTCTGGATCAATGGGTCGAATTGGACTAGCGACCACAATTTGAGTCACGCCCGTTGTAACACTAATCAGCGGATTGGAAACGTAGGTTTCTCCCGCCATTGCTTTCTGAAAATAAAGACGATCTTTTAGATTTTTGTCGCTGCGACCGACCTTAGTATTATGGAAAGATCCATCGGCATCAATCATTGTAAACAGGAAAAATTCGCCGATGCGTTCCACTTCCTGTTTCAAATAAGACTCCGCGATCGCCCAATTCATTGAACTTACTGCTTCCGTACTGGAAATCGCGTCTATCTCTGCCTTACGAGTTTCTAGCCATCCATCAATTTCATCCGTGCCCTGTTGTACTTCTAAAAAAGCGTTTTGCTTGATATTTTGCAGTGTCAAATTTCGTACAACTTGATAGCTGAAATAAGTACCTACACTGACCAGTAACGTCGTCCCGCCAACCACTAATCGCATCAACAGATTTCGAGTGGCGTTTTGTTTCTCTCTAGACGGTGAAAGCTGAATAGATTGATGTGCAACGGGTTGATGAGTACTCATAAGCGCTATTTTCAAGTTGGCAAACGTAAAAACCTTCACTTAGGATGCCCATTTTTTTAGGAGGCAAACATTGCAGACAAACTCCTATTAGAGAATAAATAGAGTGCAGCTTTTTTGAAGTAACGTTTTGTCGGGTATCCACTTAAGCCGGGAAATGATGACTCCGTAGGGATTGTGGGGGATGTGCTTTAGACGACAGACGAGGCATGGGAAGATCGCCCATCTGCGAGAGCACCCACTGGAATAAATCAGGAAAGGAGTGAGCGAATAAGCGTTGGGCAGGGGTCGTGCCATCGGAACGCTTTAACAACTGGTTGCGGGTTTTGTTCAAATCCGATACGACATTTTGGAAGTTAGGGACAAATTGAGCATTCAGTCAGACACCCCCGGCGAAGCCGATGGCTTGATGAGTGTGACCGCCCCAAGGGCGGATGTCCTCGCCAGAGGTGCCTCATTTCACCGTCTATCTTTCAGGAGGGTATGAACAGGACACCTCAAAGGTGTTGTCTCTCCAACCATTCCTGATCTCAGTGCTTAAAACTGCCCTCCCTGCTCTGCCGCATCTTGCTCTCGAATGTAGCGCTTGATCGCCTCTAACTCAAAGCCCACGCTTGAAACCGCGTAGCCTCTCGCCCAAAAGTTCTCTCCCGAAAAATTGCGTTGTTTGCCTCGAAACTGTCGAGCAATCGCAATCGCGCTTTTGCCTTTCAAAAACCCAATCACAGATGAAACTGCATATTTGGTTGGAATCTCAATACACAGATGAACATGGTCTGCCAGCAGATGTCCCTCTACAATCCGACACTCCTTCTGTCGAGCCAACTCATGGAAAATCGGCCCCAAAGCTTGTCGAATCTCATAAAACATGGCTTTACGTCGGTACTTGGGAACAAACACCACATGATACTTGCAATCCCATTTGGAATGAGACAGACTTTGATACAATTCCGACATGACTTTTCCTCCTACGGAAATTGGCTCATCTAGCCACCGTAGGAGTTACTTTACTGCTGGAACGCTCAAAGCTTTTCAAGTCGCACTGGTAGAACCAGTGGCTTCCCTCCAATGTTGAGTGACTCGTCCTCTCAAGAAAGTGCAACCCATTCACTTCGTCTGACTCGCCATCAGCAAGCGGTGCTCGATGTGCTGCACCAGCAAGCGAATGCCCTCTCCGCTCAGGAGTTATACAGTCAGCTGCGAGAACGACAGACGATCGGGCTAGCAACCGTGTATCGGGCATTAGAAACGTTGAAATTGCATGGATTGATCAAAAGTCGGATGGGGGCAAACGGCGAAGCGTTCTACAGTCTCGTTACGCCTGATCAGCACTATCTGACCTGTTTGCAATGCGGTCAATCCTTCCCGCTCGACCATTGCCCGGTACAGGAATTAGAAACGCACTTGCAGCCTTCAGTTCCGTTCAAGGTTTACTAAGCTGACCATCATCTAGAATGCACAAAATCAGATAAAATAGGGATTAGAAGATAATCGATTTAATCCAATGCCAGTTCCCCAATTTCTCAGTCCACT
>JALOOP010000190.1 GCA_025454315.1 Oculatellaceae cyanobacterium Prado106
ATAATCAGGATTGCTGGGGAAGATTTAGAGTTCTTCGAGGTATTCCAGGAGATCAGCCATGGCTTGGGGGCTGGGCTGGAACTGCGGCATGGGAGGCGTGTCGCCGCTAATGACTTGGTGAATCAGGCCAATTTTTGATTTACGAGCGGCCACATGGTGAAGATTGGGGCCGACTAGGCCATCGCCGTTGAGGCCGTGACAGACCGCACAATTGAGTTGGAAAATGACTTGTCCTTGGTCGGGGTTGCCAGAAAGGGTGAGTACATCCCGAATGTAAGGATCGGAATGACGGTATAGGTAGACTGCGATCGAGGCCAGCAACGCGATCAACAAAATCACCAGAGTCGTTATCACACCCTTGGGTAGGGCTGTGTCAGTGCGAGAAATAGGATTATCCAACGGGTTCTTAAAGAAAACTTGCAAAAAGGGCGCTGCGAGGCATGATGCCACAAAATAAAACTTTGTGAACTAGATCTTTGTAAACTGGATCTTTGTAAACCAGATCACACTATAAACAGATGACGCTATAAAAATGTAACGTGTTTCTTATTAAAACTCATCATTATTTAGTATTTCTCAATATCGCATCTTTACTTCTCATCTGGGTCTATCGGGTGGAGGGCATCGGTCTTCATTCTAAAGTGTCTTGGTATCCCATGAGTGTCTACAGGTGGGAAAATGGGGTTGGCGGCATTTGGAAGGAGGGGCTTGACGATGGGGCTATGCGATCGGCAATGATCATGGCTTGACTAGAGCGCTATGGCTCTAGGTAAGATGTTAAAGGTGAACTGTGAACATGACCCTAGTCCTAGAACTTGCTGAGCTTGGCCTTGATGCCGCAGCTAAATCATCAAAATCCATCAATGTAGGGTTTGAATCTGCGTTGTATGGGCTGCTGAGTCATCTTTGAATCATCTTCAAGGGCAGGTTGGCAGGGGTTAGGTAGCAAAATTTGGTAAGATTCTGTTAACGAATAAGGAGATATGAATCGTGGTTGAGCCTTTGTTGGTTGGTATTGTACTTGGATTGATTCCCGTGACCTTGGCGGGTCTGTTTGTTGCGGCCTATCTGCAATACAAGCGTGGAAATCAGTTTAATCTTTAGTTCTGCTAAGTTTTGAATTCAAGCTGAGTTTTGGATACAACCTATGGGTGGTTTTCGAGTGCTATGTGCCCGGAAGCTGCCCATTGTTTTTGATTTACTACGGGTGACTCCTTGCTTTTGGCTCACTGCTTTTGACTCATAGCTTTTCACTCACAGCTTTTGGCTCACAGCTTTTGACTCGGGAACGTTGACTTCTGGGAATGCGTCATCCCTTCCATGAAATTCAAGTCATCAAATTCAAAGATTCCAAATCATGAATAGCACGGCGATTCAAGTGAATCTGGAGCCGACAAAAACCTTTTATAAGATTGTTTTGATGGCATGAGGATATTGCAGTCTCGTGGCTAGAAAAAATAGGTTGCGATCGCATTCAATTCAAAAAAATTAGAAAAAACGTCGCAATTTTTTCTTGAAATGGTATAACGTTTAGGACTTGAAAGTGTGGGCTGTCGTCTCTTTGGTTCTTCAGGTTCGTTCTTTAAGTTCGTTCTTTAAGAAAGGGCTAAGAAGAAACCCATCAGAAACAAAATAGCCCTGCTGAAAATTGAGGATTGGTTTATCGCGGTCATGGGTATAGTGTTCCAATCTATTTGATTTTTTTGGAGCGCTACAGATCGACACGGTCAATTTTGCATTCCTTTGGGGTGAAAAAACCGGATAAAACCGACTCAATCATGCTCCATTAACCTGATGAGGAACGGAAATCCCGTTGTAAGGAAGTCATGCGGAATGCCACCTTTGCCCAAAAATTTTGGCTTGGCGTTGGGTTGATTAGCGGTTTTGGCGGCCCCTGGATGGGTGCCCTAGGAGTCTTGGGGGCGGCAGGGGCGATCGCCCTGATCGCTCCCCAAGTGCAGGCTGCAACCCTCGACACCTGGCAGTTTGACCCCAACACCAACCAACTCGAAGTAATTTTGCCGGAAGGCGTTCAACCCCGCTATTTTCTCGTGGCCGAACCGACCCGAATCGTGATTGACTTGCCCAATGTCCAGGTCGGACTCATCCCCACGGAAGGCAACTACGAGGGTTCCATTCGACAAATCCGAGTCGCTCAATTCCAGCCCGACCTGACCCGCATGGTGATTCAACTGGCACCCGACATCCAGTTAACGCCAGGGCAAGTCAACCTAGTTTCAACCGGAACCGTAGCAGGCGGTGTGCGGTGGGTCTTACAACCCCTAATTGCTGGAGCAGGAACCGTCCCGGTCGCAGGCAATCCCGTCCCCGCCAGCTCGGTGCCTGAAAATCTCCGTACGGCAACGGCTCCGATCCCCACCATGCAGCCGCAGCCTGCACCAGAGGCAGCAGTGGTTCCTCCTACTCCCAGCAATGCTCCCGCCTTACCGCCTGCCATGCCTACCGCCGCAGGCAACCCAACCGTATCCGTACCCAGCGTTGCAACCACTTCGCCTGCATCCTCTGCCGCAACCGCAAGTCTGCCGCCGCTAGAACCAGGAGCCGTTCCAGTGCCGCTCCAGTCACCTGTTGCGACTTCTTCTGAGCAGACCGCCGCAACCGAGGCGCGATCGCCCTCTTCTCGAACCCAGGCCGCAGCCGCCCGAAGACAGGCTCGACAAGCTCGACGAGCCGCAGAACGAGAGGCCGCAGCCAACCGACAGCAAGCAACATCAGCGATCGAAACCGCCACAACCCCCGCTCCCGCAGCGCCATCGAATCGCGAGACCAATCGTTCAGCAGATGCCTCCGCCGCTCCATCGGCGACTGCTCCAGCCCTTCCCCCCGCCACCTTTACACCCACCGCAGCCGAAGGCACTGTCCAGGTTCCAGGACTGAACGCAACTAGTGCGGCCACGGCCAATGCAGAAACTGCTCGGCAGATTGCACCGCCTGCCCCTGAACCGATCACCATTGCTTCCAACGGCGATGTCATTCCCTTTGGTGCGCCCCTCCCCGGATCGGAACCCCGGCGGGAACCAGCGGCTTCACCACCCAGCGACTCGTCAAACGGCAGTCGTCGCAACGGCAATTCCTCTCGCTTCGAGGATTCAGGAGGGTTTACCCGAGATGAAGACTTAGACGATGAGAACTTTAACGACGAGGACTTTGATGATGAGGACTTTGATGATGAGGACTTGGACGACGAGGAATTTGCAGATGATGAGTTCCCCTCTGAAATCGCAGTGAACTCGACCTTCGATATTTTGATTCCGTCCGGGACACGGCTCAATTTGTTCTATCCCGGAGAGATTCCCCTAGAGTTGACCGACGAAAATCAGCAGGAAGTGCTGCTGCTGGCACAGACCGTGTTCGATCGCCAGGGCAACCTGATTGCCCCCGTCAACAGCCAGGTCATTGGTCGCTTTGAAACCGGACGGGGCGGCAGTCGATTTGTGGCTCAAGCGCTGCGTCTCCAGGGCGAAAATGTTCGTATTGATGCCGAATCTGAATCCCTCAGCGGGAGACGGCAGCTTTCCACTGGGAGAATTATCCGCGACTCTGCTGCGGGAGCGCTGGCCGGGTTACTACTAGGGGCGACAACGGGCATCGGCGCACTGGCTGGGTTAGCCGCAGGAGCTGTGGCGGGTGCGGGTGGCGCGTTTGTAAATGCGCCCCAACCTGCTGTGATTCAGCCAGACCAAATTATTGAGGTGCAGTTTACAACGGATCTCGATCGCTAGTTCTGGCACTAGTTTCAGCACTAGTTTTGGGATTCGTTTATTCCTGGATTCGCTGGGTTCAGATGTCTTGCGCCTAGGTAGAGTTCTCCGACTTTGGGATCGTTGAGCAGGTCGGAGCCTCGGCCTTGGAAGCGATCGCGCCCCGACTCCAGGACATAACCGCGATCGGCCAAGGCTAGAGCTTTACGAGCATTTTGCTCAACTAAAATAATGGCTTTACCCGCCCCATGAATGTGCTGAATCAGTTCAAACACACTGTTGACGAGCTGAGGCGAAAGCGCCGCCGAAGGTTCATCCAAAATCAAAAGCTGAGGTTGCAGCATCAAGGCTCGCCCCATCGCTAACTGCTGCCGCTCTCCACCGGAGAGGGTACCTGCTTGCTGCTTGCGCCGCTCCACCAATCGGGGAAACAAATCAAAAACTTCCTGCTTCAACGCAGTCAAAGAGCCTCGCCGCACAAAGGCTCCCATTTCCAAATTCTCTTCCACGGTAAGCGAAGGAAACACATTGGCAATCTGAGGCACATAGGAAATCCCACGCTGAACAATCTGATTCGACTTCAACCCGGCAATACTTTTCCCTTGCCAGAGAATCTCTCCCTGATTAGGCGTTAGTAACCCAAAGATGGTTTTTGCCAGGGTTGATTTCCCCGCACCATTGGGACCAATCACAACGACCAGTTCACCCGCTTGAATATTGAAGTTTACGCCTTGCAAAATGTTGAGGTCTTTGATATAGCCTGCGTGGACATCTTGAACTTGGAGAAGAGGGGAGGACATGGGGAAGGGTGAGTAGGGAGTGGGGAGTAGGGCACAGGATGAGGAGCCTTTGAAATTCCAATATACACAGATAAAAAGTATTGGAGTGTCAAAGGATTTGGAGTGTCCAAGGATAACGTTACTGCAATCTCCCATTTCCCCTTAACCTCTAACGTGAACCTTGAGCGATCCTCCACTCGTTCTATCTTTCCTTGGTTGGTTGGGGTTGCGGATGATGTTTGCTTGCTAACGCGATTTTGCCAACTTGGTGCATGAGAATTTTCATTTTTTGCTATGAAAACTCTACCTCCGGACAAAAAGAACGGTTGTCTAGGCATGCGGCCTGGACAACCGTTCTTAATTCGTATCGCGTCACCTAATAGAAGAAGTTAAGCGGGGATGGCTTCTGGCGCAGCGAGAGCCAGGATGTGGTAGCAGGCAGGGGTTTCGTCGCCCAGAACTTGGTTGATGCGATCGCGAATCAGGACATGGAGTTCATGCACCGAAACATTGAAGTCGTGCATCACATGGATCACTGCGGTCTGCTTTTGAAACTCTTTGCCGTAGTAAGCCACGAAGTAGGTATAGCGATTCGCACTGGGGGCGTCTAGAACAAAGTCAGTCATTGATTTTCCTTCTCCTAGTGGGGGAGGTGAATGGGGTGAGGTGTGTTAGGTGAGGCGAACGAGACAGACGGAGAGTTGATTTGGAATACAACTTGTCTGGGAAACAACTTGACTGGAATACAACTGGGAAATCGGGTAGGAAATTGGGGCTAATACCGGGTCTAAAACCTAGGCTGGGAAGGAAGTCAAATCAGAGAAATCACTGATTTTTTGGACTCGGCCTATCACAAGCCTAGGATGATTCGTTGCATGACTCCACTGTGTTTTCACTCAATTGAGCAATGATTATCATCATTTTTCCCAGAGAATTAGCCATTTGAGATTGGGAATCGAAATATCAAGCAATTTTTTGATGCCAAAATCCCCTGTAACTGGCGCTAGGTAAAGGATAAACCCCGTTGCTTCCAGATCCCAAGCTAGAGAAAAGTTGCCAAAACGCAACCCCAATCCAGCACAACCTTTGACAGCGGAATAAACCCTTTAGCGCTTTGCCAGCCTTTGGCTCTTAATCCATCGAATCGTCTATCGAAAAGCCGAATCTTTCAAAATCATGGCGGATTTACGGCAACTTACCATCCTACAATCGGGTGATTCCGAGTCACCATCCGGGATTAGGGAGTTCCGTAAAACACTTGCGAACCGAGCCGCAGATGGTAAACTATGATGCACAAAGCGGCGATCGCCCCTAGCCCATTCCCCATTCATGGGTCAAAATGCATTCAAGAATGCACAGACTAAAGATGCATTTTTAATCGTGCAGAGGAACACCGCGACACAGCACTGAATTACAGGATACGGCATGGTTTTTCCAGACTTTGAACAATTCTCAGCGTTTGCTCAGCAAGGAAATTTTGTTCCGGTTTACCAGGAATGGGTAGCCGATCTGGATACCCCCGTATCAGCTTGGTATAAGGTCTGTGCAGGCCAACCCTATAGTTTTTTATTGGAATCGGTCGAAGGCGGTGAACGCATTGGTCGCTACAGTTTTGTCGGCTGTGATCCCCTTTGGACGCTAGAAGCTCGGGCAAACCAAACCGTCCAGACTTACCGCGACGGCACTCGCCAAACCTTTGAGGGCGATCCGTTTGCGGCTCTGAGCGTTTGTTTGGAGGCATATCGTCCGGTCGTTCTGCCGCAGCTTCCACCGGGTATTGGTGGTTTGTTTGGCTTTTGGGGCTACGAGTTGATTCAGTGGATTGAGCCGCGTGTCCCGATTTATCCTGCTGACAAGACCGATTTGCCCGATGGCCTCTGGATGCAAATTGACAATCTGCTCGTCTTTGATCAGGTGCAGCGCAAGATTTGGGCGATCGCCTACGCAGATCTACGGAACCCCCAAACGAGCTTGGCAGAAGCTTATCAACAGGCGGGCGATCGCGTCCAACATCTGATCGACAAACTGCAAAAACCCCTCTCCCAAAACAGCACCATTCTGCAATGGACACCTCCCGGTGGCCGCGTTCCCGCCTCTGAAAGCCCGCCCACCCCGTACCTCAGTAATTTTACTGAGGAGCAATTCTGCGCCAATGTGGAACGTGCCAAAGGCCATATTCGAGCCGGAGATATTTTCCAGGTCGTGATTTCCCAGCGCCTCACCACCGAATATGAAGGCGACCCCTTTGCCCTCTACCGCTCCCTGCGGCTGATCAACCCTTCGCCCTACATGGCCTACTTCAATTTCCAAGACTGGCAGATCATTGGCTCCAGTCCCGAAGTCATGGTCAGAGCCGATCGCCCAGGACAACCCGACCTGCCCATGGTCGCCACCGTCCGCCCGATCGCAGGCACCCGCCCCCGAGGCAAAACCCCCACCGAAGACAATGACTTCGCCACCGACCTGCTCCAAGACCCCAAGGAAATTGCTGAGCATGTCATGCTGGTAGACCTAGGCCGCAATGACCTGGGACGGGTCTGCACCAACGGCACTGTCAAGGTCGATGAACTGATGGTGATTGAACGCTATTCCCATGTCATGCACATTGTCAGCAATGTCGTCGGCCAGCTTGACCACCACAAGACCGCCTGGGAACTGCTCAAAGCCTGCTTCCCCGCCGGAACCGTCAGCGGTGCCCCCAAAATCCGCGCCATGCAAATCATCCATGACCTAGAACCCTGCCGCCGAGGCGTTTATTCAGGAGCCTATGGCTACTACGACTTTGAAGGGCAGTTAAACACGGCGATCGCCATCCGCACCATGGTCGTCCGCAGCACCCCCGACGGCAAACACCAGGTCACCGTCCAAGCCGGAGCAGGCTTAGTCGCCGACTCCGAACCCCAGAAGGAATACCAGGAAACCCTGAATAAGGCGAGGGGGATGTTGGAGGCGATTCGGTGCTTGAAGCAATGAGTGAGGGAGTAGGGAGTAGGGAGTAGGGAGTGGGGAGTAGGGAGTGGAGAGTAGGGAGTGGGGGGAGTTCGTTGAATGGGAGGAGGATGGGGGATAGAGGGGTAGGGAAGTAGAGGGGATGATGATATGGCGGGGATGAACTCCCTTTCCTTCTGTATTGACTTGCATGTGCTTCGGGCAAACCGACACCATAGCGTTTTCCCTACTCCCCACTCCCTACTCCCTTCTCCTTAGCGTTTTCCCTACTCCCCACTCCCTACTCCCTTCTCCTTAGCGTTTTCCCTGCTCCCTACTCCCCACTCCCCACTCCCTTCTTCTTTAGGAATCCTTCACAAACCGCCACAACCTTCCCAACTCAGGATTTCTGCGGATGGGCTTAACCGTTTGGCAATTTTTTCATTACCCTTTCCTAACCTTTCAATTACCAGACCTTTAGGTGGGGCGTTTAAGCTGATTGGCAACAGTCCAGCCATCCGGTCACCACCATGATTCATGCCTTTGCCCCGGAAGTTGCGCCTCAGCCTGACTTCCGTCAACTTCTTGAAAAGCTTTACCAAGGTCGTAGCCTCCAGCCTTACCGCAGTGGTCAATCCATTCGCTTGTTGCCCGATGATATTTGGATTGTTTGTCGTGGAGTGGTGCAGGTCGGCACCCTTTATGACAACGGCGACGAAGCTCTGCTTGGATTAATCTGCCCTTCCATGCCGTTTGGTCTGCCCCTGACGCTGGTTCGTCCCTACCAGGCCAGCGCTCTGACGGATGTGGATTTGATGCGGCTGCGCCTTGCTGAAGTGGAGCAGTCGCCCATGCTGGCTCAAGGAATTTTTCGCCATATGGCACGGCGGTTGCAGCAAGCCGAAGCCACTTTGGCCGTTGCGGGATATCGTCGTGTGGAAGATCGACTGCGTCATCTGCTGCTCCTACTCCGCCAGGAGGTGGGACAGACTGTGGCCAACGGGACTCGCCTGACCGTGCGCTTGACACATCAGCAGATCGCTAGCACCATCGGCACCACTCGGGTTACGGTCACTCGTCTGCTGAGCCAACTGCAAGAAGAGGGCTGGCTGATGATTGACGGCAGTCGTCACATTATTTTGTTGGATGTGGTTACGAAACGGGCTTAGGTCAGCGCAGCGCATGGTTCGAGGAGTGGGGTTGATGCTTCCAGGTCATGTCTAAGTGGGGCGCGATCGCATTACTTAGAAATTTAAAGATACTGGATGTCTCGAAAAAACGATGTATTGCTCACAACGCTGTTCATCAAGTCGTGTCAATTTCCTTCCTCTAACCTCCTGCTAGAGATCTGCGGTTTAGAAAAATCCCGGCTGTTAGGAGGGTAGTTTCGTCACCCTCCCAACAACCGGGATTTCATTTTTCTGGTTAGCCCTTACTCTTGAGCCAGCAGCAATCGAGCGATCCGCTGCTCTGTCTGGCGAGGGCGATCGCTCAACCATTGGCTTTCAGAATCGGGCTTGCTGGACACAGGCTCCATAATGATGGCTTCGTAGGGCACCACGCCTTTGCTTTCGCTATTGAGACGACGGGCGGCTTCTCGGGATAGGTCGAGCGATCGCCCCCCCCAATAAGGTCCGCGATCGTTAATTCGCACCAGCACATGCTTACCATTTTGCAGATTGGTCACCTTGAGGTAGGTGCCAAAGGGCAGCGAAGGATGGGCAGCGGTGAGGTCGTCCTGGTTAAAGATTTCGCCCGAGGCGGTTTGGCGACCGTGGAAATAGGGACCATACCAGGAAGCGGTGCCCTGGAGGATTTGATCGGTGGGGACGAGGCCGTACATGCTGCTTTGGGCATCGACCAGGGTGATTTTGGGAACGCCTAGTGCCGCTCGCAGGTTATTCGTCCAGGTGACGGCGATGACTTCGGCGTTTTGCTCAAGTTGCTCGGCGGATTTAGGGTCTACCCAGAACAGGATTTCGTTATTGGCCTTGCCGACGGGCATGGCATTGACAATGTCGGGACGTAGCGATCGCGGCTCAAAGTCAGGATTCTGAAGCAATTGCCAGAGTCTCCAGGCGATCGCTTTTGCCTTGGCCTGGGTGGGCACTTCTGCAATCAATTGACCGCGCAGTTGCACCTGGAATGCTTTTCCTTGGGAGATAATGGCAAGCTGTGGGTCGGGCAATGCCTCAAGCTCTTGGAAGGCTGCGAGGGCGGTAAAGGGTTCGTCCTCGGGCTGGGCGGCCAGGGCAGGAGCGTTGAAGAAGGAAGGAATGGTGAACAGCCGATTGACCCAGGCAGGCGTGGCGGACTGGGTGAGCGCCGAGAAAGTGTAGCGCTTGGCCGTGAATTTGGGCGTGGCTAGGAGGTTGAATCGGGGGGATGCGATCGCGCCTGATGATCCTGCCCCTGCCCCTGCAAGCGCTGCGCTAGGAATGACTGAAGCCCCTGCAACTAGGCGATGGGAAACATTGCCCCGATTCGACGATGCATCCTGAAACAGATCCTGAAATGCGTTCTGGGAGACGTTCTGGGAGACGTTCTGGGAGACGTTCTGCACAGAAATTTCGACTTCGAGGGTGCGATCGAGCAGTGCGATCGCCTCAACTGCCTGATTAATCGCATTTTCAGCCGCTTTATCAGTCGCCTTCTCAGCCTCGTCAATGGACGGAACAGAGGCGATGATAGACGATTGGTCAATGAAATGGTGGAGTGGTGGAGTGTGAACCGCAAGAGGGTGCGTTGAAGCGAACCCTCCGATATAGGACAACATTCCGAAGAAACCCAAAAAACTCATGGTGAACAAAATGCCTAAAAACTGCCTAAAAAAAGATTCAAGTTCCTGAACAAACTTTAATAAATCATTAAACTTGCTCAGGTGAATTATCGTAGGCAAAGGGTCGCAAATTGTACAGCGTATTGAGTCTGTGGAAGATGGGGCGATCGCACTCAATTCCGCTCCAGACAAAGAATTTGAACGACGAAAATTCTTAGGACAAAATTCACGGAGTAGCCAATATTACCTGGAATTTCTATTTTTTAGGTCATTTTATTGACATTTTGCAGTGAATGGCGATCACTTTTTGCATCCTGCTTGGGATAGATTTGTGCATGGCAATAGCAATCATGTCAAGTATCACGATGTCCCAGGAATTTCTGAAAAGTCTGCATTTTATCTGCGCCGATTCATCCAAATTTCAGTATGGAAGCAACTCTAAAAACAGTCTTGAATAAGAGCAGTCTTGAATCTTCTGAGTAAGATCGTTGATGAATGTCGCAATGATAAAAATGGTAATAGAAATGGCGATCGCTATTGTTAATGGCAATGAATATCGCAATGATAGAAACGGCGATCGCTATCTTTAATAACAGCGATCGCCATCTCAAAAATATATTATTGAAGTAAGCGCAGTGAGCTTCTGAAAGAACACCATTCAACGATTTGTAATCATGGAAGGATGAACGAAATGCTACGACTCTTCTGAACGACTTTGAACAGGATTCCTTCTGAGGCGAAGATAGGTGAAAGAGGCGATCGCTCCCAACACCACCCAATAGGGACTGTACACCAACAGCCAAATGCCCAATTGCAACAAATCCACCGTGAGTTTGCTAAAGGAATGCGTTGCGCTTTCCCAGGTATTTTCAATCTGCACTTCAGTGGCGGGTTGCGTGCGAATGGAGGCGACAATTTCCGTCAAGTTGAGCCGAATCGTGGAGTAGGAAACTTGATTTTGCAGAGTAGCCAGTTGCGCCGAGATTTGTTCAATCATGCTGCGAACCTGACTCAGTTCCTGGGCAACCTTCAGCACATCGCCGACACTGCCCGATCGCTCCATAATACCCAGCAAGGTTTCCTCTGTTTTTCGCAGATTCTTCAACCGCGCCTGATAATCCACCAGTTGCGTCGAAACATCTTCTGCTGTCACCGATTGACTATCCACGGTTCCCAATTGCTTAAGAGATTGGAGTGTAGCATCTAGTTTGGCTTGGGGAATGCGAATTTGCAGAGAGGCCAATCGATGGCTGCTGTAGTCGGTGGGCAGTTCATCTTGGAGGTTCAAAATGTCGCCCTGGTGCGTTTGGACGATGGTTTTGACCTGATCCAGACTGCTGGCAATGGATTTGACCGTGAGTTGCAGGACTGCGGTTTTGATGAGTTGCGGTTGCTGTGGGGCTGCGGGTTGAGACGGGGAAACGCGATTTTCAGCAGATGGGATGGTCTGAGACAAGGTTTGATCTGCCGCTGGAGAAGACATGGGAGCAGACATGGGCATTGCGCCCGAGGAAGTTTCGCTGGATTGGGGGGTGGGGGCGGTGGCACAACTGGCGAGGAGGAGAGTGGTGGCGATCGCACTCCACCCCACTTGTGAACGTAGCCGAACAGGAGCAACGCAACGTTTCATAGAATCGCCTCAAATGAATTTCAGATGAATCGGGGAATAGCCCTACTATGGCGAATCGGGGTGAAGATTTGGGGATGGTTGCGGTTTCTGAAACGGTGGCGGTTCTATGGGATTGGCGATCGCCATAACATCAGGATAGGCATAAAGAGTCACACCAGAAACCCAGAGGCATTGATCAACATAAATCACTCGGTTATTCCGCGACATCTGCAATTTTCATTTCGTTTATTTCGTTTAAGATATAAGATTTTGTTTAAGATATAGGAGCAGTTAATCTCAGTGAAACGAGCAGGGGGGAGAATGGCCAACGAAATTACTGTTTTGATAGAAACGATTACGCCAGAAATAGTTATGCCCACTGCAGCAGATACAGAAGTGGCGCAGGAGTCGAGTCGCCAGCTTGCTGGTTTTCTGGGTAACCACCCTGGGGAAAGCCAAGTCACTGACATGAGGTTACGAATCCAAACACAGGATGGCTCAGAGCAAGCCATTGTCGTCCCTCTGTCGGCATTGCGCCTGTTGACGGAGATTATGGCACAGATGGCTCGCGGTAATGCAGTGACCTTAATGCCTGTCCATGCAGAATTAACGACACAACAGGCCGCAGATTTCTTGAATGTGTCGCGTCCTTTTCTAGTGAACCTGATTGACAGTGGTAAGATTCCCTATCGCAAGGTTGGAACCCATCGGCGCATTCGCTTCGAGGATGTGGTGGCC
>JALOOP010000191.1 GCA_025454315.1 Oculatellaceae cyanobacterium Prado106
TGACAGATTCTAGTTTCCAGTTTTATGGGTCTAGATGCGGGTTTGTAAGGACTGAAGTCCTTACTACAAGCCTGTTTGTAGTGAGGACTTTAGTCCTCATCACGGCAAGCATCGCTGAATTGGAGTTTGGCAGAACCCGGTGATTTCAGAGAGCAATTCCTGGATTAATTGATCAAGTTTCTCAGTCGGCATACCCCTGAAGGGGCGACCACAAGCCTGTCCCCGCGCACCGAGAAAGCCCATCGAATGGAAAGGTTCGTAGTAGAGTTTTCTTCAATTCCTCCAGAAATTCATTCAACGCTCCCCCTTTCCCCCTTCCCCTTTCCCCTTTCCCCTCCAAAAAAAGAGGCAGCAAAGAGAGAACCTTCCCCTCCTTGCTGCCTGCTTCAATTGAGTTTAGGACTAAGCGACCCAGTTCTTGGCGACCACTTCGGCTAGGTCAACGACCCGCTGGCTGTAGCCCCACTCGTTGTCGTACCAGGCGATGACCTTGACCATATCGCCGCCCATGACCATCGTCAGGCTGGAGTCGATGATGGAAGAACAGTCGTGCCCCCGGTAGTCGCAGGACACCAGTTCCAGATCGCTGTAGCCCAGGATGCCCTTGAGGCCGTTTTCGGAAGCGGCTTTGAACACTTCGTTGACCTGTTCGGCAATGGTGGACTTTTCAACCTGGACGACCAGATCCACAACCGACACGTTGGGGGTGGGAACCCGCAGGGCGATGCCGTTGAGCTTGCCTTTGAGTTCGGGCAGCACGAGGGCGACGGCCTTGGCTGCGCCCGTGGTGGTGGGCACAATGTTGAGGGCTGCGGCACGGGCACGACGGACATCCCGGTGGCTAGCATCGAGCAGACGCTGGTCGCCCGTGTAGCTGTGGGTGGTGGTCATGGTGCCTTTGATGATGCCGAAGTTTTCGTGGAGGACTTTGGCGATCGGGGCTAGACAGTTGGTAGTACAGCTTGCATTACTAATAATGTGATGCTTGCTATGGTCATAGTCTTTTTCGTTGACGCCAACCACAAAGGTGCCATCTTCGTTTTTGCCGGGAGCGGTAATGAGAACCTTCTTGGCTCCCGCTTCCAGGTGCTTGGACGCACCCTCTTTGGAAATGAAAACGCCCGTTGATTCAATGATCAGATCCACATCCCAGGCTCCCCAGGGGAGATTCAAGGGATTGCGGTCAGAGACGCATTTAACGGTTTTTCCATTAACGGTGATGGTGTTATCGTCAGCACTGATATCGGCATTGAGCTTGCCGAGCATGGAGTCATAGGTGAGCAGGTGAGCATTGGTTCGCGGATCGGAAGTATCGTTAATCGCAACCAACTCAATCCCGCTGTTCTCGCGTGTTAACCAGCACCGGACAAAATTGCGTCCGATGCGTCCGAAGCCATTGATTGCCACTCTAATCACTGCGTCTCGCCCTCAAATAGTAATAAATAACTAGTAGTCGTTAACCCAAATCATACACTTATGTGGATCTGCGTCTCAAGTAGCAATTGAGAACTTGGGGATCACGATTTTTTATCCATTCTGGTAAAGTCTGTGGTCTAGCAAATAGGTCAGGACGGCGGGCGGCACCCAGGCATCGATCGGCAGATGATTCTGACACCGCTGACGGATCTGGCTGGCAGAAATCTCGATCGGGGTCATCTTTAGAGCTTCCCAGCGAACTTTAGAGTGGATTTTCCCTGAAAATTCTTCTCCCTCGGCGGCACGGGGAGCCACAATCCAGATGCAGTGGCTAGCCAACTCTTCAAACCCAGGCCAGCGGGTCAGTGTTTGGAAGGTGTCACGGCCAATGATCCAAAACCATTGAACGGGCTGGGGATAGAGGACTTGGAGATCTCTCCAGGTGTCGATCGCAAAGGATCGCCCCGATCGCTGAGATTGATTTCTTTGGGCTGTAATTCTTTGGGCTGTAATTCTTTGGGCTTCAATTTCAGACAGCAGAAAAGAGGGGTAGGGGGCGATCGCCCGTCTCACCATCTCCGCCCGATGCCCAAAAGCGACCAGGTCTTGCGGCAATTTATGAGGTGGGTTTGCTGTCGGCACCCAAATCACCTGATCCAAATTGAACTGGGTTAAAGCTGTCTCGGCAATGGCAATATGACCGCAATGAACCGGATTAAAGGTGCCGCCCAGGATTGCGATTTTTTGCATTCCAGATAAAATAGTGCGAACAGTTTCAGGAATCGGCTCAGTCGTCTGTGAATCTACTTGCGATTATGAAAGATGGCCTATTTGGGATTACCCTTTGCAAATTGCAAAGAATTTGTTTTAATCGATGCTAAAAAAAAATACTTCCATTTTCAGATACTTAAGTACAATCAAGTTTCTTCGTTTTGCAAAAGCAGTTTCTTACAGATCTGCGGTGAAGCGAATCTACTTCTAGAAGGTTTCTGAGATTCGCCCTTTTTGCGAATCTGGTTTGGCGAATCATGCTGTTTTTGGGAGATTGTACTTTTTTCAAATAGAACGCTATTTTTAGAAATTCGTTCTAGGATATATCGCAAAAAAAGCAATTCTTGCTATGATATCGCGTGATTATCGGTGTGGTGTGCGGTGTGTAAGGAGTCACAATGCTGGATGCGGTTGATTTCAGCGGAAAATCATTTCATTTTATCGGAATTGGCGGGATTGGCATGTCGGCGCTCGCCCATGTCCTAACGAAACGCAATTTACCCGTCTCGGGTTCAGATCTCTCTCAAAGCAATATTACCGATCGACTCCAGGCGCAAGGCGCAAAGATCTTCCTCACCCAGGAAGCCGCCAACTTGCAAAGCCAAGCGATCGCAGGACTCCCCCAAGTCATCTGCTCAACGGCCATTAACCCGGCCAATCCTGAGTATCAAGCGGCTCTGGAACTGGGTTGCCCAATTTTTCACCGCTCTGATCTGCTGGCCGCTCTGATGGGGCAGTATCAAGGCATCGCGGTGGCAGGCACCCATGGCAAAACCACCACCAGCAGCATGATTGGCTATTTGCTCCTGAAGGCAGGCATCGACCCGACGATTGTCATCGGTGGCGAAGTCAGCGCCTGGGAAGGCAATGCCTATGTTGGAGCCAGCCCCTACTTTGTCGCCGAAGCCGATGAGTCCGACGGCTCCCTGGTCAAACTCAAGGCAGACATTGGCATCATCACCAACATTGAACTGGATCACCCTGATCACTACACGACGCTGGAATCGGTCGTGGATATCTTCCAGACCTTTACCCAACAGTGTCATCACCTGATTGGCTGTATCGACTCCCCCAGCGTTCGTGAAAACATTCCCGTCACCATTAGCTATAGCATCCACCCCCAGAGTGGCGCAGACTATACGGTGGATCAAGTGGACTATCAGTCGGATGGCACAACCGCGCAGGTTTGGGAACGAGGACAATGCCTGGGACAGTTTTATTTGCCCATCCTTGGGGAACATAATTTGAGTAATGCTCTGGCAGCGATCGCCACTGGTCGGTTACTCGGCCTAGAATTCTCCCAAATTGCCACCATTCTGGCTCACTTTGGCGGAGCAAAACGCAGATTTGAACATCGGGGTGAACATCACAATATTCTCTTTATTGATGACTACGGTCATCATCCCAGCGAACTTCAGGCCACCCTCGCGGCGGCTCGACTGCGCGCCCAAGAAACCAGCCCCTCCCGGCGAGTGGTGGCGGTCTTTCAGCCCCATCGCTATAGCCGCACCCTCACCTTTTTAGAAGAGTTCTCCCAGTCCTTTGGGAACGCTGATCTGGTGGTGACCACTGATATTTATAGTGCGGGTGAACCGGATATGGGGAAGGTCAGTGGCCAGCAGTTAGCCGATGCGATCGCCCAACACCACCCCCAATCCATCTATCAACCCACCCTCCAAGCCACCACAGCCTATCTCATGGAAGCCCTTTCCCCCGGTGACCTGGTGATCTTTCTGGGTGCGGGCAACCTAAATCGCATTATTCCGGAGTTAACGACCTTCTATCAACAAATCGAGCAACGTCAACCCACAGCCAGCTTGCGCTAGCCCTCTGCCTCGCCCCCTGTCGGTGGTTCCCCTGCCTATTTTTATCCCTTATCACATAAGCATTCCAGAGCCTGACGATCATGACTCTTTCCCAAGAACCGCCTAGCACTCAACTGTCTCCGATTGCCCGTATCGGCTCCAAAACTCCGAGTTCCAAAGCTCCGGTCATTGAAATGGCTTCTTCTCGTTTCCTCCCCCTCGGTCGCACGGTTCAAGAGATTCGCATTCCAGGGACTGAATGCTTGGTCAAGCAGGGTGTCTCTCTGGCCACGCTGACCTCCTACCGCGTGGGCGGCCCTGCCGAACTCTACCTTGCACCCCGCACCCCCGAAGACTTGCAAGCCGGACTGGACTGGGCAGATGAGCGAGGATTGCCCATTACCCTGTTGGGCGCTGGGTCTAATTTGTTGGTGAGCGATCGCGGTCTTCCCGGTCTAGTCGTCTGCACCCGCCACCTGCGCCGTACCCGCTTTGACGAAGCCAATGGTCAAGTCATGGCCTATGCCGGAGAGCCGATCGCTCGTCTGGCATGGCAGGCCGCAGAACGAGGCTGGACAGGCTTGGAGTGGGCGGTGGGCATTCCCGGAACCGTAGGCGGCGCAGTCGTCATGAACGCAGGAGCCCATGCTGCTTGTACCGCAGATATTCTGGTAGACACCCATGTTCTTGCCGTCGATGGCTCCATCGAAATCTTCACGCCCCAAACCCTCAACTTTGGCTACCGCACCTCAGCCCTCCAAGGCATTGCCCACACGGCCTCAGCCCAAACCGTCAAGCTAATCACCCAGGCCACCTTCCAACTGACACCCGGTGCCGACCCCAAACAGGTGATGGCCGACACCACCGCCCACATGAACCAACGGCGCGACACCCAACCCTACCACCTGCCTAGCTGCGGCAGCGTCTTCCGCAATCCCACCCCGTACAAAGCAGGCTGGCTGATTGAACAAAGCGGCCTCAAAGGTCATCAAATCGGCGGTGCCCAAATTGCCCAACGCCACGCCAATTTCATCCTCAACTGCGGCGGTGCCTCCGCCAATGATGTCTTTCAACTGATTCGTCTAATTCAATCCGAGGTCGAGCGCAACTGGTCGCTGCTGCTCGAACCCGAAGTCAAAATGCTGGGTGATTTTCAAGCCGCCTAGTACAACTTCTGGTACAACTTCTAGTGCAGCTTCCATAAAGCTATTGCGTCCAAATTTTGTATTTGTAAAAGAAGGGAGGTGGGTTTTGCCCACTTCCCTTCTTTTGTAAGACCGATCTTCCACACATCCATTAGGTACATTCGTTAAGCATGGAAGTGCGATCGAAGTTTTGGATTTGAACCCGATTGGACACAGACAGGCAGAGGGATTTTTTCTGGTTAATGCATTAATGGCAGGGATTCAACAGTTAGGTTCAGTTCTTTGTTTTCAGCCCTCGATTTTCAAGGCTCTTGGGAATGAAACCAGACTAAAGTCGGGTTGTCGTTCCGTTCTGGCTGAGATGCGGTATATTAGTAGGCTGCTACACGCTTCCAGCTAACTGCTGTTTTTCAGCCAATGGCTAAGCGACTGTTCATCCCACATAGGGCAAGGAATTATGACTAAAGGACAAGGACAAGGCTTTGGTTTCGGTCTGGGCAAGATGAAGGAACTCACCGAAGCGTTCAAAAAGGCACAGCAAGTCCAGGAAGGTGCAAAGCGCCTCCAAGAAGAACTGGAAGTAATGGAAATCCCCGGTGAATCCGGTGGTGGACTGGTCAAGGTCGTGGTCAGCGGCAACCAAGAACCTCGCCGGGTAGAAATCTCCGCCGATGCCCTCAAAGAAGGCGAAGAAGTCCTCTCCGATCTGGTACTGGCGGCTATGAAAGATGCCTACGAACGCTCCACCACCACCATGCGGGAACGGATGGAAGAACTCACCGGTGGCCTAAACCTGCCCGGTCTGTAGGATTTACGCTCCAAAAGTTAATCTCAAAAATCAGTTTCAAAGATCAATGCACGGCCTGAAGCGTAAAACCCTTCGTTCCGTGCATTTGTTTTTTCGGAAGATTCAATTTTTCAAAGGCTTCAAGGTTTCAGAAGATTCCCAACAGATTTCCAGAAGATTCAAGATTGGGCTTCCATGAAATTCTTCAACACATCCAGCACGGCGGGTTGGATTTCATGTCCCATATCCAATTCCTGATAGTCCACAGCAACACCCAGTTGCATCAAACTATCTCTCGCCTGCAATGCTGCCGCCAGTGGCACCACCAAATCCTGCCGTCCATGCGCCATCAGCACCGACGGCACTTTTGCTTCAGACGCTGCCAACTCAATCGGGGCATGGAGATAGCCACTCAAAACCACCAACGCCTTCAGGGGCAACCGCAGTCCCACATCCAGCGTCATCGCTCCACCTTGAGAAAAACCTGCAAGAACGGTTTGCTCTAGGGGAATGCCAGTGGCCGATTCTAGACTACAGAGCCATTCGGTTAGCTGTTTGCGACTTTCCAAGAGCTGGGGCTGTTGTGAGAAATCGGGGCTGCTGCGAAAGCTGTAGGTTTCGGGTAGGTCATACCACATGCGGCCTTCGGGCATGTGGGGATAGGGGAAAGGGGCATCGGGGAAGATCATCTGGTAGTCTGGCAGGGGCAGATAGGGCGCTAGAGCCGCCACATCTTGGGCATTTGCGCCCCAGCCGTGGAGGAGGACGAGGAGTCCTTTGGGAGGGTTTTTGGGGGAGGTGGAGAGGGCTTGGAGGGGCATGGGGAGGAAGAGGGGGAAGGGGGAAAGGGGAAAGGGGGGAACGCAGATGTTGTCGTAGACTTCCCAATGAGAAGGGGAAGGGAAAGGGGAAAGGGAGGAACAAAGGGGTTATCGCAAACTTCCCAGAGGGTACGCAGGTATAAGTTGATGAGCAGGGATGAAGCGGATGGGTGGCTAGGATAGGCCGGGGAGTAGGGACCAGGTGTTGAAGACGAAGACGGCGATCGCCACTACAGCCAAGAGCGCCTCAATCAAATTCCCCAGCAGTGAACCGACTAGGATGCCGATGCTGGCTTTGAAGGCGGTTTTGATGCGGGGTTGGAGGTCGAGTTGTTTGCGGTAGAGGAATTCGCCCAGGAAAGCGCCGAGGAGAGGGCCGATGAGTGCGCCGAGGAGAGGGCCGCCAAAGGGTAGAGCTGGCAGTAAGCCGAATAAACCGAGGAGCAGGCCAAGAATTGCTCCAATTTGTCCCCATTGGCTTGCGCCCATTTGCCTTGCGCCCCAGTAGGTCGCTAAAAACTCAATGCCTGTGCCGAGGATGAGAACAGCGATCGCCACCCCTAATGGAATCCCCAGATTCATAAATCCGGTAGCAAATCCCCAGATCAAAATGGCGATCAGAATCAGACTAATTCCTGGAATGGCAGGCACCAAGGTACCAATGACACCAATCAGCATGACACCCAGGAGAATCCAGTAGAGCAGGGTAAGGGACATGGTTTTTGAAGAGGAATGGGGTTTGAATGGAATCCTAAATTCAACCCGCCTTAGACCTTACTCAGGTAGCGGTGAATGAACTGGACGGCGATCGCTCCTTCTCCCACACCGGAGGCCACCCGTTTGACTGAACCATAGCGAACATCACCAGCGGCAAAAATGCCGGGGATATTGGTTTCGAGCAGGAAGGGAGGGCGATCGAGTACCCAGCCTTTGGGGCGTTTGCCGTCGGGCATGAGGTCAGGTCCCGTGAGGACAAAGCCGTTGGCATCTCGTTCCACCAGATTCGCCAGCCAGTCGGTGCGGGGGCTAGCGCCAATGAAAATAAACAGGGAGTTGGCGGCGATCGTTTGTTTTTCTTGGGTTTGGGAATTGACCAAGACGATCGCCTCTAGGTTGGCTTCACCCTTGACCTCAACGACACTGGTGTAGGGACGCACCTCGATATTGGGCGTGGAGTCAATCTGATCGATTAAATATTGTGACATGCTTTGGATCAGGGATTCGCCACGCACCAGCATGATCACTCGCTCGGCATATTTCGAGAAGTACATGGCTGCCTGTCCGGCGGAATTGGCTCCGCCCACCAGGTAGACTTCTTCCCCTTTGCAGGCGATCGCCTCCGTTTGGGCCGCCCCATAATAAATGCCTGCACCGCTGAGGTTTTCCATGCCCGGAACATTGAGCTTGCGGTAGGATACGCCCGTGGCAACCAGCAGCGCGTGACAGCTAATCTCACTGCCATTGGTTAGTTGAATGACTCGGTAAGGATCTTCCACACGCACCTGGGCGACTTCCTGGGGGGTGAGAATTTCGACGCCAAAGCGACGGGCTTGGGTGACGGCACGCCGTGCCAGGTCACTGCCGCTGAGTCCAACGGGAAATCCTAAGTAGTTTTCAATCCGAGAGCTTGACCCGGCCTGACCTCCAGGAGCCTCGCGCTCAATCATGACAGTGCTGAGTCCTTCGGAGGCTCCGTAGACGGCTGCCGCCAGTCCGGCAGGGCCACCGCCGACAATAACCAGATCGTAGAAGGGTCGTTCAGCCTGGGTTTTGAGGCCGATACGTTCCGCGATAGCCAAATTTGACGGCTGAATCAACCGCGACCCATCGGGGAACATCACCAGCGGCAAGGATTGCCGATCCTCGCTTTCAGCAAAGGTCAAAATCTGCTGCGCTTCCGGTTCCAACTCCACATCCAGCCACTGGTAGGGCACCTGGTTTCGCGCCAAGAAGTCTTTGACCTGGTGAGATTGGGGCGACCAGCGATTGCCCACCACCCGAATCCCTTCAAAGGGAGGCCGGAAGGTGGCAAACCAATCGTCCAGCAAGTCATCCAGGACAGGATAGAGTTTTTCTTGGGGCGGGTCCCAGGGTTTGAGCAGGTAGTAGTCAATGCGGGTGTTGTTGATAGCGCGGATGGCGGCATCGGTGTCGGCGTAGGCGGTCAACAAGGCGCGTTTGGCTCCCGGAAAAACTCCCAGAGCTTGCTCCAGAAATTCCACACCGCTCATGTTGGGCATTCGTTGATCCACCAGGAAAAGGGCGATCGCCTCATTGCGAAGCTTAAGCTGTTGGGTGGCTTCCAGGGCTGAAGCACCTGAGTCTGCTCGGACAATTCGGTAGCGATCGCCATACTGCTGCCTCAAGTCACGAGCAATGGTTTGCAGCACATCCGGATCATCATCAACCGTAAGAATGACAGGTTTCGCCATAGGACGCTATTAAAACGAAGGGTGGGTGAAAGTGACTCGCCAGGATTCTATCTTGAATTGCTCTGGGATTGAGACTGGGTGGGATACCAAATTTAAGGGGAAAGGGGAAGGGCGAAAGGGGAAAGGGGAAGGGCGAAAGGGGAAAGGGGGAACTTGGATGGAGACTCGGATGTTCATTGAGGAGGGAACGTTGATGGCTGTACTCTCAGAAGACTCGCTGACGAAGCAAGGGCAAAAGCAATAAATAAAAAATGAACGAGAACCACAAAATTTACAATCCCACAATGTCTGCTTCGATGGCTCCTGCTTCCAGGCAAACGCATCTTATCTTTAAAACCTTTACCCAGCAAAGCTTCTAGCCATTGGAGCCTGAAGGCATCGAGCGCCTAAAATCCCTGCTATGCCAGACTTTCAGAACTTAGATTCGTTCGCCCTGCTCCTGCTTCAATGTCGCCCCTTTCCCCTTTCCCCTTTCCCCTTTCCCCTTTCCCCTCCCCAAGAGAGTTCAACCACCGGGATGGGCATATTAGACCCAAGTGAGTATACTACCCCGTATGCCTGATGCGCCATTGTTCGATTTTAGACTTGACCTTCGTCCGCATCGGTTGAATGGGACTCATTTGGGTTGGCGGTATTGCGTATCAGGTTGTACTGCCAACCAATCTTTCGCCCCAATGGGGAACATGGTATTACCCCAAATGCGTTTCTGTTTTCCACAGCTTCAGAGGAGATTGTTTTGGATCTCCTGCCAGCAGCCTCTTGGGGGTTGCTGGCAAATTCTGCTTCGGCGGTGGAGGTAAACCACAATGGCAAATCAGGAACATTTAGCACTGTTTGAGCAAGGCGTGACCGTCTGGAATGACTGGCGCAAGCATCATGCCGACATTAGCCCCAACCTCAGCGAAGTCGCCTTCCAGGAGATGAATCTGCGCGAGGCGGCGCTGTTTAATGCCGATCTGCGGGGTGTGGTTCTCACCCATGCCGATTTTTGTATGGCGGATTTGAGTCGCGCCAATTTGCGTCATGCCGACCTGCGCGAGGCCATTTTCTACACCGCCAATCTGGAAAAAGCCGACCTCACCGAAGCCAAACTGATCGGCGCTGACCTGCGAGAGTCCAATCTACAATCTGCCTGCCTCAAAGGAGCCAATCTCTACACGACCTCCTTTTCAATGGCCAATCTGCGTGACACCAATCTGCGCGAAGCCAATCTGCAAAGTGCCAATCTCGCCCATGCCAACCTCAGCTATGCCGACTGTTGCCTCGCGGATTTGCAGCACGCTGACCTGACCCAGGCCGATCTCAAATCCACCAAGTTCTACACGGCTAATCTGAGTCAGGCCAACCTCTATGCCGCCGATCTCAGCCAGAGCGATCTGCGGGAAGCGACCTTTAGTCAGGCCAACCTCCGGGAAGCCGATCTGCGAGAAGCTGATCTCAGCGTTGCGGTGCTGAGCCTCGCCAACCTGGTCGGTGCCACGCTCTACAAGGCCAACTTGACCATGGCCAATCTCAGCATGGTGAACTTCTGCATGGCCAACCTCAGCTATGCCAACCTGAGACGCGCCGTCATGCTAGGCACCAATCTAATTGGCAGCAACCTCTACAGCGCTAACCTCTCCGGTGCCGTCTTGGTAGATGCCGATTTGCGGGAATCCACTCTGCGAGAAGCCAATCTCTCGGGCGCTAACTTGACCAAGGCCAACCTCAGCATGGCCAATCTAGCAGGCGCAAACCTCACCCATGCCAATCTCAGCGGTGCCAATCTCTGTCAGGCCAATCTCTGGGAAGCCAATCTGGAAGGAGCCTGTCTGGCGGGGGCGACGATGCCGGATGGGGAAGTTTACGATAATGGTTAAAAGGGGAAAGGGGAAAGGGGAAAGGGGAAAGGGATTTCGTTGAGAGTCGTTGAAAAAATAATTGAGTTAACTCTTGTGAGATAGGCATCCCGCATGTCCGTGGTTTAGGACAATGGGATGCCTATTCCATCAGCGTGAAGAGGAGACATCAAAATTCATTTGGGTAGTCAAAAATGGAACCGAAGACAATTTCCCTATTTCTTCATTGATTGCCTTAACGAACCACTCTAAGCCCCCCTTTCCCCTTTTCCCTTTTCTAAAGGGAGGGCAAATCAAATGCACCCCAGATGTATTGCTCTAGGGTGAGGTCGTATCCGGCGATCGCCACTCTTTCCCCCAGTTCTACAGGCTTAGAGATCTGAAGATGGAGCGGATCAGGGGGATGGGCAATTTTGGGGAGGTGCGATCGCCGACATTGGACGATCGCCACATCGAAGGAGCAGGGGAGGTTGGCGGAGTCGGGGGATTGGGCGAGGAAGAGGTGGGCGGTTTGCCAAAGTTTGGTTTGTTTGCGGGGGGTGACGGCGAGGAGGCCGCCTGCGTCCCAGTTGCCGGAGCTACGGGCTTTGACTTCGACGAAGGCGAGGGTGGGGGATGGGGTGAGGGAGCGGGCGACGAGGTCGAGTTCGCCGACGGGGCTGTGCCAGCGACGGTGGAGGATTTCCCAGCCTTGGGCTTGGAGCCAGTGAGCGACGAGGGCTTCAGCCCAGATGCCTTTGCTGAGGGCAGACTGCTTAGCTGTTTTGTTAGCTGCTTTTGGTGTCTGGTTGGCCGTTGTGGTGGCCGTCTTGTTGACTGTTGGGGAGGGCGTGATCCTGGAAGTGGTGTCGGGGATTAAGACCATGAGGAACTTCGGGATGCGAAGGGAGTGCGGACGTTTTTTGGAATCTGGGAATTTATTCTATCCGTACTTGGCTGGATATGGGTATTAAATTTTACTAGTGGTTGGAGGGGCAGGTCATAGACAATCGAAGACAATCAAAAATCGATGACGGAGCGCAGGTTGGTGAACCTAAGCTGACCCTCATCGATTTTTGTGTTTTAGAGAGGCTTGGGGATGATCGGCCTAGTGTGACTTTAGGCAGGTTACAAAGTATTTCGCCAGCAGCATCCACCTTGAGGAATTTTGAATTTCATGAATCTTCAGGGGGTGTGCTTTTGGAAACTGCTGTGAAGATCTATCGAAGGCTCGGCTCCCCTCAATTTGCGACCGTTTACACGCTAGTCTCGATCGACTCCGCTTCAGGATTCTCGCCCCCTAAATTGCCCAACCTTGATGCTGCTGGCGTAAATGCTTCGTAACATCGCCAAGCTCCCGGTTCACCCCCCTTAATCCCCCCTTGCAAAGGGTGGAAACCAGCCCTCTGACTCATTGCATCAGCTTTAGGAAGAATCCAGAGGCTCGGTTCCCTCCCCTTGCAAAGGTAGGGCTGATTCATTCTCAGAAGAGGAAATCTAAACTAGAAGAAGAAGCGTTCAGGTCAAAACGATGACTTTGATAGAAGCC
>JALOOP010000192.1 GCA_025454315.1 Oculatellaceae cyanobacterium Prado106
GGGGTCATTTCGCTGCTGTTGCGGCGGCGGTGGGCAACACTTTTGAGAAACACTTCGGTGAGGGCGGTGTCTCGTGGCGATCGCGCTCCCCCAAATTCCTGGCGCAGGTCATTTTCCAGGCGTATTAATTCTGAGACTTTGTGGAGGTGGGGCGTTTCTAGGGCGGCAACCCAGGCGGTAAAAAGCTCCACCTGTTTTTGAGCAGGCAACTGGTGGAGATGATGCAGCAATTGGCTTTTGGTTAAGCGAAGTTCAGATAGATCAGTCACAGAATCAGTCACGGAATCGGTTATGGAGTCAGCTACAGAATTTGTCCCAGAGTGAGTTTTAGAATAATTTACAGAGAGAGTTTCAGAGTGAGCTTTAGAGTGAGCTTCAGAGTGAGTTTTAGAGCGCATTCTAGGATTCACTCCGGAATCGGTTCCAGAATTCATCGCCGCATTCGCTTTAGGTTGCGCTCCAGGGTTGACTCTAGCATCCACTTCAGCCTCCAGCGGCGGCTGTGGAGCGGATTTGATGAGCCGAACCAGCGTCGGTTGGGAAGGTCGTTTCATATCTTCTGAGTGATGGGGGAAATCAGAATTTGGCAGATTGGTGAGATGCAATGACCTAGATCACAACCTGGTGCTGACAGGTACGGTATTCTACCCTAGAAGGTCGAACGATAGAGACTGGAAATAGGATTAGCCAATGAAAATGGATGCGCTGACCTGACGGGAGAGTTTTGGTGAGAAGATTTTGGCGATCGAACCCAGCGATCGAATCCCAAATATGTCTCTCAAAACCAAAAACGATCCTTCAAAACGATCCTTCAAACTGTATTCCTCAAAACTAAAAATTATTCCTCAAAACTTGTTCCTTAGAGCTTGTTCCTTAGAACTTGTTTCTCAAAACTTGCCTCTTGAAATTTGTTCCTTAGAACTAAAGACGCGATGAATTGAAAAAACGGGGTTGGGATGGCGATCACAACTCCCACAAAAGCGATTAGCTCTAGGAATCATATCTAAAGTAATCACGTCAGAGCACTTCTAGCAGCATTTTAAGTTTTGCGGATAGAACTACTTGAACTAGGAATGCAGGTGAAAAAAGATGCTGAAGATCAGCAGAAGCAGAACCTTCAAGGCCACCTGCAGAGACAACTCTTGACAGGAAAATTTTAGAGAAAATGGCTTGAATATCGCTTAACGGTGAACTGAAGATACCATAGAGATTTATGGACTGAAAAGGCCATTAAAGTGAGGTTTTAATGAATTTTAGGATACCCGTATCTATTCATGTCTGAGTAGTAAACTCTTTTTCTCAGGAAGATACTTAGACTTTAGGGTAGCATAGTTCGCTAGATGATAAAGGGGGGAGATGGCTGATGCTGTTTCCCCCCTTGGTTCTAGGGATTTACCAGAAGGGCATGGGATAAATTAGGCCGCCCTTAAGCCAAAGCTGATTGACACCGCGCGGTAGTTGAAAGGGATCGCCGATATTGCGCTGATAGATTTCGCCGTAGTTGCCCACCCAGCGGATGACTCGCTTCATAAAGTCGTTGGGAATGCCCAGATCAGCGCCCACCCTGCCTTCTTCGCCCAGGAATCGCCGAATTTCAAGGTCAGAACTGGGGCTGAGTGCCATGACATTGTTTTGGCTGATCCCCAGTTCCTCGGCGCGAAAGGTGCCGTAAATGATCCAGCGGACTGCATCCGCCCAGCGTGGATCTTGCTCCCGGATCACCGGACTGAGGGGTTCCTGGGTGAGGGTGAGGGTGGAAATCTGATATTGCTCAGGGTTGGTCAGGGTTTGCCGTTGGATGGCCAGGGTTGAACGATGGGCGACCGCCACCTGACAGTTGCCGTTAGCAAAATTGATGAACACCTGGCGATCGTCTTCCAACAAAATCGGTTGAATCGGAATTTTGACCTTCCGAAAAAAGACTTGTAGGCTGTTGGCTGCGGCTCCATCCTGCACACAAAAGGTTTGATCGCGCAGATTCTCAGGGCTGTTCAGGGTTGGATCAGCTTTGGTGAGTAAGCTTTGTCCGTCATAGAAAATGGGGGGCGCAAAGTCGATCGCCAGTTGGCTATCTCGCTGAATCGTCCAGGCCACATCTCGCAGCAAAATATCAATCTCCTGGCTTTGGGTTAAGGTCTGAAATTGTTCGTCAGATGATACTCGACGAAACTCGGCGCGACTGGGATCGTTGAACAGGGCACTGGCGATCGCCCGACAATAATCCGCATCTAATCCACTGTAGGTGCCATCGGGAGACTGAAAGCTAAAGCCCGGAAGTTGGCCATTCACCCCACAAATGACTTTTCCGCGATTCAAAACGGTGGCCAGGGTTCCGGTGACGGCGATCGGGGTTCCGTTCCCCGAGGTTGACCAAGGGAATTGCGAGGAAGTACAGGCGGTGATGCCATAGGCAATGAAGCAACTTAGGATCAGGATGAAAAATAATCGTAGAAATTTTTTCTGAGCAATTTTTACCCAGCGCGATCGAATTGAAAGCATAGTTCGGATAAGGGATAAAACTTAAAATTAACCAATCACCTAAACATGCCAATGCTCTCTGTTGAATTGCCAGACTCATAACAGAGCTAAAAATGGCTGATAGCAAGGCTTCATTCAGAAATTTGGGATGATTTTGAAGAGAGGGGTGGCGGAAATTGCACGGTTCCTTTATGATAACGAGTAAAGCCTGAGTATTCAACATAAATTCTTGTTGACTACTCAGAGTCTCCATCCCTCAACTGCATCTCCAGACCCGTATTTACAGCGCTTTTGGTAAAGATATCCCCTGATCACTATCTCAAAGTTTGTAGTAGTGGCTTCAACCGCTCAATACCAGGAGTGGCCAATGAAACTAGCTCAATTAATCCAAGAATTATTTCCTAGAATCTCAGGGTTTTGTCCAGTTCTAACTCAGCGATGCTTACAATGATGAGGACTAATGAAAGTTGACTAATAAATCGGGTAATTAAAACCCGGAAAACCTGACGATTCCTGGGAGTAATTGCCTGGTTAATTTGTCAACTTTCATAAGTCCTCACTACAAACAGGCTTGTAGTAAGGACTTCAGTCCTTACAAATCAGCATCTAGAGCAACCAATCGGGAATCTAGAACCTGAAAAACCCGGCGGTACTAGGAGGTAGTTCCCTGACTAATTTGTCAGCCTTCATCCGCCGTTCAATCACAACTGAAGTGGTTACTACGAACGTAAACTCCATGATCTGTTGAAGGATATTTTGGATTGCGATCGCCTCCTCGCCGCATCTGCCAGTTTTTCGCAAAGTCACCGCAGACCTGAGCGGCAGACTTTAGCGTGATGCTTCATGCACCTTAAAATGGGCTTCTCACCATGACAGAACTTTTGCTTCCCAAGATCCTGGGTGGCCGATATCAACTGACTCAGCAATTAGGTCAGGGTGTTTTTAGCGACACCTATTTGGCCAAAGATCGACAGTTGCCCGATCGCCCCATTTGTGTCGTCAAATGTCTCAAAGCCCCGCAGAGTGAAGCGTTTAACTGGGCAAGAGCGCGGTCATTTTTTCAGGCAGAAGCTCAAGTGTTGTATCGCTTGAGTCAATATACAACCCAAGTACCGCGTCTGCTGGCTCACTTTGAGGAAGATCAGCAATTTTATCTGGTGCAAGAATACATTGAAGGGGCAGATTTGAGCCAGGAATTATCGCCCGGAAGACCGCTTCCGGAACGACAGGTGATTGAGCTAATGATAGATATGTTACAAGTCTTAGCCACGGTTCATGCTCAGGGTGTAATTCACCGAGACATCAAACCTCACAATTTGATTCGTCGAGCCACAGACCGGAAAATTGTCCTGATTGACTTTGGCGCGGTCAAGCAATTGAGTACACAAGTCGCCCATCTAGATGGTCAAACCACCGAATCGATTCTGATTGGCACACCGGGATATATGGCGGGGGAACAACGAGCAGGCAAGCCCCGGTTTTGTAGCGATGTGTATTCGGTTGGGATCTTAGGCATTCAAGCGTTAACCGGGCTAAATCCCAAGGAAATTGGCGAAGATCGACAGGGGGAACTCTGCTGGCGACAAATGGCTCAGGTGAGTCCGCGCTTGGCCGCTGTGTTGACCAAGATGGTGCGATCGCATTGGCGCGATCGCTATCCCTCGGTGCAGTCGGTGCTGCTGGATCTGCAAGGGTTGCGATCGCAAGCTTCCCCCGCCTCTCACTCTGAACCCCTGCTCAAAAGAATGGCGCTGCTGACAGCGGCCATGATGCTCATGGGCGGCATTTCTCAAGTGCCCAATGTCCAGCACATCATGCGACTGGGATTGGCCGCGATCGCCACCTGGATGCCCGATTCGATCGTGTCTGTCCCCCTATCCCAAACCTCAGATGGGATGATCGTGCCGCTGAAAATGGTAGACAGCGAGTCGGGTTCGGTGTTAGCAATCGCGATGCATCCCAGGGGCAAAGTGGCAGCCAGCGGCGGCAAAAATAAACTGATTCAGCTCTGGGACGTTGAGTCCGGGGTAATGCTCAATGATTTAACCGGACATCTCCAGGAAATTTCGGCCTTGTCCTTTGCGCCCGATGGTGCCACCCTCGCCAGTGGCAGCGGCGATGCCACGGTCAAAATCTGGGATCTCAAGAGCGGCGTGCTGCGGCATACGCTGGTGGGTCATCAAGGGCGGGTAAACGCGGTGCAGATAACGCCGGATGGCCGGTGGGCGGTGAGTGGGGGGAGCGATCGCCGGATCAAAATCTGGGATCTGGCCTCGGGCAAAGAACAGCAAACGCTGACTGGCCATGAGGGCGCAATTCAAACCCTGGAAATCTCCTCGGATGGCAATTTTCTGTTCAGCGGCAGTCAGGATAAAACCATTAGAGTCTGGGAACTTTCGACCGGGAGAGTGGTTCAAACTTTGACAGGACACCGTAGTGGGGTGGATGCGATCGCCATTACCCCCGACAATCAAACGCTGATTAGCGGGGCAGAGGATCAGATCATCGTTTGGGACAGGTTCACCGGAAAAAAAGCGCGGACGTTCACCCAGTCAGTCGGCACCCATGCGTTACGGTTTAGCGAAGATGGTCGATATCTTTTGAGTGCCCATACCGACGGCACTTTGAAGGTCTGGAATTGGCAGACGGGGAGCTTGATCAAGACGGTACGGGGACATTCGGATGATGTGACGGCGATCGCAATTTGTCGAAATTATCGAACCTTGGTGACGGCAAGTTTGGATCATCGGTTGGGAATTTGGCGGTTGCATCTTTAGAACACAGATGAACACGGATAAACACAGATGAACGCAATAGTTTGTCGCGATAATTTGTAGGTTGGGTGGAGCGCAGCGCAACCCAACACCCCACTAGAAACCTCAATGGAGCGGGTTAGATATCGATTTTGTTGAATGTTGCTTGGATGGAACAATGAAGTATTTACTTTGGTCTAGCAGTGGTCTATCCGCAGTCATCCTGGGAGTGGTGTTCTTCCGACTGCTGCCCGAACTCAATGGGATAGAACAGCCTGCAACAGAACCGTCACCTGTCCCGGAAGCATCCGTGACACAAGTCCCCACGGTTCCGATTGTTGCCCAGCCCATGTCTGATCGCCTCCTGCTCGATCGCGCCCAGCAGATGGTCAAGGGCGATCGCTTCCAACAGGCACTCACCTTGATCCGCACCATTCCTCCCAGCAGCGAACTTTATCCCACGGTTCAACAACTCCAAGAAACCTGGAGCCAAGAACTCTTGCAACGGGCGATCGACCACTACGCTCAGGCGGATGTCCAACTGGCGCTCAAAATGCTGGCCGCCATTCCCCCGAACACCCAAAGTACAGCGCAAGCACTCCAATACACCCAACTTTGGAAACAGGAAGCGGCAGTGATGGTCGCCCGTTCCGCCCCACCGAAACCTCCGGTACCCACTCAGAGATCCACAATTCCTCATGTAAATGATATCCTTGCATCAAGACCCAGACGAGTCCCCAGCCCAACCGCTCTACCTGAACCCATTGCCCCACCCGAATCCCTCACCTTTCCCGAATTCATTCGTCCTGTTCTCCTCCCCGAACTCACCCGCGATTTATCGACCGATCGCATCGCCCTCCAACGGAAACGAAAAGCCATGCTCCTTGCAGCCCGTTCCCCCAATCCTCCCCAACGCGAATCTGCCGATCCTTTCAACCGCAGAGACGCAGAGACGCAGAGAGGAATTGAGAGAGAATTGAGCGATGAGTCGATGGGTATTCCCCCTACTCCCCACTCCCTACTCCCTACTCCCCCATCCCCCCATGATCAACCAACTCCTGAACAACCGCTATCTGATTCTCAAACGCCTGGGGCGAGGCGGCTTCAGCGAGATTTTTCTGGCGGAGGATCAGCGTCCCATTTATCCGAGCGATCGCCCTCGGCAACAGGGACGGCATCCGCGACAGGCGACGGGAATTTCTAAGGGGCGATCGCCCCAAATCCCGCGAGACTCTCCCTTACCGGAAGAGCAAAAGCGGCTTTGTGTGGTCAAGTGGGTGCAGAATTCTGCCAGTAGTCCGAATGGTCAAACGGCTGAACGACTCTTTGAAACTGAGGTGCAGACTCTTCATCGAGTGGGACGACTAAACCCCTTTATTCCGTCCTTGATTGATCATTTTGTGGAAGATGGAAAGTTTTACTTGGTGCAGGAGTACATTGAAGGCAATAGTTTGATGTCGGAGATTGCTCAAGGCAAGTCTTTCACAGAGGCAGAGATTCTGTCGATGTTGCGTCATTTGCTGTCCATTGTTCGATTCATTCACGCGCGCAATGTCATTCACTGTGACATCAAACCGCGTAATCTGATTCGTCGTCGCAGCGATGGACGTTTGGTGTTAATTGATTTTGGTGCCGTTCGTTTCGCAACGGATGTCAGTGTCTCCTCTGCATCAAATTCATCATCCAATCTGTCGATGGTATCTGTTTCAAGCTCATCTCCGTTCCGATCTCGGGAAGAAGGCGGCGGCGCGACTGGGGTTCTTGTGGTGGGAACCGCTGGCTACATGCCCAATGAACAGCAGGCGGGGCGATCGCGCTTTAACACCGATATCTATGCGCTGGGAATGGTGATGATTCACTGTCTCACCGGAGTCCATCCCAAGCATCTCCATGAAGATCCGGCGACGGGCGAGATCCTTTGGCAGCAGTGCGTGACACTGAGTCCACCGCTGATGGATATTCTGTCAAAAATGGTCAAAGTACGGGTACGAGAACGCTATCAATCGGCCATGGAGGTACTGCGGGATCTGGATCGATGGCAGCGATCGTACCTCAACCGTCCTTCATGGTTGCCCACTGGATCATCCGTGAACTCTTGGATAGACTCTTGGAAATACCAGGCTTCCAGGTTCAGAATCCGTCCTAAACCATTTCTCAGACCTAAGATCTCCTATTCGTTGAGAAGGTCACTGTTTAAGAATTGGCAGAGGGCTTTGAATTGGCTGGAGGGGCGATCGCGACAGTTCAAATTCCGTCTCACCAGTTTCAAGCCTGTCGTTTTGTTGGGATTTGTGCTTCTATCGCTGATTGGCATAGTCTGGTTCGGTTGGGGCAATCTTCAGCCCCAGCAAGCGCTACAACCATTGACGAGTCCTACCAGTTCAGAATCGATACGTGATTCAACGCCCTGGCTCAGTGTGCTTCAATGGGCAGGGATTGCGATTCCAATCGGAACCGCATTGTTCCTTCGTCGGTTGAAGCTCTGGTAATCTTTTTCGATGTGGATCGTGGGGACTAACCCAGTTCATCCCCAGAGAACGGCTCTACATCTGGGACTCTGGAGAGAATCTCTGACAGTTTCGCGTGGGCACCCTTACAGAAGGGCTGGTTCGCTGTATGTTTGCATAGACACAGGTCAACTTGCTGGGATTCTGCAACATCAAGGGCAACCGAAGCTGTGATCGCCCCTTCCAAGTCTCAATTGGTTGAGGCATGATTGGTGATCGCCAGACCCATCAAGTGGATGACCAAATTTGAGCCTCAAGGTGCTGCTCGGGATTGGCGAGGCAGAGTTGATAAAATTGCTTATCGTGAGATTCAAGGTGATCTCTGAAAAAGAAGATCCCAGATTTTTTGTGATGTGGCTTCGCCACATCACAAAAAATCTGGGATCTTCTTTCATGGAAATGTCCCAACATGCTGAGGTCGAGCAAGATTAGTTTTACAGGTTGAGTCGCAAGGGGCATCTCTCCTCCCAGTTAATTGATAGGATAGGTTTCGGAAAGGATAGTAGGTGGGGGGCAGGTGATGGCGATCGCACTCCCTTCCCGAGGATGAACAAACTCTAGATGATAGGCATGGAGATGATAACCGCAGTCTCCTGGAACCGCAATGGAATCCGAAGAAGAATCATGGATTTCATGAGGAATTCCCCCGATCGCATACAGTGGATCACCAATGAGGGGATAGCCGAAGGAGGCCAGATGAATCCGAATTTGGTGCGGTCTACCCGTGTGAATGGTGACGGATAGTAACGTTGATTCAGAACGGCGCTGGAGTACCTGAACATCGCTCTGGGCAAACTGTCCGTCGGGGGTTGCTGCGTAGAGGTGGCCGAGAACGGGATGGGGAATCTTGCCAATGGGTTGGGCGATCGTGAAGAGATCGGGAATGTTTCCGGTGCCAACTAAGGCTCGGTAGATTTTGCGAATTTGGCGATCGCGCATTTGTTTCGTTAATCGGGAACGGGCGAGGGGCGATCGCGCCAATAGCATCAGCCCCGAAGTGCCTCGGCCTAATCGATGAATCGGTACGGGAGTTTCTTGGGGATATTGCTTTTGCAGTTGATGCAGCAAGGTATGCTCCAGGAATCCGCCCCCCGGCAAAACGGGCAGTCCAGCAGGCTTAGCAACGACGAGCAGATCCGCATCTTCGTACAGCACTTGAATGTCGAGGGGAACGGAGGGTTCATCCCAGGGAGGACGGTGATAGGTCAGCCATTGACCCGGTTGCAGAATCGTCTCAGGAGTCGCAGGTTGGTCATTGATTTGCACTTGCTGGGTGAGAATGCGATCGCACCACTCGGCACGAGTCGAATGACGGTAGCGTTGACTGTAGTAGTCCAGGAGGGTGAAGCCTGCTTGAGTGCGATCGACCTGTTCGCGGTATATCCATCCTTGGTTCATCATGGAGTATTTAACACCGTTCCTCAATGATTGTTTGAGAAACAGGTTTTCCCTGAACATCAATCAGCGGCAGGCGGGTTACAGAAGGATCAATGGGCTGCTTGACTTGCCGAACCAATCCAGAAGCGATGAGGGCTTGATGAAGGGCTATTTGCTCAGCAGTTATTGCGTTGTTTCCCAGATACTCATGAAGAGCTTGTTGAAGTTGTTTTAACTCAGATGGTTCTAAGGCTGGTAACTGATCTAAAATTTGATTCAGGATGGCTTGGGACATTGAACATTCTTTGCAAACGGTTTCACGTCTATTCTACTCAAGATCGCATATTACAGGCATTGGCTAATTCCTGTAAGAAAAATCAAAGCTGGCAACCTACTTGCCTCTTTAGCCCCTGGAGAAAATCGGCATGAAAAACAAGACGGTTCAGTTACTAGATGTTGTCGCCTTGACGGTCGATTTGCCTGAAGAGAATTTGTGGCAGGGGCAAGTCGGGACTGTCGTTGAGGTATTGGCCGATGGCGAAGCGTTTGAAGTGGAATTTAGCGATCGCAATGGACTCACCTATGCGTCTTTAGGGTTACCTCTAGAGCAAATCAGGAGACAAGTTACCAGGAAGACAAGAAGTTCCAGTCTTCCGGATCAGTTTTTGGATTAGCTGGATCAGGCGATCGCTCGTCCGGTTCCTCAATCATGGGAACTACAGTTTCGGTTTCCTCTTGGGCTTCGGGTTCCGGCGGCGATTCCGGCGGCAGGGAACCCGGTTGAGTGAAGGCGCGGTAGGCTCCAGAATCGACCCACTTCAGCAACTCTGAGGCACGCATGATCGCCCAGGGGAAGCGGTATTCCATGAAGCTGAAAAACTTGGTCATTTGATCCAGGTTGTCGAGCGTGCTGAGGTCAAACTCGCGGGCTTGAGTAACGAAATCATCCAGGGTGTCGGCGTTGAGGTATTCACCGGGGAGTCCGCCCAGTTTCATCAGGGCTGCGATCGCCACATCCAAGTCCTGACAAGCCAGAAACCCTGCGCGATCGCAGGTAAACTTCGACATGACAATCCAGTTATAGAGCGCCACCTCAATCCCGTTCGCCGCCAATCCGCCAAAGCCCAGCGTGGTGGTGCTAATCAAATTCTTCAGCAACGGCATCACCAGTGCCATTTGCTGATAGGTAAGATACTTGCCCTTAATCCGCGCCACCTCATGACCTAGGACAAACAGCAACTCATCCGCCGATAGCCACTCCAGCGCTTCCAGGTTGACGCTAACCAGCGGTTTCTCAACGCCGATCGCATTGGTTTGAATGTAGCCCGTCCCTTTGAACAAATATAGATCCGGCAGGGGTGTCACATCGAGAATCAGACAGGTTTCCAGGAAAGCGCGGTGCAGTTTAGGAAAATTGCGATCGCTCACCCGAAACTCACCGCCCATGGTTTGCAGTCGAAGGAGGCGATCGATGCCATATTCATTAATCTTTTTCAGCAGCATCGGCAACCCCGGCATTTTCTCCAGGGAAGCCAGCGATTTCTGGTCAGCAGGATGCTGGTAGCTATCTGCGGTGAGGCCGGAGAGGACTTTGCGGTTTGTCATGGAAGGGGAGGGGGGAGGGGGAAAGGGGAAAGGGGAAAGGGGAAAGGGGGGGATGGGTGGATGGGTATTCAATGTATCGCTTTTGCTTGACACAGGAAATTCTTTACAGGCAAACTTTTAGATGCGTAAATGAAACTTTAAAGTGCATAAGAATGCCTAAATCAGTCTATCCTTCCTTACCCATCTCCCCATCCCTACCCTATCACCCATCCACTCCCCACCTCCCCACCTCCCCACTCCCCACTCCCTACTCCCTACTCCCCACTCCCCACTCCCCACTCCCTACTCCCTACTCCCTACTCCCCACTCCCCACGAATCTCCTCCACTCTCCTTTGCAACTTGAGAAGAGAGCGATCGGCTAATCCCAGTTTCGTCAATCCTGCGATCGTTTGGTCGAAGTAGTCGAAGCAGGAGCCTAGTTTGCCTTCGGCGGTGGCGATGTGGTGGGCGATCGTGTCTAGTGGGATTTTTCCGGTGTAGGACTGGCTTTGGGGGTTGATGGTGAAGGCGATCGCCTCTACCCAACGGTTCTCCTGGAACACCTTGACCCAGCGTGGCACATAGGAACCGACTACCATTTCTCGTCGCCAGAGCAAGAGTAATTCTGCATCCACATCATGGGCGGCAATTTGATAAGCGACACCATGACAACTGCCGCCCCGATCCAAGCCCAGGACTAACCCAGGATTTTCGGGTGTTCCCCGTCCTAGGGGTGTCCAGAGACAGAATCGACGGTGGTAGCCATAGATGGTTCCGGTGTGCGACTGGCAAAACTGAAAAATCGGATTCCAAATCAGCGAACCATAGGCAAAGATCCAAACCTCCGTTTCGGGAGGACGCTGCTGGAGGACTTGGGCGATCGACGCTTGTAGCTCCGCTTCACTCAGCACATGGAACGGCAGACCCGATTGGGCAATCAGTTGCTGCAATCGTTGTGATTCAAGGTCAGCACGGGTAAGCGTCATGTGCAATGAAGGAGAGGAGGAATTGGAACCGTCAGAACAATTATTACAGGATTGAACCGCGTTCTTTGCTCTAACCTCTCTGCCGCACGGAGTTCTCTGAATGTTGAGCTAATTTTTAAACTAATTGATGTTGGGATGATGGGTGGCGATCGCACAAGATGTAGCGTGGGGAGGCGATCGCTGAAATGGGTTCTCATCCCCAGACCAGGATCACTATTGACCCCAAAGCACTTTCTGAATGCTGGCATCATCTGGATTGACATCAATCATCAGATCTCCCCCTCGTTGCCCAATAGAGTCTTTTGCACCATAGTTGACTCGCCAAACCCACCCATCATTTTGCGGATACTGAGTTAAGCTGATCAGGCTTTGCAGAACATCAATATCCAATTCACGAGCCTGTTTGTTTGCAGCAGCAATGACCTGTGCAATTGCAACTGCAATATCGTCTTGAAGCACGTCAGAACTTAGTGTTGCGGTCATAATTAACCTCCATTGTTTACTTCAAACTGTTTAACTCAAAAGAAATTCTGTGTCACCTATTTCACGAACTTGCCCATAGGGGTTGATGAGATAAATAGTGGCTTGAGAAATCACAAACTCACCTACATAAAAGTCTCCTCTTAGATTGGGATCATCTCTGACACCCCGTTTATCCATTTCACTTGGTTCCTGAAGATAATCACTTCCAGTATTGGGATGAGTATGAAATGACGCAACGATATCCCCTCCCTCAATCTTACATCCTGGGTGGGGAGGTAGACTGATACGATTCTGATTGCCTTTCGGCCATCTCACGATTCTGAAATCTCCTGTTCCATCCCTTAAAATGACCGCCAGTCACGCCAGGATTAGAATCTTCCCAAGCTTGTTTTAATTCAGAGCGAACATAAGACTCATTTAAGATTTCCAGATAACCTTGATTCATCATTTGGAGGGCAATGAGGATTTTTTTAATAATGCCCAACCCCTAGCTTTCGCATCCGAACTCTGGCTTAGATAGGAACTATGATGGATCAAAATAGAGGTTTAGATAGCTACTCATCAGTTTTTTGGTTTCCTCGACGATCGCCCCCTGAAACCCCCGATCGCCCCCCAATGACAACCATTGCAGTGTCCCCACGACTTCAACCACAATGCGACCAATGATCTTACTTTGATCAGCAGCAAGGGTGGGATTTTTTCGGGTCAGGAATGCGGCCAGATCCTGGGCAATTCCCTGGCTGATCTCCTCATCGATCGCATCGGAGTCTTCAGGCATAGATCGGCGGAGTTGCTCAAATACGACCCGGTAGGCTGGGTGAGCGGTATAGAACTGGTCGAAGGCATCGATCACGCGCTCCACATAGACGGACAAAGGCCAGGTTAGCGCTTCCTCGCCGTGCAATTCAGCGAACACCTGGTATTCCTGCTCTAGGTATTGGGTTCCCAGGGCTTGCAGGATGGCGATTTTGTCGGGGAAGAACTGGTAGAGCGACCCGACCGGGATTTGGGCTTGGGTGGCGATCGCCCGAGTCGTCGTTCCCTCATATCCCAGTTCTAAAAACAACCGTTCTGCCACCTGCAAAATTTGCCGCACCCGCTCCTGACTGCGCGCCTGCTGGGGCTTTCGTCGAGTTTTACTCTCCTTCTGCGAATGATCCACCGTCTTTTTCTCCACCTTTTTCTCAATCTCCCCTTGACAAAACATGAACGTTGTTCGTATTTTTGAAATATGAACAACGTTCACATTCTATCAAATCAGGAGCCAACAATCATGAACCTCTTAAACGGAACCCTATTCCAGGATCTCTTCAGCAAGGCAAAACAGCATCATCAACAGCATCAACAACAATGGCAATTCACCCACGCCATGCAAGCCTTCTCCAAAATCCTGGTCGATCCCGTTGATAGCCTCGATGCAGTGACAGATTTGGGCGATAGTCTGGTGAGAAGTCGCGCCTATGACCTAGCCACCGATTACATGAAGTCCGATCCCGACAATGCGGCCATGATTCAATCTCGCTATCTCGCCCGTTCCCATGACCTAGAAGCGCTACTGTGCTACCCCTCCAATTCTTTAGGGCACATCTACGCCAGCACCATGCTACAAAATGGCTTCAAACCCTTTTTCTACTGGCACCCGATCGAGTCCGACAATCGCTATATCGAAATGCGCCTCGACCAAACCCATGACATCTGGCATATCATCACCGGATTTGGCACCTCCCCGGTAGATGAAATTGGCCTCCAGACCGTTTATCTGGCTCAAGGACGGCATCCATTAGCAGCCATGTTAGTCGCCAACGGTTTAGTCGGAGATACGCTCCTGAATCCAGAAGAATTACCGCAAATGTTAACGGCGATCGCACGCGGCTGGAACATGGGCATAAACGCAAAATCACTCCTAGCGCAAAAGTGGGAAGAAGGCTGGGAAAAGTCTTTGGAAGAATGGCGATCGGATTTGGGGATTGAGGTGGTGGGGTGAGGACGTGGAATGGCGAAGGGGGAAAGGGGAAAGGGGAAAGGGGCAAGGGGAAAGGCGAAAGGGGAAAGGCGAAAGGGAGAACATGGACTGAACCCTTTGAGAAGCCAAAGAAGACTTTCTGGGATTAACTTTGGGATTAATTTTGGAATTAATTCCTAGACCAATCCCTCGACCGATTCTATGAAATGACTAAGATTTCCCTTTCGCCTTTCCCCTTTTCCCCACTCACGTTACTTAAGGTGAAGCGTCAGATGATCAAGAAAGGTTTTAAGGTGCGATCGCGCCAATTTCGCTGGTGGGTTTGGTATTGGGGGAGAGTGGCGATCGCTCCTTTCCAACTGCTTTTTCTGAAAGGACATGAGCAGATTCGAGTGCGGGTTCGATTTTGGATCGCGATGTTTAAGATTGACCGAGTGCGTTTGCTGAGTTTTTTGAATGATTTGCTGTGGTGAATGGAGCAGTATCGCAAAAACGAGATACGCCGATCGGCTGTAAGATACTCCTGTCCTCTACTCCAGGAACCTGCATCTCGATAGATGTAAGAATCGGGTTTGCTCCTTATTTTGATTAGTAAGTCTTTTTGGAAGTCCCTGGCTTTCTGAACACGAGCGACTGTAAGTCGCAAGATTGATGAACCGGGCTCATGAAACTTGCGAAGGTTAGTCAATTTTAAGGAGCGATATTGTGATTGTTCACCCGACTCAAACTGGATGGGAAATTATTTATCATCGGGCACATGCCCTGCTAGCCGCCCAGATTGGAGGGCAGTGGCGCAAGGTAGACAGTCCGCCCCGGCTCTATGAAACGATCGCCGCCATTTCTCACCATGATGACCTGGAACGGGAATGGGAAGGACATCATCTGACTCAGGCCGGTGCGCCGATGGACTTTACGCTGGAGTCCAGTACCTCCTATCCCAAGCTGCGGAAGCATTTGGAAGGTTCACTCTATCGCGGTCGCTGGGTGGCATTGTTGAATTCCATGCACATTTGCCGATTGATGGCGCAGCAGCAAGAAACTTCAGCAGAAGCGGCTGAATTTTTAGAAGAACAAAAGCAGGCGCAGGCGCAGTGGCGGCAGGAGTTGGGCATTTCAGAGGAAGATGCCGATCAAGCCTATGACTTTATGCAATGGTGCGATCGCCTCTCCCTCATCCTCTGTCAAAAGAAACTTCCGGCAGATGAGCGGCTGCTAGAAATTAGCAAAGCCCATGATGGACAACGCTACGATATCAAACAGTTTCAGGATGGCACCGTCACCGTAGTGCCCTGGTGCTTTGAAAACCCTGAGTTTGTGGTGAATGTGGAGGCTTCTGCGTTGGATGAGATCAAGTTTGAGGACAATGATAGCTTGGTGGCGGCGCTGAAACAGGCTCCTCGTCACTTGTTGGAGTGGAAGTTTGTGAAAGTGTGATCTGTTGATACCCCAACTTCTTGCCTCTTAGAAATCTACCCTGTATACGCTAGTCTCGATCGGCTTCGCTTCAGGGTTTTCGCCCCCTAAATCCCCCAACTTTGGGGGACTTTGAATTCGATGATATTTCGGGGAGCAATCCCTGAAATATCCGTGAAAGTTCATTGACGGCTCGGCTCCCCCAAAGTTGGGGGCTGGGGGGCGCGAAATCCTGGGGAATCTATAGGAACCTGTGTGTACAGGGTAATTCTAGAAAGTGCTGTGTCTTGTCACTTCACCCGCCCCCTAAAAAACACATCCAACGAACTCCGTGGTTTTCAACGGTTCACCAGTTCGTTCTCACGGGGCGATGTCTGCGGGACATTGGGTTTTAGGTACCAATCTTCTAAGCCGAGGAACCGCCAAATCCAGCGAGAACGAATGAGCAGGGTGCAAAGGGCGATCGCCCCTAATCCCATCGTCGCGCCCCGGTTCCACTGCGAAAGTTGTAGGGCACCTAGATAATGGGAGCCGATGATGATTGTGTGAATCACACAGAGAATGAATGCGGGAATGGAAAGGAGATGGAGCGATCGCCAATGAGAACCCAAGAATTTCTGTGCCCGATCAAAGCTCGTGAACGCTAACGGTAACATTAGAAACAGAGCAATCATTCCCGCGCAAATCCCCCACTGATACTGGGGCAACATAAACGCAATCTTATCGAGCCGCCAGCCCCAGGAATGTTCCACCATATGGGCAACATGGGCGATCGACAGCACAAACGCCCCCACCCCCAAAGCCCGCCGATAGCGCAGAGGAGCCGCCCAGAGACGGCTAATGGGACGGGCAATGAGTGCCAACATGAGACAAATCAAAGCCGCATGTCCGGTGTAATCCACCATCGTGTCGTTACTACGAAGCAGCGTCAGAATCCCGATAACCAGGGTAATCCAGCCCCCCATGCGGAAAAACTGACTGCGGCGATCGTGGCTCATCCAGCTTGTAGACACACCCACAAACATCATCGTCGGCAAAGTACCCAGGCCAAAGGTGAGCATCGTTAGGCCACCCGCCCAGAGGTTCCCGGTGCCTGCCGCTTTGATTTGAGCCGTGTACAAAAATCCACAGGGAATCAATCCCCAGATTGCACCCAAGAGTAACGGGGTAAACCAGCGATCGCGCAAGGACAGTTTAACCATGATGCTACTCAACCGCTCATGCAATTTACCCTGCAATAGAGGATGCAAAAACGGCAGTCGCGGCAACAGATTGGGACTAACCTGAGACAATCCATACCAAACCAATAATCCCCCCGTCAGCAAGGCCATCCCTCGCCGAAAGCCACTGCCCACACCCGCCATTTGCCCCCCCGCAATCAAGGCTGAACCCAACGCCCCGATCGCCAGTCCCACCAGCGCATAGCTGGCCAATCGTCCCAGATTTAGGAGTAGATGGAAGGTGAGCGATCGCCCCTTGGATGAGAGATCCGTCTGCTGCGAGAGCGAAAAGGCTGCCGTAATCGGTCCACACATCCCCGCACAATGGCCAAAGCTGCCAAGGAAGCCAACGCTGAGGATGAGGAAGAGGTCGAGCATGGGAGTGGGGAGTGGGGAGTGGGGAGTGGGGAGTGGGGAGTGGATGGGTGGATGGGTGGATGGGTGGATGGGTGGATGGGTGGATGGGTGAGTAAGGGGGAATTTTTGGGGTGTTTAGGGCTTTTCTTTTGTGAGGCTTTTCTCTTTTTGTGTGAGGATTATCTATTTGTGAGTAGCCTTTCGTTGTGCTGTGCTTTTGTCCGGGTGCAGGATAGAGCCTGATTAGCGGTAGAGAGAGGATGGTTTTGTGAAGGATTTGTTTATTTGATTGGAGGAGGTGAACCAGAAGGCTGAAAAGTCTGCCTAGAAAAGATTCCTTGTGCAATCGAATGTCCCACAGTAGAACATCTATCCACCCATCCACCCATCCACCCTTCCACCCTTCCCCCTTCCCTATCCTACTCAAGGAACGCCCCCTTGATGGGGATTGCTGAAGGCGGGATGGGTGGTGAAGGATTCGTCGGTGAGGCTTTGGAGGAATTCGATCAGGTCTTGGCGTTCGGAGGGGGAGAGGGGGAAGCCGGAGATGAAGGGGCTTTTGAGGGGGTTGGTGCTGCCGTTTCCAGCATAGGGGCCGGAGGGGAGGGTTCTGCCGCCTGCTTGGTAATGGGCGATCGCATCTTCTAGGGTAGCAATGCTGCCGTCATGCATGTAGGGTGCGGTGAGGGCAATGTTGCGGAGGGTGGGGGCGCGGAATCGTCCCATGTCGCTGGGGTTGTCGGTGATTTCGTAGAGTCCGGTGTTGTTGGGGGGATAGGCTCCTTGGCCGTCGAGGTTGTAGAGTCCGGTGTTGTGGAAGGCGATTTCTTGGAAGGCGAGGCGTTCATGCTGGATGGAGTCGGAGAAGTTGATGCCGCCGTGGCAGTGGAAGCATTCTAGCCGTTCGCTGTTGAACAGGGTTTCGCCGCGTTTGGCGGCGGCTGAGATGGCGGTCGTGTCTCTGTTGTAGCGATAGCGATCGTAGGGGGAGTTGAAGGACAACAGGGTGCGCTCAAAGCTGGCGATCGCTTTCATCAAGTTGCTGATATTGATGCTGGATGAATTAATACTGGATGAATTGATGCTGGATGAATTGATGCTGGATGAATTGATGCTGGATGAATTGATGCTGGATGAACTGATGCTGGATGAACTGCTAGATGAGCCATCCGCGTTACTCTCACCAAACGCATCCACAAACATCTGGCGATAGGCAGGATCAGTTTGTAGCCATTCTAGAATTTGATCTTCCCGTCCAGCCATGCCCATTTCCACCGGATGCTCGCCAAACAGGGGTACCAACGCCTGCTGTTCGAGTCGGGTCATCAACGGATTAGCCCAGGTGAGGACAGGCGTGTAGGCAATATTGGTCAAACTCATGGAGTTGCGCGGGTGCGGTTCGTCGGTAGCTCCGATCGCCACGGGTTTGCCATCCGTAAAGGCTAGGGCTTGCTCATGGCAGGAGGCACAGGAAAATTTCCCGGTAACCGACAGCCGCGTTTCGTAGAACAAATGCCGCCCCAGTTCGACCTTCGCCACCGTCATCGGATTATCGGCAGGCACAACGGGTCTGGGTACCCAGGCAGGCAGGTTCCAGGGATAGGCGGAATCTGCGGGAGCCGAGTGACTGGGGGCAAGCGGGACTGATGTGGGATGGGCGATCGCGCGACTCCACCCCAGTGCTAGACAACAGGAGAGGGCAAAGGCGATCGCCAGATTCAGCCATTTCATGGAACTCTTTCACCTACTCTTTCACATGAAGATTGAGAAAATAATCGAGGATTTGTGGGACGGGCGTCTCGCCTGTCCGCGTTCTAGGACAGGCGAGACGCCCATCCGCGTTCTAGGACAGGCGAGACGCCTATCCCACAAGAGTTACCAGATTTAATCTTCAACTTTTATCTGAAAGAAGGTCTGCTGTTGGGCTGACTGATCTTCGTAGGGTAGCCCCAGCGACGACATCACGCCCACACAATCGCGATCGCCCAAAGCCGACATACAGCCCGGTGGGGTATTGGGTTGGTTCATCTGTAAATTACTGTTGGCCACCAGACGAGCCAGATCGGCGACAACCTGGTTTTGCTCAAGGTCAAAATTCTCAAAAACAACATTGACCTGGTTGGGGTTAACACAGCTTGTCGGAGCCTGATTATTTTCGGCAGCCTGACATCCCGTGCTGCCCAAATGAATCGAAAATCCAGATTCACCCGGCGCTGCACCGTGACCGGGTGTGCCCCGTTCTGATGCGCCATGACCTGATGCTCCTTGTGCGATCGGGGCGGCATGATGATCTCCCTGACCTGCTGCACCGTGGCTTCCATGACCTCCAGGAACGGCTTGTCCTATGGGTTGAACCCTCGAATGGGCATTGTGATGTTCTGCGGTGGCTTGCTCGGATGCTCCAGGAGAAGGCATTTGAGCCATCGCTGCATTCTTCAGATCTACTCGGAGAAATTTGTACCCGCCGCGCCAGTTCCACCAGAGAGAAGTGAGATTGAGCGGGGATGCGGCCAGAGTAGAGTCGGCGTGGTTGAGGTCGAAGGGAACCCCGAGGGTGAATTTTAAGCCCTTGTAGGAACCTGAAGGGACAGTGCCAATGATGCGATCGCGCATGTCTTCCGTCCCATTAGTGCAGTCCCCAGATTTGTCTTCAAAGTCAAGCAGCGCCACGTTTTGAAACTGCCATTTGCCGTCCTGCTGCAAGCTAACGGGCACGGCATTGCCATTGGCATCAATCAGGGCAACCTCTGAGACATAAAATCGAAAGTCAGTCGGGGTGACCGGAGTAGCGGGTGTGCCCAAACTGTAGCTCATGCCGCAGCGAAAAGGCTGATCGCCCACCATGGCGCTGAAGCGAATCGTGACTTCTTGAGTTTCGGCAGCTTTGACAAAAGTATGGGACAAAAAGGCGCAGAGGGTGGTGCTGGCGATCGCACTCACCGTCCAAAACATCGTATATTTCATGGGGAATTTAAGTAACTTTATCCGAAAGCAACTCTGGCGCTGGCCTGGAGTTTGTCAATCAACTCCAGGATTTGTTGATGAGCAACCTTAGAACCTTGCTGGCAGAAGCAATCGGCGGCCTGTTGCAGATCGGCGATCGCAGCCCCCGTATCCCCCAACTCATGCCGCAGTAAACCGCGACTCACATAAGCTTGACCATCTCCAGGATTAAGGTTGAGAACTTGGGTAAAGTCCTCAACCGCAGCTTGTTTGTTGCCGCTTTGGTGATGGGCACAGCCCCGGTTGTAGTAGGCTCTGGCTTCTTCCGTGTTGAACTGGATCGCCTGGGTGAAGTCGGCGATCGCTCCCTGGGGATTGTCCAGGAGCATTTGGGCAAGGCCGCGATCGGTGTAGATTTCACTCTGCATCTGTCGAGCCATCGGTGATACCTGTCGCAAGGCTTGCCCATAATCGACGATCGCCTCCCGGTAAGCCCCCAGTTCTACCTGAGCAAGGCCACGATTGTAGTAGGCGCGGTAGTCATGGGGTTTCATTTGCAGGACTTGGGTGTAGTCGGCGATCGCTTTGGCAAATGCTCCAGATTTGTAATGGGCTAGCCCCCGGTTTAAGTAGGTTTCGATATTGCTGGGATTGAGGTTGAGGGCGCGATCGCAGTCGATTTCCGCTGCCAGATAATTCTCCAAATTAAGGTAGGACAAACAGCGATTGCTGTAGGCCGCAGCAAAATCTGGATTCGATCGAGTCACCTGATTAAAATGCTCCACTGCCATGCTGTAATCTCCTGATTGCAACGCACCCACCCCCAGACGAAATTCCCCAAAGGCCGGGTCAGCCCCGTTGGCAGTGGAGTTGGGAGCAGCGGCAAAGGCAGGCTGCGTGAGACAGAAAGAGAGGACGAGAATCAGAATGACTCGAAGGATTGCCATAGTTTGCAAAGGGGAAGGCAGAATACGCTCATTTTTACCGGATCGCTGAAGCATCTACAGCACTCTCAAGGTTAATTTAATGAGGGATTTAGACTCGGAACAGCAAGACTGACGCGATTTTGGGGTGTCTGAGATCTTGCACCTGTTTCATGAGTCATTGCCAGACTCGCTCGCGAATGAATTGCGGGCTAATCGGCAAAACCCATTAAAATGGGTTGAAAAGCCTCTCTAGAGAGCCATCCAGCCTCCGCAGTCCATTTATGAAAGTTGAGAAAATAATCGGGGATTTGTGGGATAGGCGTCTCGCCTGTCCGCGCTCTATGACAGGCGAGACACCCATCCCACAAGAATTACCGGATTTAATCTTCAACTTTCATTAATGGACTTTGACGAATAGCCCGTGATTCATCTACGGGCAGGCTGGAAACGAAGCCGTTCCAAGCCCTTGAGATTCACCATCAGCAGCGGATTCTTGCAACTGGTTCAAGATCTGAGTTGTAGAATTTTGCCGGGAAAAACTGCCCGAGAAATTCATGGACAAAATCCACCACAATTTCCACTTACAGCAGTTTTCAATCTGGTGAGCCACAAGAAAACCCTAAACATTGGATTTCTAGGTTTAAGACCCTATGGCTTATCCAATCGGCAATCGCTGTAAATGGAGAATCGCCAGGTTTACCAGCCCTGCTCAGCCTGTTCAGCCACATAAGCCGCCACATCCTCAATTTCTGTATCCGTTAAACGTCCCTTAAAGGCAGGCATGGCAGCTTTGCCATTGGTAATTTGGGTTTTGATGGCCTCAACCGAAGCCATTTGGTATTGATCAAGGTCAGCTTTTTTGAGCGTTTTGGCCGAATTGACCACATTGCCCCCGCCCATATGGCAGGCGGCACAGTTAGCGGCAAACACCTTCGCGCCCGACTCGGCGTTTCCTGCGATCGCCGGACTCACCCAACCCATCACCACAAGGCCAAACGTCAGAACCAGTGCAACTATCTTTCTCATTCGCTTCTCTCCAGGATCATGCAACGCAACCTGAAACTTTGTCCCCAATCCGTTAAAGCTGTCCCGCAAATTTCCGTCTCTCTGTTCATCCCCCCTATTCACTTCCTCCGGCCATTCCAGATGGCCACTAAAAAGCAGGGTGGGCAGATTAAACCCTACAGACGGAACTCCGTGTCAGGTCAAAAAAGCTCACCCCACTCAAGGAGGGGAACGAAACAGAATACTGGTGCAGTTGCGCGATCAATCTCAACCAATCGGCGGTCAACAGGCTGCTTCTCGCTCCCCATCCTGCTCGACTTTCCACCCCCTGTCAAAAGACAGCCCGTCAAACATTGAGGATTGTAAATTGTGAACTAGACCACCGCTGAGTGGGGGTTCGCGGTTTAGAATTCTGATTGGGGATTAGGGAGTAGGGGAATTGGGGAGTAGGGAGTGGGGAGTAGGG
>JALOOP010000580.1 GCA_025454315.1 Oculatellaceae cyanobacterium Prado106
GATTAACCTGTAAGAGGTAAAAAATAAAATTCCGGTTGTAGGAAGGGGTGGCTTCGCGACCTCTCCCCACAACCGGAATTTTATTAACCCGCAGATCCCTAACCCTTGCTATGTCCGGTTAGGAGTGGCTACAACAACAAGATCTCAGCCTTCCCGTGGAGATTGGTCATTCGCTGTCCGCAAATGATGCTATAGTGAGAACGATTATCATTCTAGCCTTGGTCATGCTCAGTCAGATCCATCGTTCTTCTCCAGCGCAGCAGGCTTTCCAGAGCGATCCGCAAACGCTACTGCGGATTCGCCATACCTGTGCCCATGTCCTGGCAATGGCAGTTCAAACGCTTTTCCCAAAAACCAAAGTAACGATCGGCCCCTCAACGGACATGGGCTTTTACTATGACTTCGATCGCCCCACCCCCTTCACCTCAGAGGATCTAACCCAAATCACAGTTGAGATGCGACGCATCATCCAGGCCAACTTACCCGTCATCCGAGAAGTGGTCGATCGCACTGAGATCCAGTCAGAAATTGCCCAACTCAACGAACCTTATAAGCTAGAAATCCTGGAAAGTATTCCTCCTGAAGAACCGATTACCCGCTATTTGATTGGCTGTATGGGTGAGGTGGAGGGGCGATCGTCAGAACCGTCTCTCTTTGAAATTTTCAGGGATGCTTGTTCTCAGAAGGCGATCGGAGGCGATTGCTGGTGGGACTTGTGTGCGGGGCCTCACCTCAACTCCACAGGCCAGATTAATCCGGATGCATTCGCCCTAGAAAGTGTCGCTGGAGCCTATTGGCGAGGGGATGAAACCAGACCTCAATTGCAGCGTATCTATGGTACGGCCTGGGAAACCCCAGAAGACTTGCAAGCTTATCTACAACAGAAGTCAGAAGCCAAGCGGCGAGATCATCGCAAATTAGGACAGGATCTAGATTTATTTAGCATTCAAGAGGACGCAGGCGGAGGTTTGGTGTTCTGGCATCCCAAAGGGGCAAGGATGCGCTTGTTGATTGAAGACTATTGGCGGCAAGCCCACCTAAACGCAGGCTATGAACTGCTCTACACCCCCCATATCGCCAATCTTGATCTTTGGAAAACCTCGGGACACTTTGACTTTTACCGAGAAAATATGTTTGATCAGATGGAGATTGAAGCGCAGCAGTATCAACTGAAACCAATGAACTGTCCGTTTCATGTACTGACCTATCAGCACCATCTGCATTCCTATCGAGAATTACCCATCCGTTGGGCAGAGTTGGGCACGGTGTATCGCTATGAGCGATCGGGCGCGTTGCATGGGCTGATGCGGGTGCGTGGCTTCACTCAGGATGATGCTCATATTTTTTGTTTGCCGGAACAGGTGGCCGATGAGATTCTAGGCGTGTTAAATCTCACTGAGCAAATCCTGTCAGACTTTGGATTCACGGAGTATGAAGTGAACCTTTCCACTCGTCCTGCAAAGTCCGTTGGCACCGATAATATCTGGCAGCTAGCGACGGAGGCTTTGGTGAAAGCCTTGGATGCCAAAGGCTGGGACTATGTCACCGATGCAGGCGGCGGCGCATTCTATGGCCCCAAAATCGATATCAAAATTAAGGATGCGATCGGGCGACTCTGGCAATGTTCGACGATTCAGGTCGATTTTAACCTGCCTGAACGATTTGACATGGAGTATGTCGCTGCCGATGGTTCCCGGCAGCGTCCCATCATGATTCACCGAGCTATCTTTGGATCACTGGAGCGCTTCTTTGGCATTCTCATTGAAAACTATGCGGGTGATTTTCCGCTCTGGTTAGCTCCCGTACAGGTACGATTGCTGCCTGTGAGTGACGACCAGCTAGCCTATGCGGCAGCGGTATCTGCTGAACTGAAGCGATCGGGGTATCGGGTGGAGGTGGATCAGAGTGGCGATCGCCTGGGCAAACAAATTCGCACTGCCGAACTCGAAAAAGTCCCGATCGTTGCCGTCATTGGCAAACGCGAGGTCGAGCAGCAAACGCTGAGCGTGAGAACTCGTCACGCGGGTGAATTGGGAACGCTCACACTTGTCGAATTAAACGAGAAACTGCAAGCGATCATGCATCATAGATCAACAGAAGAGGAGGTTTCACCAGAGCCTAATGCTAGCGACAGCCATTCTATTCGTTAACCTTGTTCATTCCATCATCCCATGAATCTTTTTTCACAGAACAGAACCAAAACCGATCCAGCCAAAGTCGAGCAGGTCAAAACCTGGATTTATGAGCTATTGCAGCTTGATCCGGATATGGTTGTGTCCATTAGTCAGCTTCAGTGTCAGGAACCCGGATGTCCCCCGATAGAAACCGCCATTACGGTGCTGAGTCAACCGCCTCAGCTATTTAAGATTCATAAGGCGATCGCTGATATTGAGTCCATCGATTTGATTCGAGTTTTTCAATCTCCTTAAACCAGGCGTTGTTGAATCTAGGAATGAATCTGTGTGTGACAGCACAGCCGCCGCGTACCGATCAATAGCATCAATCCTCCCTTGCTTCAATATCATTGAGGGCATCATGCAACTGTTCAAGACAATATTAGTATCTGAACCACCGGGTGTGGGTAAAACGACCTGGATACAGCAACAGGTTCATACCATCGCTGAGCCTGCCCTGTATATCAACATTGGTTCAGCGTATATCAACATGGGTTCAGCCAACATGGGTTCAGCAGATGCCTCTGTGGATGCGACCTATTTGGCTGCTGAAGAACCTAACCTAAAGGTTGTGTCGGCTTACCAATTGCAACAGAGCCTCAATCACTTCTCTTCTGAGACTATGCTCTATGTTGAACTGGGAAGCCAAATTGATTTGAATTCGCTGGTTCTTCCTGAGCCGATGAGCGATTGTCAACGAGTTGCTGTATTGCCACCTGGAACTCAAGCCACCGATTGGCACAATTGGGCAGACCTGGTTGTAGATGGTGTGAAAAACCATCCGACTGGAATGTACGACACTGAAATTACAGAAGGAATAGTGCATTCCCAGCTTTGGCACTCAGCGTTGACGGGTCAAGTGTTTAACCCAGCAAGTTTGGATACTTTTTGGGATGAATTGATCCACTCAGCCTATGGTTCGATTCAACGGGCTAAAGGTATTTTTGATATGGTCGATGGTCGCAGTTTTTATTTTGATTTTGTCGCCGGACTCTCTGAAACCCGCTATGTGGAATTGAATTTACCACAATGGCTAGATGGCAGACCAGAGCGCTTTAGTGGTCTTGAAGTTTGGGGAGATGCACTCGATCAGACTGCGATGGTACAAACAATTCGCGATTGTTGCTTGGAGGATCAGGCGATCGCCTACTATCAGCAGCAAATCCAACAGCAAATTAAATTTCAAATGCAACAAGCCCAGATACAACAAGGAGCAGCGATCGGATGAAAATTGCAGTCATGTCTTGTATTC
>JALOOP010000005.1 GCA_025454315.1 Oculatellaceae cyanobacterium Prado106
GCACCAGGGGCACAATCCCTCGGCATCCGGCCCGGAATTCGGAACGGGGGGTTTTTTCGAGCGTCATAGGAGAATGGGGAAGGGGGAAGGGGAAAGGGGAAAGGGGAAAGGGGGGCAATGAAGCAAAGATGAAGAATCTCGCTTGTCCGTCGTCGGCATTCCCTTCAAGAAGACAAGCCTACATCTGGTTCGCTTATCTGTATTTATCTGTGTTCATCTGTGTTTTGATTTTTTGCCTTCCCCTCTTAGTCAGTCCTAAATTTAATAGTTATTGCTAAGGTTCGTCTTGTACATTTTTTCAAGGAGGATACTGGGGTGCGATCGCCCCCCTTCTCCTCCAAAACATTTTCCTCATCCGAATCCTCACCCGATATGTTTCTTTTCTTTTCTAAACTGCTTCCCCTGTTTGTTTATCCGCTGGGTTTCGCCAGTTTGATGATTTTGGTGGGCTTGATTACCCTCTGGAAATGGCCGAGAATTGCGGCGATCGCTCTCCTTCTAGCCAGCCTAGCGATTCTGCTGCCCAGCAACAATGCGATCGCCAATCAACTCGCCCATTCCCTGGAAGCTCGATATGTGCCTACCACCGAACTCCCCAAAGCCGATGCGATCGTCGTATTGGGCGGCGGCATTCGTCCCCAGGTGGCTCCTCGTCCTTGGATCGATGTGACCGAGGCGGGCGATCGCACCCTCTACGGCGCACAGCTTTATCGGCAGGGCAAAGCGCCCCTGGTGATTCTCAGCGGCGGACGGATTGAGTGGAAAGGCGGTGGATCTGCGTCGGAATCGGAGGATATGGCCAAACTGGTACAGGCATTGGGGGTGCCGACTGAGGCGATCGTCCAAGACCCCACCTCATTGAATACCCGAGAGAATGCGGTGAATGTCAAAAAAATTCTTCAGCAGCGCGGCATTGGCAAAGTTCTCCTGGTCACCTCGGCCATGCACATGCCCCGCTCCATGGCCATCTTTCAGAAATTGGGCATTGATGCGATCGCCGCTCCCACCGACTTCCTCATTTCCAACCAAGAAATCCGCGAACCCCAACAAACCACCCAGGCGGCCATTCTCAATCTACTGCCGGATAGCGATAATCTCGATCGCTTCACTCGTGCGCTGAAGGAGTATCTGGGGTTTGCAATCTACCGTTTGCGGGGCTGGGTTTAGTAGCGATTCGGTTCCCTGCCAGATTTTTCTGATACTTCTTGGACTTATAGCTCCTGGACACCATGAACCACGGCAGGAATACTCCTGGATCGATACGATGTGGTCGATCGCTGTATTCGTCCAGTGAATTTTCACGGTTGTGATCCAAATCTTGCCCGCAGATCCTTCACATCTAAAGTTCGGCTCGACTCGCTATCCTTCAATACTGACTCAATTGCCTGACGAACATAGATTCTGTACATCAGATCATCCCAGGTTGCATTCTCAGCAAGTTCCTCAACCATGCGTTGCGCTTCTTGTTTGACTGAAGGGTTTTTCATTCTGACCAACCTACAGGAAAATTTCTATTAGTTTAACTTCCAACAAAAGTATCAGGCGTTTCAACAAAAGTGAACGGCGCAGGTTAAGCCATAATGCATCAACACAAGGATAGTGATCTCGATTTGCCCCAATGCCAGGGCACTACTACTCGCAATTTCTCAGCGCTCCAATGTCTGCCGCTACAATTTTGTCCAGATTGCGCGTAATCTTCTCAATGTCCCAACTCCACCAAGCAATTTCCAGCAAAGCTTGGATCACCTCATCCTCAAAGCGTTGCCGGATACATCGGGCTGGATTCCCACCCACGATCGTATAGGGTAAAACATCACTCACCACGACTGACTTGGCGGCAATGATGGCTCCATCCCCCACCCGCACCCCCGGCATGATTACCGCTTCATACCCGATCCACACATCGTTACCGATGACGGTATCGCCTTTGTATGGCAATTCTTCATCGTCAGGAGTAACCTTCTCCCAGCCGTTGCCGAAGATGTAAAACGGATAGGTCGAAAACCCGTCTAGCTTGTGATTTGCACCGTTCATGATGAATTTTATGCCTCTGGCCAAAGCACAAAATTTTCCAATGATGAGGCGATCGCCCACGAACGGAAAATGATACAAAACATTGCGCTCAAAGTTTTCTGAGTCTTCTGGATCGTCGTAATAGGTATAGTCGCCAATGAGAATATTCGGATTCGACACTGTGTTCTGAATGAAGCAGATCTGTGGAAATCCCTTCATCGGATGTTTAGCTTTTGGATCGGCTCCGTACAAAATCGATCGCCCCTCTTGTCATCAAAATAATTCCTTGGGCTTTCGCTGTCTCGAAAATCTCAGGATCTTCAGCATCCCTCAAACCCACATCTCGTAAAGCGAGTGCCGTTACGCCGAAAGTGCTGGTTGTCCAAATTGCGATCGCAGGCGATAGATGGGCATTAACCCAAATCGTCATGCTACTAACACTGGATGATTGAGCTTTCGAGAAGCATATAGAAGTGCTGCTTTCAAATCATCCGCTTCCAGATCAGGCATTTCTTCCAAAATCTGCTCAGCATTTAATCCAGCCGCGAATAGCTCTAAGACATCTGATACTCGAATTCTCATCCCTCGAATGCAGGGACGGCCTCCACATTGTCTAGGGTTGGTTGTAATTCTTTTAAGTAGCTCTGACATTTAGAATAGCCCTTTAGTCACCTTCCTCCAGTATGGAAGAAATTTATTAAATCTGAAAATAGAGGAGAATGCACCACCCTCAACACCATTTCTATTAAAGCGTCCCTCTTCCCTTTATAAGTAACAAAGGTATCAAGCGTTTCAGCAAAAGTGAAAGGCGCAGGTTAAGCATGATGCATCAACACTAGAATGAGGCTAGCGGGTCGCACTGCCCGATCGATCTCTCGCACAAGCCGATCGCCCAAGTCAAAGCCTCCCACTCCTGTCACCGTCCGACCTGAAGACCCCCAAGCCCATGTCAAACTTTCCGCATCACATCATTCCGACTCCTCAAGCCGAGTTTGAGGAGGTGTTTAGCGTTTACGAGACGACTCAGGCGTTTTATCACGAGGTTCAGGCACGGGAAGCCTTCGAGGAACATTGTCGTTGGTACCACCAAGTCGCCGCCCAGAACCGCAGCGACTTGGCCAAAATGCAAAGCGAACTGAACATTATGCAGTGGTTTTCCCGAAAACGTCGCTAAATCGGCAAACCGATCGCTCAGCAGACCGATCGCTGCCCCTACACAAACTTTCCCCGCCGCAACGGCTAATTCTGCCAGTGCTATTGCGATACGATTTCTAGCTCATTCTCCCTGAGATGAGCCTTAAACTTGCCCTCAAACTTCACCACGAGCGGGAAGTTTGCACTGATGGGTTTGCCATGCCACTCCGACGCAATCGAGGTGACCTCACCCTCCAAACCTTGAATATCAAAGGCTTGATTGCGATGACTAGGATGGTGGTACACCACAACAGATTCTTTCACACGAACGCGATCGCCAACTTTCATAGCCGTAAGATAATTGTTCTGAAACTCCTGCCCCGCCATCTATTCTCCCAAAGGAGACGAGGCAAAACACTTCAACTATCTTTGCACATGATGCTCCCCTTCCTATCTTTGGAAAATCTATCGCAACAACAGGGAAGTGATAGGTTTTTCTTTTGGGGAGTGGGGAGTGGGGAGTGGGGAGTGGATGGGTGGATAGGTGGATGGGTGGATGGGTGAAACATTCATGGGGAAGATATCTAAGCAAATCGTCTTATCAAACTGCAACCTTCATGAATTAACGGGTCATCAGATCGAAACAAAAATTAGATCTCCTTTCCACTAACCTTTTTCTTTCACCACTCAACATTTAGCCTCCTTTGACAAAAACGGTGGGTAAAGAGAAGAACAGGAGAGATACAAAAGTACGAGTTACGGTAGCAGGGCTGCGTCCCGCTACTGTAACTCACGTCTCTTACTGCACTTGAATGAAATCTGCTGTAAAGAAGAGAAAAGAGGAAGAAAAGAGGGACAAGGAGGATGAAAGGGGAAAAGGGGAAGGAGAATTAAGCAAAGGAAAGTTGTAAGCTGATTGGCATCTAGATTGATAGCTTTTCCCTTATCGTGGCACGGTTTTAGAATCTGGTTTGTGCAAACTAAAAGTCGTTTAACTTAGTGCGATTCACCCATCCACCCATCCACTCATCCACCTTAATCGTGGTTAATCAAAAACCTAGGCAGATTCTGGGGTTCGGTCGGTTGAGTCTCGGGGGCACTGGGTTGGCGGAGTACGGTTTGTCTGAATCCGGTAGGGTCGAGTTGTTGCCAGAGGGCAATGCCAACGCCTCCTAAGATGAACATCATCAGGGCGATGCCTGCGGTGAGGAGCCAGGGTCTGGAGACTCTGGACTGTTCGCGGGGTGCGGGTCGGGTGCTGGATGCGGTGGATGTGCGATCGCTCAACTGCTCCGCCCCAGGGTTCAGGTCGTCATAGAGTAAGGCTCTAGACGCTGCGGTGAAATCTGCGAGTTCTTCGCTCAGCAACTCTGGATTAGCGGTTTCAAGCAGTGGCAGGTCGGTTTCGGCATCGAACTCGTCGGTGTGGGTGACACGACAGCGCATCAGGACGACCGAGGTGTTGTCATGGCCGTTTTGTTCGTTGGCGATCGCAATCCAGTTCTGGGTCGCTTGCTCCAGGGAAATATCGCCCCGGAGTGCCTGCCCGGTGGTTTGCTGCCAGAATTGCTCAATGCGATCGCCATCACTTAGACCATCAGAGCAGAGCAACAAAAGGCCATCTTCTTCCACCACGAACCGCTGTACCCGAGGATGGAGCAGATCAGCATCGCGCGTTCCCATCGCTTGGGAGAGGCCGCCTGCATCCGGACGAAGAACGGCCTCCTGGTAAAGCTGTCGTCCCAGAGACACTTCCCGCGTTAGCACATCATCGTCCACCGTCAGTTGAACACAGTGGCTAGGGGTGAGCCAATAGGCGCGACTATCGCCGACATTGACCAGATACAACTCATGGGCATTGTTCAAGCCCTTGGGTGTCATCACCTGCTGCGGTAGCTGCACAGCCATGACCAGCGTTGTCCCCATGCGCTGCCGGGACGATCGCCCCTGAGCATCATTTCGGGCAGCAATCATATTGTTGGCGACCCGCACCATAGAGCTAAGCTGCTGCGTCACGACTGCGGGGGAAACGGGTTCGGACTTGGCCTGGTAATCTTCCAGGAGAACCCGCAGTTGAAGCTGGAGAGAGTTCATCGCCAACTGACTGGCCACCTCACCGCCTTCATGACCACCAATCCCGTCACAAACGATCGCCACATGCGGCAACAGCGGATGCTTGACTCGTGCTGCGGCTGGGAAACAGGCATCCTCATTGTGACCCCGCTTCGGTCCAGTGGTGGTGGCACCGACAATGTCTAGATGCAGAGGCTGTTGTGCCGCTTCCTCCAGCAGAATTTGGTTGAGGTGATGGGCGATCGTTGGGGGCACTGTACCCGTTGGCGTGCTTTGGATGGGAATGCCAAAGGATTGCAGATCGGCCTGGGTTTCTTCAACCGTTTGCAGGTCATAGCAGAAGTTTTGCAGCGTTTCGGCAATGCTGGGATGCGCCGTACTTACCCAGGTAAGCCAGAAATTGGCCAAGTCTCGGAGTTCTGGAGAAGGCTCAAGGGAAACCGGATCGGGAATCAGTTCGCGCAGCCGGATGCGCCAGCCTTCAACACGCAGATTCTCCGCCACCAGCAAACTATTGGAAACGCCCTGCTGCTTCAACGGTGTCCAGAGTTGCAGCATTTGCCAGAGCCAGTAAACCTGCCGCACCGTTGTCGCACCTTTCCAAACCGATTGCAGACTGGGCAATAGAATCCCAGACTCGTTAATCGGCGCATTGTCTAACAGAAAAATCGGCGGACTGTTGGTTGTGGTGGGACAGAAGCCATGGAGGTTGGGCAGGTGCAGCCGATGGCGATAAAGGTGCAGATAGGGCAGCGCCTCATCGGGAATGTTGGGCACCTCGGGAGGAAACAGGGGCTGGGTGTCCAGCCAAATCTGCGGACTCATGACCACATAGCGATGGGCAATAAAAGTACCCGCCTCAAACTGAGCCGCCTTTGCGCCGATCGCCCACACATAGCGATACACCAGGGGTTGATGACAGCGATCGCACAACCGCTTGCCCAAATCATTGGCTGGATGCTGACATTCGGGGTTAGCGCATTGCAGATGAAACGGCGATCGATGCACCAGGGCTTCCGAGGAAGCCGTTGCGGTCGAAACAGGTGCAGTCGGAACAGGTGCGGTCGAAACGGGAGCCGTCGATCGCGAAACTTGAGAAGGGCGTTGCTGCGTATGGGTCATGGCACCTGCGGCATGGAAAACGTTTACAGGGAACAGGATTGAACGAGGTGGGCGATCGCGGTGACCGGGAATACTCCCACCCTTTTATCAACCGGCATTTAATAAACTCCCCAAGTTAAAGCGCAAATTTCACTTCGCTCACAATTTGTCCTGAAACGTAATGATTATTCACGTTCTGCCCCACTCCCCAAAATTTTTGCTAGCGTACAGCCAGCAGGAATTCTAGCCATCTGTCTGGTGATAGAGATGGCTGAAGCGCGGTAGAAGTGGGCAAGCTCAGTCCGGCTTCTTTCAGGCGAAAGGGGAAAGGGACAAGGGGAAAGGGTGAACCTGGATCTTTCCTCGATGTCATCTCGGGAGCAAAACCCGGAATTAAACCCTCGGAATGAAGTTGAGGAGCAAGAACGCCCACTCAAAGAACATTGCTGCTCATCCATTCATTACCTTCCCCCTTCGCCTTTCCCCCTTCGCCTTTCCCCCTTCGCCTTTCCCCTTTCCCCCCTTCCCCCATGTCCCCCACTCTCCTTTGGCTCATTGCAGGCTTTATCCTTTGCGTCCTAGAGTTTGTCCTTCCGACGGCCTTTGTTGAACTGACGATGGGCATTAGCGCCATCATTGTGGCGTTTCTGGCTATGGTGATTCCCAGTGTTGGAGTGCAGGTCGCGATCTGGATGGGGCTTTCGGTTGGCTTTAACTTGCTGATGCGCCGCTTTGTGCCGAAGCGAACCGATCGCAGTATTGAAGATTCTAAAGAGGCACAAACTTTGACCGAGATTCTGCCGGGACAGACGGGGCGGGTGCTGTATGAGGGGAATTCTTGGCAGGCAAGATGTGGGGATGAGGAGATGGCGATCGCACCCCACCAGCGCGTCTATGTCATCGAACGTCGAGGCACCACGCTAATCGTCATGCCCGAGTATTTGCTGCGATCGGGGAACGACCCAATTTAGCCAATCCACTTCTAGCAACCCAATTTAGAAATACAGCGTTATCTGATTGCTCACTCACTTCAAATCCAATCCCGGAGGTTTTCATGGAAGGTTTCTTTGCATTCATCATTGTGGCGCTGGGTGGCGCAAGCCTAGCAGGTTCCGTTCGGATTGTTAACCAGGGAAATGAAGCCCTAGTGGAACGGCTGGGCAGCTATAACAAAAAACTAACTCCTGGTTTGAATTTCACCCTTCCTTTTCTCGATCGGGTCGCCTACCAAGAAACCATTCGCGAAAAAGTACTCGATATTCCACCCCAGTCCTGCATCACCCGAGATAACGTCTCAATCTCCGTGGATGCCGTCGTTTACTGGCGGATTGTCGATATGGAAAAAGCCTTCTACAAGGTGCAAAATTTGCAATCCGCCATGGTCAACCTGGTGCTGACCCAAATCAGAGCCGAGATGGGACAACTCGAACTCGACCAAACCTTCACCGCCCGTACCGAAATCAACGAACTCCTGCTGCGCGAACTGGATATCTCCACCGATCCTTGGGGGGTGAAGGTGACCCGCGTTGAACTGCGAGACATTGTCCCGTCCAAGGCCGTTCAGGAGTCGATGGAACTGCAAATGTCCGCAGAACGCCGCAAACGAGCCGCCATCCTCACCTCTGAAGGCGACCGCGAATCCTCCGTCAACAGCGCCCGAGGCAAGGCCGATGCCCAGGTGCTAGATGCCGAAGCCCAACAAAAATCCCTCCTTCTGCGAGCCGAAGCCGAACAAAAGGCCACCATCATGCGCGCCCAGGCCGCTCGCCAGGAAAAGGTTTTGCAAGCCCAAGCGACTGCCGAAGCCTTGCAAATTATCGCCAAAACGCTACAAAGCGACCCCCATGCGGCTGAAGCCCTGCAATTTCTGATGGCGCAAAACTATCTGGATGTAGGCGGCAAAATTGGCACCAGCCCCAGCAGCAAGGTTATGTTCATGGACCCTCGCAGCATCCCCGCCACCATGGAGGGCATCCGCTCCATCATTGGAGAGGGCGAGAAATAGTTCCATATAGATCTACTAACAGGGAGAGATCTGTTCATCCTCTAGACAGGAGGTAAACGAATGCGCCTTTGTTAGCGTTGATGGGTCACGTAAACTGTCACGCTAGGAGCAATCTGAATATGCGCTATCCTTTATCGATCAAGTCTTTTCTGGCAGTGTTGGGAGCCGCTGGAGTCGGTGTGCTAATGGGGGCACCTGCTATGGCTCAATCCGCCGGGGTTCCTGAGTTTCGTCTCTCTAACGAAGGGTTTAGAATTCTCTGTGTTCGTTCTCCCCTCAACTCTCTCTGCCGAGGCGGCGGCACCTACGATTCGAGTGCAACTTACCAAAACGAAACCCGCAGCGATCGCCTCACCCCCGAAATCGATGCTCTGCGATCGCCCAGTGGCACCACTGCCCCCACCCAAACGCTCCCCAGCGAAAGCCCAGTGCCCTCTTCCCCCGGCGAACCCAGCCCCGGCAACCGAGGCGACAGCCGTTTCCCCGAATCCTCTAACCCATCCAACACTCCGTCCAGCAGCCCGTCCGGCAATTCGTTAAGCGCCCCCAGCAACACTACGGCTCCCACCCAAACCCTCCCCAGCGAAAGCGAAGTGCCATCCTCTCCCGGACAGCCCGCTCCTCGTTTTTAATCCTTCCTAATTGTCAATCTGATCGATAAGAAGTACAGCGGGAAGTCGAGTCCTGCTGTACTTCTTGCTGTGAGTTGGCTAGCCCAATGATTTGCTAGCCCAATGATTTGCTAGCCCAATGATTGACTAGCCCAATGATTGACTAGCCTACATTGGCAATAACTTGCCCAATCTCTTGAGGCGTTGCTCCTGTTGCCAACATTGCCCGAATCAATAATTCGATCGACACTGAAGCATCTCCGTTTTCCGCTTTGGCAATCCGAGGCTGGCTAGAACCCATGTGAGAAGCAAGTTCGCTTTGAGTCATCATCTTTTGACGGCGATCTTTTAAGCTTTTGCTTAGGGCAAGTATGAACTACGCTATCGTATAGACGAATGGGATTTCCCCGCCTCCGCCTAACGCTTGGGATTTCTGACGTTTCTTCGCTCCAAGTTACCGCATACTTCCGCTTAATTTCAACCATGGTGTTCTCTTCTGGCGTTAGCTCCAAGAAATCTGAAACCGTGCCAACTTTCCAGCCTTTAGATTCCAGTAAATCCCGTTTAGCTTGTTCCATCGCCTCTCCCCTGCTGGTCAATGTCGTAATGATCTGTCATCGAAATCATCCAGTTTCTAGCTAGCCAAAGCCGATCGCTACAATCTCAGCCCTACAGGCAATTCATCCAAGAAAATCCAGAGTTCAATACCCGGTTATGCCAAAAAGTAACGAGTTACTGGAGTTGCTACTTCTGGAGGCAGACCTCCCGTTTCAAGGATCATCCTGGGTACCAGGTTTTAGAAACAATCGGCGTTTGGCAGCCCGAGATTGCGTCCAAGTTAGTCAAGCGCTGACAATCCCCGCCGATCGCCCTACCCATTGCGCTATTCTTAGAATCGTTGGCGATCGCTCCCCTTATCCAACTGGTCGATCGCTTCATCGACCCGCCTATCGGTCAACCGGGAGAACTTCATGAAATTTGGTGTCATTGTCTTTCCAGGGTCAAACTGCGATCGAGATGTCGCAATGGTGGTTCAGGATATTTTGCAGCAGCCGACGCGCATGGTTTGGCATGAGGAGAGCGATATCAGCGACCTGGATGTGGTCATTATTCCGGGTGGCTTCAGCTATGGTGATTATCTGCGATGTGGTGCGATCGCCCGGTTCTCCCCAGCCCTTCAGGCGACCCTGCAACATGCCGAGCAAGGCAAGTTTGTCCTGGGCATTTGTAATGGCTTCCAGGTGCTAACCGAGACAGGACTGCTGCCCGGTGCGTTGATGCGAAATCGAGATTTGCATTTTGTGTGCGATCGCGTTCCCCTACGAGTCGAGCGCAACGACCTGCCCTGGACACAAAACTACGAACAGGGTCAGGTGATTACTCTACCGATCGCCCACGGCGAGGGCAACTATTACGCAGACCCCGCCACCCTCGAAGCACTAGAGCGCGATCGCCAGGTGCTGTTCCGCTACTGCACCCCCTCTGGCGAAACCACCGCAGCAGGCAACCCCAATGGCTCACTCAACAACATTGCCGGAATCTGCAACCAACGCGGCAACGTCATGGGCATGATGCCTCACCCTGAACGCGCCTCTGACCCCATGCTGGGTTGCACCGATGGACTCCATCTATTTAAGGGACTTCTACTGGCCAACGAAAGCCGACAGTTAGTCCATTCCTAGTGCAGAGTCTACAGATCTGATGTGCAGAAGGAGGGAGGCTTTGCCCCCCTCCTTCTGCACATCAGCTTTTCTCAAAAAACCTAGAAGTAGAAAGCTCTAACCTAATTTGGGCTTCACCACCAGCACCGAACAGTGAGCCTCTTCTACAACCTGCCCACTGACCGAACCCTGAAGAATCCGGCTCATCCCAGTCAACCCCCGGCTGCCAATCACAATTAGCTCAGCCTGATGAATATTAGCCAACCGCACAATCTCTTCCGCCGGATCACCGGTGACAATTTCCAATGCGCTCTTGCAGGGAATCTGCGCCTGGTAGGTCTGGAGCTTCTCTAAAGACTGCTGGGGAATAGTTTCAGTGTCAGCTTGGGGGCGATCGACAGCCACATCAGGGTCACTGTCGGCATTGGCAACCACATGGGCAAGCACGACCTCCGCTACTCCTTCCAACTGAAACTGAAGCAGTGTCTCCACCACCTGATCAGACAAGTCTGAATGATCCAGCGCAACTAAAATTTTTTTCAACATATGCCTCTCAAGCCAGCTTCCCAATGGTCGCGAGTCTTCTCAACTTAGCATGTTCGGGGAGTGGGGAGTGGGGAGTGGGGAGTGGGGAGTGGGGAGTGGGGAGTGGGGAGTGGGGAGTAGATGGGTGGATGGGTGGATGGGTGGATGGATAGATGGGTGGATGGGTGGGAATTTAATCTTCTCTATAAACTTTTCGCCTTTCCCCTTTCGCCTTTCGCCTTTCCCCTTTCGCCTTTCCCCTTCCCCCTTCCCCCTCCGCGTCTCTGCGTCTCTGCGATTTAAATTTGTTCCGGCTAATACTCCGCCCATCCCCTAGCTAAACATGCAGGATGTCTTCTTCGGAGAATCTACAGCAAACAGGCTAGGTGATGTTCATCAACCTAGCCTGTAGAGTTTCTTCAGATGTCACCGTTATTCTTCCAGCATTCTCAGCTTGACCGAATCAGCATGAGACGGTAGACCTTCAGCAGTAGCCAGGGTGTCGATCGCCCCAGCCATCTGCTGCAATGCCTTGTGGGAGTACTGAATTAGACTAGAGTGCTTCATAAACACCTCAACGCCCAGAGGAGAAGCATAGCGGGCAGAACCGGAGGTAGGCAGCGTGTGGTTGGGGCCTGCCAGGTAATCGCCGACCGCTTCGGGGGTGGAGTTGCCCAGGAAAATGGCTCCGGCGTGGCGGATATGTTCCAGGAGTTCCCAGGGTTCGGCGACTTCCAGTTCGAGGTGTTCTGGGGCGAATTCGTTGGAGAGTTCGGCGGCGGCTTCCAGGGAATCGACGACGATGACGAGGCCATAGTGGGCGATCGCTTTCTCCGTCAAAATCTTGCGGGTATGGTTGAGAAGCTGTTGCTTGACTTCCAGAACCACCTGATTGGCCAGATCTTTATCAGTGGTGATCAGGATGGCTGCGGCGATCGGGTCATGTTCGGCTTGCGCCAGCATATCTGCGGCGACATGAACCGGATTAGCGGCTCCATCAGCAATAATCAGCACCTCAGAGGGGCCTGCCAGCGAATCAATACCGACCGTGCCATAGACCAACTTTTTGGCCAGGGTGACATAGATATTGCCAGGGCCGGTGATGACATCGACCTTGGGGATGGTTTCGGTGCCGTAGGCCATAGCGGCGATCGCCTGTGCCCCACCGATCCGATAAATTTCCTGGACACCCGCTTCTTGAGCCGCAACTAAGACCGCAGGATTGACCAGCTTATCGGGGCCGGGAGGCGTAGCGATGACAATGCGAGGAACCTTGGCGACCTTGGCGGGAATCGCGTTCATGATCACGGTGCTGGGGTAGGCGGCGCGGCCTCCAGGGACATATAGTCCTGCGCGATCGACCGGGGTATAGCGCTTGCCCAACACGACTTCATCCTCGCCAAACTGCACCCAGCTCTTGGGCACTCGCTGACGATGGAACGCCTCTACTTGGCAACAGGCTAGCCGGATCGCCTCTAGAAGTTCTTGCGAAACCTGCTGATAGGCCGCATCTAACTCTGCCCCACTAATCCGCAGTTCTTCAGGCTTTAGGTGTACCTGATCATATTCTTCCGTGTAGTGCAATACGGCTCGATTGCCTTGCCGCTTAACGGCTTGCAGCACTTCGCGAACCGTTGCCTCTTTATGAACAACCTGGTCATCGTGGGTGCGATCGCAGATTCGTCGCAATTCGTTGAGTGCCTCAGCCCGCTGAGTGATAATTCGCAGCATCGCCACATGGTGTGAAGGAACGGATGATTCTAGAAACCAGTTCTGTAACAACTAATTTCTTATAGCTTAACTGGATTTTCAAGGGTTGAGGAAACGGGTTGAACTCGTGAATCCAAATCGTCCTATCAAAATTTCCAATCAAATACCTCTAACCCTAAGAAGATTTGAATTTACAGTCCTTTTTTATTCCTGTCAGGAAGTTTTATTCAATTCATTTTTGATTCATGACATTTGATTCTTCCCATTAAGCCAAGTCCCTGGATGATCAATGCCTTCATCCCCAAATTCGCCCCCATAAACTTGCTGCTCCAATACTGCTGCTCAAATATTGCTGCTCAAATATTGCTGCTCCAATTTAGCTATCGAACTAGCTTTGCCATCGAACTAGCTTTAGCCATCGAACTAGCTATTGAATAGGCTTGATATTAGTACAAATGTTTCAAAAAGCCAAGAAAAATATTTTTAGCATTTTAGCCAATTGTTCGCTACGATTGTAGATCGCAAAAAGTATACACACCTTCCCAACTTACTAAGAATTAACCGTGGCAAACATCAAGTCTGCGCTCAAGCGCGTCGAGATTGCGGAACGCAACCGCCTCCATAACAAATCCTACAAATCAGCGGTCAAAACCCTGATGAAGAAGTACTTCGCTGCGGTCAACGCCCATGCCGCAAACCCCAGCGACGAAACTCAGCAGGTCGTCCAACAGTCCATGTCCAACGCCTTCAGCAAAATCGATCGCGCTGTCAAGCGTGGTGTCCTGCACCCCAACACTGGAGCGCGCAAAAAGGCAAGATTGGCCAGAGCCCTTAAAGCCCAACAGGCTCAACAAGCGGCATCCTAATCAGCCAGCGTTGGCAGATGGGATGTGAGCAAGCCGTAACCTCCCACTCTTTTTACAGCAGCTTAATAGCCGCTCATACAAGTGCCAATGCAACTGATCGACACCCATGTTCACATCAACTTCGACAGCTTTGAGCCAGACCTAGAGGTTGTGGCTCAAAATTGGCGTGAAGCAGGTGTTGTCCGCCTCGTTCACTCCTGTGTCGAACCCGCTGAGTTCACTCAAATTCAAGCGATCGCCAACCGCTTCCCCGAAGTCTCCTTTGCCGTCGGCCTCCATCCCCTGGATGTCGATAAATGGACTTCCGACTCGGCCACCCAGATCCTGGCGTTGGCCGAGTCTGACGCGAGAGTGGTGGCGATCGGGGAAATGGGACTGGACTTCTACAAGGCCGAAAACCGATCGCTCCAGGAGCAAGTCTTCTGGGAGCAATTGGCGATCGCCCACAGCCTCAACCGCCCCATCATTGTCCACTGCCGCGATGCTGCCGAAGCCATGGCCGATTTGCTCAGCAAGTTCCAGGCTGAGCAAGGCCACATCCAAGGCGTGATGCACTGCTGGAGCGGCACCCCTGAAGAAACCCAATGGTTCCTCGACCTGGGCTTCTACATCAGCTTCAGTGGCATTGTCACCTTCAAAAACGCAACCCAGGTTCAGGCTTCTGCCCAAATGGTACCGAGCGATCGCCTCCTGATCGAAACCGACTGCCCCTTCCTCTCTCCCGTCCCCAAACGCGGAGAGCGCCGCAACCAACCCGCCTACGTGCGCTACGTCGCGGAACAAGTCGCAAAGTTGCGAGGCATCCCCCTCGAAACCCTGGCTGAACAAACGACAGCGAACGCATGTGAGCTATTTGGTTTAAGTCTGAGTGAATGAGAAGGGAAAAAGACAAAGGGATTTCAAGGGATTAATTCGTTGAGATTCCGCCAAGGTTCAAGACTCCTACAATAATCTCTCAATGATTCATTCCGAGAAGAATCATCAAGCCACTCCCCCTTCCCCTTTTCCCTTTTCCCCCCTCAAACTCTCGAACACAAATCAGAAAGCATACGTCATAATAAGGAGAGGCAGTGATGAGAAATTCTGATGGATGCAGCGAACCGTTGATAGAACTTGACTTAAGGCTTGATCACCTCAGATTCCTCCCCTAAATTTGCCTAAAGTTGGAGGTTCAGAGAGTTGACAGACACTGTAGTATGCGTTATGCTCTCCCTGCCATAAAATTATCCTAGCCCTAACTCTATCTATTGAAATCTCTCTTGAAGAATTTCTCAAGTCCAGTTCTAGACCCCACTTGAGCCTACATTAATGGGATCAGTCTTCACTCTACGAAGACTGACATTTTTGCGTTTTTCTACATCTTGCTTGAAATTTTCCCCTTGGGTCGTTCGTTGTTCAGCGATTTCATCGTGCAATCCCTTGCATCGAAAGACCCTTGCATCTTAACCGATGTTTATCTCGATCCCATCACCTTAAGGGTAACTCCCCCTAAGACTGACCTACTTGAGGAGCCGCATGAGTAACCTAACCCAATCCGCACCCGTTTTTACCCTACCAGACCTAGTAGAAATTCAGCGGGCGAGTTTTCGCTGGTTCTTAGAAGAAGGTTTAATCGAAGAATTAGACAGCTTCTCGCCCATCACAGACTACACCGGAAAGTTGGAGTTGCACTTCCTGGGCAAAGACTATCGGCTGAGGCGGCCTAAATATGACGTAGACGAAGCCAAGCGGCGGGACAGCACCTATGCCGTGCAAATGTATGTTCCCACCCGTCTGATTAATAAGGAAGACGGCACGATCAAAGAACAAGAAGTCTTCATCGGCGATTTGCCGCTGATGACCGATCGTGGCACCTTCATTATCAATGGCGCTGAGCGCGTCATCGTCAACCAAATCGTCCGTAGCCCTGGCGTTTATTACAAAAAAGAAATCGACAAAAATGGACGCAGCGCCTTCAATGCCAGCCTGATCCCCAACCGGGGCGCATGGCTGAAGTTTGAAACGGATAAAAACGACCTCGTCTGGGTGCGGATCGACAAGACCCGCAAACTCTCAGCCCAGGTTCTCCTCAAAGCTCTGGGGCTCAGCGACGGCGAAATCTTCGATGCCCTACGCCACCCCGAGTACTTCCAAAAAACCATCGAAAAAGAAGGCCAATACAACGAAGAAGAAGCCCTCATGGAGCTATACCGGAAACTCCGTCCCGGTGAGCCTCCCACGGTTTCTGGCGGTCAACAGCTACTGGATTCCCGCTTCTTTGACCCCAAGCGCTATGACTTGGGCAAAGTCGGACGCTACAAGCTCAACAAAAAGCTGCGGCTGAATGTCCCGGAAGCAACCCGGATTCTGACCCCCCAGGACATTCTGTCGGCGATCGACTACTTAATCAACCTGGAATTTGACCTGGGCAGCATCGATGACATTGACCACTTGGGCAACCGCCGGGTGCGCTCGGTCGGTGAACTGCTGCAAAACCAGGTGCGGGTCGGCCTCAACCGTCTGGAGCGCATCATCCGAGAACGGATGACCGTTTCCGATGCCGATGCCCTCACCCCAGCCTCCCTGGTCAACCCCAAACCCTTGGTTGCTGCGATTAAGGAATTCTTTGGGTCTTCTCAGCTCTCCCAGTTTATGGATCAAACCAATCCCCTAGCTGAGCTAACCCACAAGCGCCGTCTCAGTGCCCTCGGCCCAGGCGGTCTAACTCGTGAACGGGCAGGCTTTGCCGTGCGAGACATTCACCCCTCCCACTATGGCCGCATCTGCCCGATTGAAACGCCAGAAGGTCCCAACGCGGGGCTGATTGGTTCACTGGCCACCCATGCCCGTGTCAACGCCTATGGCTTCATCGAAACGCCCTTTTTCTATGCGGAAAATGGCCGAGTGCTGAAGGAACGACCTCCCGTCTACATGACCGCAGATGAAGAAGATGATCTGCGGGTGGCAGCCGGAGACGTGGCTATGGATGAGAATGGCTACATTCTGGGTGAACAAGTCCCCGTCCGCTATCGACAGGAGTTCACCACCACCACGCCCGATGAGGTGGACTATGTAGCGATCTCTCCGGTGCAAATCATCTCGGTGGCGACTTCGCTGATTCCGTTCCTAGAGCATGACGACGCTAACCGTGCCCTGATGGGTTCCAACATGCAACGGCAGGCAGTCCCCCTGCTCCACCCTGAGCGTCCCCTAGTGGGCACCGGGCTAGAAGCCCAGGCGGCGCGGGACTCGGGGATGGTAATCGTTAGCCGGACGGATGGAGAAGTCACCCATGTGGATGCCAACCGCATCCGGGTACGTCCTCCCGAAGGCCATGAAATTGAATACCAGTTGCAGAAGTATCAGCGATCGAACCAGGACACCTGTCTTAACCAGCGCCCGATCGTCTTCTCCGGTCAGCGCGTCGTGGCCGGACAAATTCTGGCCGATGGTTCTGCCACAGAAGGCGGCGAACTGGCGCTAGGACAAAATGTCCTGGTGGCCTACATGCCCTGGGAAGGCTACAACTACGAGGACGCGATCCTGATCAGCGAACGCCTGGTGGCAGACGATGTCTACACCTCGATTCACATTGAGAAGTACGAGATTGAAGCCCGTCAAACCAAGCTGGGTCCCGAAGAAATTACCCGAGAAATTCCCAACGTCGGGGAAGATGCCCTGCGTCAACTGGATGAAACGGGGATTATTCGCATCGGGGCTTGGGTCGAGTCCGGCGACATTCTCGTGGGCAAGGTCACGCCGAAAGGGGAATCGGATCAGCCACCGGAAGAAAAGCTGCTGCGCGCCATTTTCGGGGAAAAGGCCAGAGATGTCCGAGACAACTCCCTGCGGGTGCCAAACGGTGAAAAAGGCCGTGTGGTGGATGTCCGAGTCTTCACCCGAGAGCAGGGCGACGAACTGCCGCCCGGTGCCAACATGGTCGTTCGGGTCTATGTCGCCCAAAAGCGCAAGATTCAGGTGGGCGACAAAATGGCGGGTCGTCACGGCAATAAGGGAATTATTTCCCGGATTCTGCCTGTCGAAGACATGCCCTATCTGCCGGATGGGACGGCGATCGACATTGTTCTCAACCCGCTGGGGGTACCTTCTCGGATGAACGTCGGTCAGGTGTTTGAATGTCTTCTGGGTTGGGCAGGACATAACCTGGATGCCCGATTCAAGATGATTCCCTTTGACGAGATGTACGGCGAAGAGGCTTCCCGGTTGACCACCCACGGCAAAATTATGGAAGCGCGGGATCGCACCGGGCAAGACTGGGTATTCAACCCCGATAATCCTGGCAAAATCCAAGTCTACGATGGGCGCACGGGTGAACCCTTCGATCGCGCTGTTACCGTAGGCAAAGCCTACATGCTGAAACTGGTTCACCTGGTTGACGACAAGATCCACGCCCGTTCTACCGGCCCCTACTCGCTGGTTACCCAACAGCCATTGGGCGGTAAGGCACAGCAGGGTGGCCAACGCTTCGGCGAAATGGAAGTTTGGGCGCTGGAAGCCTTCGGTTCAGCCTACATTCTGCAAGAACTGTTGACCGTGAAATCGGACGACATGCAAGGGCGGAATGAGGCACTGAATGCGATCGTCAAAGGCAAAGCGATTCCTCGACCCGGTACGCCCGAATCCTTCAAGGTGTTGATGCGAGAGCTTCAGTCCCTCTGTTTGGACATTGCGGCACACAAGCTGCAAACCCAGGAGGACGGCAGCAGTCGCGATATTGAGGTTGACCTGATGGCGGATGTCGGCAACCGTCGCACCCCCTCTCGTCCTACCTACGAGTCCATTTCCGCTAGCGAAGACATGGAAATGGAAGAGGAATAGGCTCTATTTCAGGGTGGTTGGGTTTGAGGTCTGCTCCAAGCCACAAGATTGAGCGGCTAAAAACCCGATCGCCCGATCGCCCCCACTGGATCGAACCAACGGCCAGATCTAACCCCCTGGCTATCAGAACTGCCTAAAGAATTGCCTAAATTGCTCAATATAAAAGGAAGTAAGCAGCGATGCCAAAGCTAGAACAGCGGTTTGACTACGTCAAAATTGGTCTGGCATCTCCCGATCGCATTCGGCAATGGGGAGAGCGGACGTTACCGAATGGCCTGGTCGTCGGCGAAGTAACGAAACCCGAAACGATCAACTATCGAACGCTGAAGCCGGAGATGGATGGTCTTTTCTGCGAACGCATCTTTGGCCCCGCGAAGGATTGGGAATGCCACTGTGGCAAATACAAGAGAGTCCGTCACCGGGGGATTGTCTGCGAACGCTGCGGCGTTGAAGTTACTGAATCCCGCGTCCGGCGACACCGCATGGGCTACATCAAACTGGCCGCTCCGGTCGCCCATGTCTGGTACCTCAAGGGGATTCCTAGCTACATGGCGATTCTGCTCGATATGCCCCTGCGGGATGTGGAGCAAATTGTCTACTTCAACTCCTATGTCGTCCTCAACCCCGGCAATGCCGAGAACCTCAGCTATAAGCAACTGCTGACCGAAGACCAGTGGATTGAAATTGAAGACCAGCTTTATAGCGAAGATTCTCAGTTGGTAGGCATTGAAGTGGGCATTGGCGCTGAGGCGCTGCAACGTCTGCTGCAAGACCTGGAGCTAGAAAAAGAAGCCGAGCAACTCCGCGAAGATATCGCCACGGCTAAAGGCCAAAAGCGCGCCAAGCTGATCAAGCGCCTGCGGGTCATTGACAACTTTATTGCGACGCGATCGCTCCCCTCCTGGATGATCCTCGAAGTCATCCCGGTGATTCCGCCCGACCTGCGCCCGATGGTGCAACTGGACGGTGGTCGCTTTGCCACCTCCGACTTAAATGACCTCTACCGCCGTGTTATCAACCGTAACAACCGTCTAGCTCGACTCCAGGAAATCCTGGCTCCTGAGATCATCGTCCGCAACGAAAAGCGGATGCTTCAGGAAGCCGTGGATGCCCTGATCGACAACGGTCGCCGGGGTCGTACCGTCGTCGGTGCCAACAACCGCCCCCTGAAATCCCTCTCCGACATCATTGAAGGGAAGCAAGGACGGTTCCGGCAAAACCTCCTGGGCAAACGGGTGGACTACTCCGGACGGTCGGTGATTGTGGTTGGCCCCAAGCTGAAGATTCACCAGTGTGGATTGCCTCGGGAAATGGCGATCGAACTCTTCCAGCCCTTCGTCATCCATCGGTTAATCCGGCAGGGCTTGGTCAACAACATCAAAGCCGCCAAGAAGCTGATTCAGCGCAACGATCCCCAAATCTGGGATGTGTTGGAAGAAGTGATCGAAGGACACCCCGTACTGCTCAACCGGGCACCGACGCTCCACCGTCTGGGGATTCAAGCCTTTGAACCGATTCTAGTAGAAGGCCGCGCCATTCAAATTCACCCACTCGTCTGTCCCGCCTTCAACGCAGACTTTGACGGTGACCAAATGGCCGTCCATGTGCCCCTCTCCCTGGAATCCCAGGCAGAAGCACGCTTGCTGATGCTGGCCTCCAACAACATCCTCTCGCCTGCAACGGGTAGACCCATCGTCACGCCTAGCCAAGATATGGTGCTGGGCTGCTACTACCTGACGGTCGAAAATCCCAGAGCCACACTGGGCGCTGGTCGCTACTTCTCCAGCATGGATGACGCGATCATTGCCTACGAACAGCGCCTGATTGATATTCACTCCTACATTTGGGTGCGATTTGAGGGCGAAGTGGAGGGCGATGATTCGGACATGACGCCAGAGAAAGAGGATCGCTCAGAAGACGGCACCGTGACCAAACTCTATAAGTTCCGCCGAATCCGAGAAGATGCCAACGGAAATCGCATTTCCCAATACATCAAAACCACGGCAGGACGGATTATCTACAACAAGGCGATTCAAGACGCACTTGTGGGCTAGGGCGCGCATCGGCAGCCTGTTCCGACAGGGATTGGCTGCCTACGAACCGATAGTTTTATCGATTCAGATCGATTGATCTCGATCAACTCATCTAGACCAACTTATCTAGACCAACATGGTGAAGGTTCTCATTGGGTTTGGAACCTTCACTCCCAGGAATAACCCATAACTCCAGACGATCGCTTCTAAGGAAACCCGATGGGCGATCGCCTGATTCACGAACTGAGGGGCTGAGACAGGTCATGGCAGAACAAAATTCAACTCAAAAAACTGGGCAGAAGAACATTTTCCGCAACCGGGTCGTTAGTAAGGGGCAACTCCGCAAGCTGATTGCCTGGGCGTTTACCCACTATGGGACGGCCAGGACGGCTCAAATGGCCGATGAACTGAAGGATCTGGGATTTCGATTTGCCACTCGTGCCGGGGTGTCCATCAGTGTGGAAGACCTACAGGTACCGCCCAGTAAGAAGCAACTTCTGGAAGCTGCCGAAGAGCAAATTCGAGACACCGAAGAACGCTACACCCGAGGCGAAATCACCGAAGTGGAGCGCTTCCAAAAGGTGATTGACACCTGGAACGGCACCAGCGAAGAACTCAAAGACGAAGTGGTGCGCCACTTTGAATCCAGCGACCCACTTAACTCGATTTACATGATGGCCTTCTCGGGCGCACGGGGGAACATTTCCCAGGTGCGGCAGTTGGTTGGGATGCGCGGCCTGATGGCTAATCCGCAAGGGGAAATCATTGACTTGCCAATTAAGACCAACTTCCGCGAAGGGTTGACTGTTACCGAGTACATTATTTCCTCCTACGGCGCACGCAAAGGTCTGGTAGATACCGCGCTGCGAACCGCAGACTCGGGCTACCTGACCCGTCGTCTGGTGGATGTCTCCCAGGATGTGATTATCCGGGAAATTGACTGTGGCACGGAGCGGGGCATTCCCGTGGTGGCCATGACCGATGGCGATCGCGTCCTCATCCCCCTTAAGGATCGACTCCTAGGGCGAGTCGCTGCCCGTCCCGTCCTCCATCCCGAAACGGGCGAAGTCCTGGTTGAGCGCAACCAGCCAATCTCCGACGACATGGCTCAAGTGATTGGTAAAGCCAAGGTCGATATGGTGTTTGTGCGATCGCCCCTGACCTGCGAAGCGACCCGATCGGTCTGCCAAACCTGCTATGGCTGGAGCCTTGCCCATGCATCCCTGGTGGATCTGGGAGAAGCCGTCGGGATTATTGCGGCACAGTCCATTGGCGAACCGGGCACCCAGCTTACCATGCGGACATTCCACACGGGTGGTACGTTTACTGGGGAAGTGGTGCCCCAAATTCGCGCCCCCTATGAAGGGGTTGTGTCCACCAAGCCCAAGCAGTTCCGCTCTCGCCCTTTCCGCACCAGCCATGGGGAAGATGCGCTGATTTTGGAAGTGAGTGTGGATCTGACGATTGAGGCGGGCGATCGCAAAGAAAAGCACACCCTGCCTTCTGGCTCCATTCTGTTTGCCCCCGATGGCACCAAGACCAAGCTGGGTCAGGTGTTGGCGGAAATGCCTTCCACCAGCCGCACCCGCAAGGTGACAGAAAAAGCGACCAAGGACGTGGCCTCTGACCTAGCGGGCGAAGTCCAATTTGCCGAAGTCGTCCCTGAAGAAAAGAAAGACCGTCAGGGCAACACCACGCGGATTGCCCAACGGGGTGGTTTGATCTGGATTCTGTCGGGTGAGGTGTATAACCTGCCGCCCGGTGCTGAGCCAGTGGTGAAAAATGGCGATCGCATCGAATCCAACAGCATCCTGGCCGAAACCAAACTAATCACCGAAAACGGCGGGATTGTCCGGGTGCCGCCCGAAAGCGAAGGCAGCAAAGGTGGCCGTGAAATCGAAATCATCACCGCCTCCGTCCTGCTCAACCAAGCCCGTATCATTGCTGAAAGCCAACAGGGTCGAGAGCATTACCTGATTGAAACGCAAAACAATCAGCGCTTCTCCCTGATTGCCACCCCCGGCACTAAAGTCACCAGTGGACAAGTCGTGGCCGAGCTAATTGACAACCGCTACCACACCCAAACGGGCGGCATCATCAAATACTCCGGCCTAGAAGTCGCCAAGCGCGGCAAAGCCAAACAGGGCTACGAAGTCGTCCAGGGTGGTACCATCCTGTGGATTCCGGAAGAAGCCCATGAGGTTAACAAGGACATCTCTTTGCTGTTGGTTGAAGATGGTCAGTATGTCGAAGCGGGTACCGAAGTCGTCAAAGACATTTTCTGTCAGAGCAGTGGCGTTATCGAAGTTACTCAAAAGAACGACATTCTTCGAGAAATTGTCATCAAGCCTGGTGAAATGCACCTGGCCGACAACCCCGAAGCCGTTCTTGCCAAAGACGGCAGCATTGTTTCCCCCGGCGAAGAAGTGATTCCCGGTCTGACCGTCAACGAGCTGCGCTACATGGAATATGTGGAATCGCCCGAAGGCCCCGCCATGCTGCTGCGTCCCGTGACCGAATTCCATGTGCCCGATGAACCCGCCGTGCCCAGCCAAGCTTCTACCAGTGAAGAGGCAGGGCGACAGATTCAACTGCGCGCCGTCCAACGGATTTCATACAAAGACGGCGAACGAGTCAAGTCGGTCGAAGGGGTGGAACTGATTCGCACCCAGCTTGTTCTGGAAATCGACAAAGAAGCTGCTCCCCAATTGGCTGCTGACATCGAACTGGTCACCGACGAAAACGACCCCGAGGTGCTGCGTCTGCAACTGGTCATCCTGGAATCCCTGGTGATTCGTCGGGATGTCTCCGCTGACCAAACCCAGGGCAGCACCAGCACCCGTCTCCTGGTCAAGGACGGCGATCAAATTGCCCCCGGTGCTGTCGTCGCTCGCACCGAAATTCTTTCCAAAGAAGCCGGTGAAGTGCGCGGTATTCGTCAGGGCAGTGAGGCCGTGCGTCGCTTGTTAGTGGTTCGTAGCTCTGACCAGCTTCAGGTCGATATCAGCGGCAAAACGCCGACGGCCAAACTCGGTGACCTCCTGGTGGCCGGAACCGAAATTGCACCGGGCGTTCGTCTGGAAGAATCGGGCAAAGTCGTCGAGATTACCGACACCCATGCCCTGGTTCGCACCGCTCGGCCTTACCGGGTGTCTAATGGTGCCGTCTTGCACATTGACGATGGTGACCTGGTGCAACGGGGGGACAACCTGGTGCTGCTGGTCTTTGAACGAGCCAAAACGGGGGACATCATTCAGGGTCTACCGAGAATCGAAGAACTCCTAGAAGCTCGTAAACCCAAGGAAGCCTGCATTCTCGCCCGCCGCCCCGGCGTTGCCCAGGTGGTCTACAGCGATGATGAATCGGTTGAAATTAAGGTGATTGAAGCGGATGGGGTAATCACTGAGTACCCCCTCGGCCCTGGCCAGAACCTCATGACCATTGATGGTCAAGAAGTGAAGGCGGGTGAAGCCCTAACCGATGGTCCCGCCAACCCCCACGAGATTCTAGAACTCTTCTTCACCCTGCACCGGGAAACCCAAGGCGTTCATGAATCGGCACTCAAGAGCTTGCAGGAAGTGCAAACCTTCCTAGTCAATGAAGTGCAGTCGGTGTATCAGTCCCAGGGGATTGAAATTTCCGACAAGCACATTGAGGTGATTGTCCGCCAAATGACCTCCAAAGGCAGAATCGATGATGGTGGTGACACCACTATGCTGCCTGGAGAGTTGGTCGAACTGCGGCAGATTGAGCAGGTAAACGAAGCCATGTCCATCACGGGCGGCGCGCCAGCGGAATATACCCCGGTTCTGCTGGGGATTACCAAGGCTTCGCTGAACACCGACAGTTTCATCTCAGCGGCCAGCTTCCAGGAAACAACGCGGGTCTTGACCGAAGCGGCGATCGAAGGCAAATCCGACTGGCTGCGCGGCCTCAAGGAAAACGTTATCATCGGTCGTCTGATTCCGGCAGGTACCGGGTTCAACGCCTACGAGGAAACCGCTAGCGTTGACCTTGACCCGATCTATGAAACGGGCGTTTTTGAAGATGAACTGGATCTGTCCGATGTCGTCCTTGACGATCGCACAGCCCGCAGCTACGAGCGAGACGGCGGCTTCGACATCTTCCCGACACCCTTCCGCGATCGCCCCCCCGAAGGAGACTTTGGAGCTAACTACGGCGGAGCCAACCGCGATGCCTTCACCTCCGCCATCCTGGACGACGATGAGGACTTCACCGCTCCAAGTGATGATGTCGATGACGATGACATGGACGACGATGAGGATGAGGATTAAAGTCTCTTGTCCCACCTAGTCGAAAGATAGGGGGATAGGGGAATGGGGATGGAATTCCTAGCCGTTCCCCTGTCTCGAGCAGTGGATGAAACGCTGTTCTGGGCTTAGAACAATCTCTCAAATCTCCCTGAGATTCATTTGAAAATCTGCATTGAAAAAGGGTTGCCTGAACTTTAATTCGGCAACCCTTTTCCCTTTAAAGATTGATTTTGACGACAATTGATTCTATTGATCTGGATTGCTACTCAATCATTTGTTCTAGAGCCGTTTGTAGATCCGTGGTACAAGCGGTGATGGCTTGCCGACGACTGGATTGGTAGTCTGACCAGCGATCGCTCACCGACAGAGGTTCTCCAATCGTCACCTTGACCCGCTGCGACCCCAACTGTGGGCGGGGGAACGGGAATTCTCCCTTTAGCCTTGTGACCACATCCCACAGCAGCAGCAGCGTTTCAGCGAAGCGTTCACAACTGGGTTGTTCAATCACATAGCGTCCGGTGACGCTGACAAAGGTTTCTGCCAGCCGCATATGCCAGAGATTGAGATTGGCCTCCTCGGCAACGCGATCGGCCAAACGCCGCTCCACTTCCGGCAACTCATCCAGACTGCTCAAATCTTCTCGATAAATCCAGTCCCAGCCCGCCTGTTCCAAGCGCCGACAGCGATCGGTCAAGCTGCCATTGGGTTGAACCGCAAAGTACTGTTCTGCCACGGTCAATGCACTATTTAAGAGCGCCTGGAGTCGGGTAGCCAACTGTTGATTGGTCGCGAATGCAGAGTCAGGCATAATCTGCGTTTCCGTGGCCGCAGGAGATTTTAGATTTTGGTGATAGAACTTGCTGTAAAACTGCTCCATCCGCTCTAGCAAATGGTAGCTCAGCCGCAGAATTCGATGGTAGAGGGCGATCGACCGAGGATCGGTGAGCTTGTCACTCTGAATCAGCAGCCCCCTTTCTTGGACATCAATCAGCAAGGTCGAGTCGTCACAGACCTTCAACCCAGACTCCACCTCTAACTGGGTCAGCAATTTTTCCATCGCTTCCCAAGGGGCATCTATATAGTGATACTGAATCCCGATCGGCAAAATGCACACCTGCTCAGGTCGTCCCGCCTTGGCCAAATCCTCAGCACACCAGAAGCCAAACTGAGCAATCCCCGGTTCAATTGGACTCAGGATGCCGTTTTGGCCGTTAGTCGCCCCTTCTGGAGCCGCCGCCATGGGAAACTGTCCTTCAGCAAACAACTGTCGCGCCGATCGCAATCCTGCCCGATCCACCTTGCCCCGTCGAATCGGCGTACAGCCCATGTGGGCATAGTACCAGCCCACCCCTTTCCCCGCCCAAAGCGGAATGCCCCGGTCATAGATGAAATGGGCATAGGTGGGAAATTGTAGCGGCACACCCTGTTGCTGAGCCGCCCGAGGCACATGATGGGACAGCAGATAGTTCATCGTCACTGGATCGTTGGTGCTGGGATGGCGAAAGGCCATCATGAAGCGGGTTTTGCCCAACTGAAACTGACGATACAGATCCACCAGAATCTCTGAATGGCTGACTTCAGCCTCAACAATTCCAGCCCGCCAACGCATCCACCCCGGCAGCAACAACCGAGTGGCCTGATAAACCCAAGGATTAAAGGCCGGAGGAATAAATTCTAAGGGAGGTTGAACCTGGGTAATGGAATTTGGCAAGGGAGTCCTCCAGGAGTTCAAAGATTGTGTTCAGATTACCCTACTCCGTAAATTACCTGACAACGCTAAAGCGCGCTGTCACCGTAGGACAGTCCGTCAATTTCTGAAAATTGTCCCCTCACAACCTATTTCACCTTAGAGGTTTGTCAGCATGTTTGCAAACGGTGCATAGCCAAGCTTATGAGTCTATAACAGACTGCAAACCGGAGCAAGATGCATCAGGCACTCTTTATCTTCAGCTTGCGTCCAATAATCTATTGACAAAGCAAGTTCACATTTTCGGATCTCTACCCAAATCCCTGTAAAGTATAGAACGAACGTTACATTCGTTCATTTTGTCACAGTTTATTTGGCCATTGCCTACCCCCAAAGCAGGTGATTCCCAAGCCCTGGCCACCCTGTCAGGCTTGCAGCAAAGCCAAATTTTAGAAGCAATCGGCATCCTGCAAATGCTGATTCCACTGTCGTCATATCCTGTTCCAGATACTGGGCTCCAGATATTGGGTTCCAGATATTAGGTTCCAGATGCTGTGTTCCACCCCCTGATTTTCGGCGCGGTTAAACCCCAGGATGCACGGGTGTAGAGTCGCTATTGTTAGCTCTGCCCTGTCATCCCTCCTTGACCCACCTGTAACTTTCCTTCTTTATGCAACTAGGCTTCATCATGCAGAATTGGCGACCACAAATAAGCTTGAAATGGAAGCTTCAATATCGCAATTTTTTCAAGGCTTTTTTCCCAATTCTGGCGCTCCTTACCTTTATTACAGCCTTACTTCTCAACAGTTCACCCGCTGTCATCGCCCAAACGGCTCGCTCCGAAATTCGTGGCGTTTGGTTAACGAGTAATGATACGGCGATTTTGGGCGATCGCCCAAAACTCCAATCCGCCCTCGACCAACTCAGCCGCCTCAACTTCAACACCATCTATCCGGTCGTCTGGAACTCCGGCTACGTCATGTATCCCAGCGCCGTGGCCGAACGCTACAACATTCAGCCCTTCGTCTTCCGAGGACTGCAAGGCCAGGACATGATTGCCGAAATTACCGCCGAGGCGCACCGTCGTGGACTCCTCGTCGTTCCCTGGTTCGAGTTTGGCTTCATGGCTCCCCCCACCTCAGAACTCGCCATGAACCATCCCGACTGGCTCACCCAAAAACGTGATGGCGGTCAAACCTCCATCAGTGCCGCCGGAGAAGTCGTCTGGCTCAACCCCTTCCGCCCCGAAGTCCAACAGTTCATCACCAGCCTGGTTGTTGAAGCCGTCAGCCAATACAATGTCGATGGCATCCAGTTTGATGATCACATGAGCCTGCCTAGCGAATTTGGCTACGACGACTTCACCCTCGCCCTCTACAAAAAAGAAACCAAAAAGGACGCTCCCGCCAACCCCCGCGATGCAGAGTGGCTCCGCTGGCGCGCCAACAAAATCACGGCCTTCATGGTCGGCCTCAACAAAGCGGTCAAAGCCCGCAACCCTCAAGCCATCTTCTCTGTCTCCCCCAATTATTACGACTTTGCCTACAATCTCCATCTCCAAGACTGGCTGGCTTGGGTTAAGCAAAACATCGTCGATGAACTGATCGTGCAAGTCTACCGCAGCGACATGGACAGCTTCGTTGAGCAGATTATGCGCCCCGAAGTCCAGGAAACTCAAAAGAAGATTCCCACCGGAATTGGCATCATGGCAGGTTTGAGAAACAATCCCGTTCCCATTAACCGCATCAAGTCCCAAACCCGAGCCGTCCAAAATCGCGGTCTAGGGGTTGCCTACTTCTACTACGAAAGTCTCTGGGACGATGCGCCTGAACCAGTGAGCGATCGCCAAGCCGCCTTCCAGTCCCTGTTTTCGGTGCCTGCGTTGCGATCGCAAGCCCAATAACCCCATCCCAACTTGATAACGCTCGAAATAATGCTCGAAGCTACCTTCTCAAAACACATGAGAGATAGTTTTGAGCATTAGTTCTTTATGGGCAGAGCCTAGTAGAAGAACCAAGCTCTCTAACGGAATTCGGAACAGCATTAAAATTCAATTGAATACAGAATTTGTCCAGAGATGATGATGCAATATCAACATTTTGTGAATCACTTAGATCCTGAAGCATTCTGCATCTGTTGAACCAGAAGCTGAATGGCTAATAATATTAACCCAACAGCCGTAATCGTGAAGATGGCAGTGGCTAGCGTGCTACAGCCTACGACTAAGGTGCGGACGGCGATCGCAATATTGGTCGCCGTTATATTCACCGTGGGCAGAGGCTTACTGGCAAAAGACTGGGCGATCGATTGTGTCAACGCATAGAGTGCCAGCCCGAGCGCACCAGAGATGGCAGCGCCAATCAAGCAGCGCAGTGGAGTCGCAGCCGTGCTAGAGGTTGATGTCGGTTTAGAGTCTGGAAGAGAAGTTTGCTCGGGTGTAGAATCTGCCATCGTTCTTTTTATAAATGAAGTGCAAAGGAACAGAGTAGGGACGAAGCGTTTAGTTCTCCAGGCGAATGCCGCCGCCAATTAGTTGGGTCGTCCAAATTCCGAGATGCGGATCGGGCAAAAGTTCCCTCAAGGCTTGGCGAATTCGCTCTGCCTGGGGAAGCGAATCCGTCAGCGCAAAAACCGTTGATCCAGACCCCGACATCATCACCCCCAGTGTATCGAGTTGCGCTAGCTTTTCGCGCAGTTCGGCCACCAAAGGATAGGCAGGCAACACCACCTTTTCCAAATCATTGTGCAACTGCTGCCCAATCTTTGCTCCATCCTGATGCAGAATCGCCGAAACCATTGCCCCTGCGTGAACCCGTTGCCGCCGTCCGATCAAACTTTCATCATCAGACACATAGGTACTTTGAAAATGTTCGCGGTAGCTTTTGTAAGCCCAAACTGTGGAAACAGGCAGCGATTGATATTTGGCCAGCACCGCATAAAGCCCTTCCAAACTGGGCAAAGGCGACAGCTTCTCCCCTCGGCCTGTGGCGATCGCCGTCCCCCCCGCCACACAAAAGGGCACATCGGAGCCAATCCGCCCCCCCAGTTCCTGAATTTCTCCCTGAGTCAATCCCAAATTCCACATCAAATCCAATCCCACCAACACCGCCGCCGCATTGGTCGAGCCACCCGCTAGCCCTGCCCCCATAGGAATGCGCTTGTAAATCATGATATCAACGCCGCCATAGCGCCGAAACGCCTCGGGAAACGCCTCCTTCATCACCGCTGCCGCCTTGTGAGCCAGATTACTCGCATCCACGGGCACCTGGGGGTCGTCACACTGGACTCGAATCGCCTCCGTGCCGTTCGATCGCAAATGAATCCGATCGGCCAAATCAATGCTTTGCAGAATCATGGCCAACTCATGGTAGCCATCGGGGCGATCGCCAATAATTTCCAGGTACAAATTAATCTTAGCCGGAGCAATCAGGGAATAGGAATGCATGACAAGGTCTACCTAGGGTTCCTCAATGGGCGAGTCGTCAGAATCCCCCAGACCATGATTCACTAGACCATGATGCAATCGATGGCTCAGCGCCACCCAATCCGCCACGCTCAGATCTTCCGCGCGCACCTGGGGGTTTAGATTCAATTCTTCCAGAATTTGGCTCAGGCGATCGCGCTCCACCAGGCTTTTCAAATTATTTCGCAACATTTTGCGCTTGGTGGCAAACCCGAGCTTGACCAACACCTCCAGCCGCCTTGGATCTTCCGCCTGCGGCTGAAACACCCGAGGCGTAATCCGCACCACTGCCGAATCCACTTTGGGCGGCGGCTGAAACGCCTTCGCAGGTACCGCACAAATCCACTCACAGTCTGCCAAATACTGCACCCGCACCGACAACGCCCCAAACACCCGCGAACTCGGAGAAGCACAAAGTCGCTCAGCCACCTCTTTCTGCACAAGCAGCACAATCTGCTCAAAAGGAGTGGGGTTGGGAGTAGTGATCGTCCCCAGGAGCTTTTCCAAAATCGGTCCGGTAATATTGTAGGGAATGTTCGCAACCACCTTATTCGGCTGCTGAAACTTGGGAAAACCCGTCAACAGCACTGGCACATCCATCGTCAAAAAATCACCCTGGAGTAACAAAAAATTCTTCATTGCCCCCAGTTGCTGCGCCAGGAGCTTACACAAATCCCGGTCTACTTCCACCGCCACCACAGACTGCGCCAAAGGCAATAACCGTCGGGTCAAAACACCCGTTCCCGGTCCAATTTCGAGGATGCGATCGCCCCCCTCCACCTTGGCCGCCGCCACAATTTCCGCCAGAGCCGCCTCACTCCGCAACCAATGCTGACCAAATTGTTTCCGAGTTGGAGGAGCCATCCTGCAAAACCACATCCATCAAACTAATTAACGCAAGCCCTCAGATTCAAAACAAGTCGTCAGACGTTGCGCCCCTTACTGTACCGCACCCCACCCCAAATTGACATCCCAATTCAGAATGTGCCGAGAGGGGGAAAGGGAAGAGGCGAAAGGCGAAAGGGAAAGGGCGAAAGGCGAAAGGGGTATGGGAAAGCGCATATTTCGCTCTCATCCACCCATCCACCCATCCATCCACCAATCCACCCTTCCCCACTCCCCACTCCCCACTCCCTCCCTAAGTCCTGTTGCTAAAAGTGAAACTTAGGCGCATTCAAAAATTTCTAATGCCAGATTAGGAGTACCAGAATACCATTACAGCTTTGTTCAAGTGAGGAGATTCTCTCATGAAGTCTTTATTGTCCCGATCGCAGCCCACTATTTCGCAACAAGCGATCGCCTCGTCAATTGCCCCACGATCGATCGCCCCCCTATCGATCGCTCAACAGTCCCTGCGTAAACTCTCCCACGGACTGCCCCTGCTCCTGGGAATTGTCACCCTAACCATCGCCTCCCCTGCCTTTGCAGCGCAAGAAATCATGATGCGAACCATCACCGTCACGGGTCAAGGCTCCGAAATGATTCCCACCACCCTCTCTCGGGTGCAACTGGGCGTCGAAGTTCAAGGCGAAACGGCAGAGAAAGTACAACAAGAAGCGGCTCAGCGATCCTCTGCGGTGATTAACTTGCTGCGATCGCGCAACGTCACCAAACTACAAACCACAGGCATCTACCTCAGCCCCCGCTACGACTACAGCCCCAACGGTGACCAACGCATCGTCGGCTATACTGCCACCAACAGCGTCAGCTTCCAAACCACCACCGATCGAGCAGGCACCTTGATGGATGAAGCGGTCAAAGCAGGTGCTACCCGGATTGATGGGGTCAGCTTTATTGCCGCCGATGAAGCGATCGCCACTGCCCAACAGCAAGCCATCCGCGAAGCCACCCAAGATGCCCAAGCCCAAGCAGAAGCCGCCCTCGACGCGCTGGGTCTAAACCGTAAAGAAGTCGTCAGCATCCAAATCAACGGCGCAGCCACCCCTCCTCCCATCTTCTACCAGGGTGCGCTAGAAGCCAGATCTACTGCTGATGCAGCACCGACTCCCGTTGTCGGCGGTGAGCAAGAAGTGCAAGCCTCCGTCACGCTACAAATTAGCTATTAATTCAGCAATAAGCTGAGCAACTCAATCTTAAATCTGGCCTGTATCCGTAAAGGTTTGTTGAGAAGACTCCGATCGACGCCCTTTGCCTTCACGCTAGAGACATGTCCAACATCTGGATCACAACGCTAGGATGGGGGAAGAGTCAGGTTTTGACTCCTCCCCCTATTTTTGTTTGAACGATGCATTCATCTTTACTCAGGCGATCGCTGCTTATCACCCTAGCAACCCTAACCCTCTCCAGTCTGCCTATCCTCATTGCATCCCCACAACTAGCTGAAGCGGTGCAGTTACGAGATGGCCGAGTTTACTTTGTCCAGCCTCCTCGATTACTGTCCTTAAGCACAAGTGAGAACCGTGCCTCCGCCAGTACCGCCACCTACGATCTGACCTTGACCATCCCCGAAGATGCGGGAGAACCGCTCCAACGAGTCGTCATTGAGCAACGGGATGGCGATAGCAATCTCCGCAATATTTCCTTTGACCCGACTGATGTGGAAGCCTTTGTCGGGGAGAGGGGCGATCGCGGCGAACCCATCCCCTTGGGAGAAACCACCTTCGACCGAGAAACCCAAACCCTTTCTGTCCAGTTCAACCCTGCCGTGCTCCCCGGCACCACCGTAATACTCCGGCTAGAACCCCGACGCAACCCTCGTTCTGAAGGTGTTTATTTGTTTGGCATCACGGCTTTTCCTCCCGGCGAAACTGCCTATGGCCAATTTCTCGGCTACGGAAGGCTACACTTCTACAGCAGCGGCGATCCCTTTCCCTTCTTCTGATTTAACTCTTCTCAAGTTGAATCAGCTCTGATTCTCGAGAATCAGAATTGAAGATTGAACAACTCGATCTGTTTTCAATACACTGGGAAAGAAAACAAATTCTTCTGCATCTCTGTGTCTGGTGCAGTTCAAATTCAACATTTCAACTGATTTTCTTCCCATTCCTAAGCGAAACATTACAACAAAGAGAGGGCTGTTACATCAAAGTGCAACAGCCCTCTCTTTGTTGAATAACTGGAATGGATTGCAATGAGCCATCTGAAATATTACTGAACCCACAATGGATTACAGAATTCCTTGCAGCCTGCATTAATTACAGTCTGCCCCATTTTCTGTAATCATTGACCCAAGCAGGGTTTTTACGATGACACAGCGTCTGGAGTTACTGCCAGGGGGAGAACTGACGATAATGGCAATGCCATCTTCGGTCAGTTCATTGACAACGTTACCCGCCGCAGAGAATTCAATACAGGCTGTGGTTGTACAGTTGGTACTTGTTGCACCTCGCAGGATGGTGAGGCCAACCATATTGGGTTTTAGATCTCCTTGGCCGAGCGGAGTGGCGACTCCAGCAACGGTGATGGTCGGAGGGTTAGCAGCGGTGTTGAATTGGACAACTTGGCTGCGTTTGACGCGAGTGGCTTGGTCTTGAGCTTGTCTGAGGGATTGTAGAATTTGGTCGCGGGCTGCATTGGCGCGTCTATTGTTCATGAATGATATCCAACTGGGAGCAGCGATCGCCGCCAAAATCCCAATCATCACTACGACAACCAACATTTCAATTAAGGTAAATCCAGCGGTAGAGCGTTTCAGGGGTAGTCTATGCATCATGGGTTGATTCGAGCAAAGGATTGAGTGGTATCGAGTTGTTTCAGGTTGTGGCACACCCCTTGAGCGAATTCTGAATGAGGAGTCGTTGAACTAGATTGAAAGGTTAATAGGAATAAGACTGATAGCCATTGCTGTTTTTCAAATGATGTTCTAGTTAGGGATTCGTCCTAACACGCCCCGACTGAGGACTCGGGTTTCCAAAGTGGGCAAAAAGCTGGTTGCACTGAAATTGCCTCGGCCAAAGACACTGCCTCTCAGGTAAATGACGGTGTCTTGGTTGCCTGCGATCGCCTGCTGTGGACTGACACAAGCGTAAAAACTGCGAACATCCTTTAGACCACCCGTGTTTAACATGGCATCAGGAGGGGTGAGGACGTAAGTCGCTGGACAAGCTCCAACCTGCCCCGCATTATTGGGCAAAGCATTGATGTCGCTATCATCAACAAAGTCAACGAGCGTGGCGATCGAGGCACCATTGTTAGGTATCCCAGGCTGACGAGTTGTCGCCACCTGCATCTCTTGGATATTAGTCATAGTGTTAGCGCCATTGACATTTCCAAAGGGCCAGGTATTGAAATTATTCTGATACAGGCCAGGATTCACATACCCTTGAGTCAATGCGCCAGTGGCATTGAACTCAGTCAGGGCGTAGCGAGTGATTCTAGCCTTGCCTTGCCATACTCCCCCTCCTACGTTTCTGGCCAACGAGTAGATCACCAAAGTATAGGAACTCCCGTTGGTGCAGTTAACGCCAACAGGAGGGTTTGCACCTGCACAAGCAACTCGAATTGCATCAGGATAGGGTAGTTGCTTCCAAAACGCGAGTACCGGAACACTGTTATTGGTTAAGGCTGGGGGTAAATAGTCGGTCAAATTGCCAGTGCGAGCGCCTGTGGGGCCAAGAGTTTGTGCGGTATAAACATAGACGGAATCCCGGAGTTCTGTGGCCATGTAGTCCATGGCCATTTGCATTTCCCGCTGGGTTTCCGACTGGGCTGATTCCCGTTGGTCAACGCCCATAAGTTGCACAACAATGTACATCAGCCCAGAGACCAACCCGCCTGCAATGACCACCACCACTAAGAGTTCCAGCAGCGTGAAGCCCTTGGTCGAGTGCTGTTGCTGCTGCTGCCGTGAGGCCAACCAAACTCGCTGTAACCGGAATAAAGGTTTTCTTTTAGCCATTGCTTTTAAGCCTAATTTTCAATCTGATTCGTGAAAGGGAGCAGGGCGATCGCACTTTGTCAGTCGTGAGTGATTCATCGTGAATGTCAGTCGTTATCAGGTTTAATAACTCTGACAGACCATAAGTCATCAACAATTTAGTTACAGCTTGTTCCCAGACTTTGTCCTGTTTGGTAGAAACAGAGGGTGTTGCCCTGGTCACTGCGGGCAAAGTTGGAATACAGCACAGCAAGAGGACGAGTTCTTTGGTTTCCTGAGCCAGATGTGATCTTGAGGGAAGCCTGTTGAATGCCTAGGTTATTCCAATTGTTGTCTGCCAAAATTGAATAAACCCGCACACCCATTTGGAACTCAGAAACTAGGGGTTGCCCAACCACTGTGGTGCCTGCGGTGCGAAATGCCTGCATCATAAAATCGGCTCGGCAGTCTCCATCCACATCAATTCGGAGAATTTGGTTGGCGGCAATTTGCTGTCCAGTGTAGGTGTTGCAGGTGGCTCTAGACGATCGCAACAGTGCCGAAGCCCCCGTCGGTGCCCCATAGGTTTGCACAGAAGCAACGACAGCAGGAATCACGCCCGGCTGATGCTGGTCTCTGGTCACGAGCGCACGCACGCGATCGATTTCGCCTTGGGCAATTTGCAAAGACTGCTCTGCTCGACGATTTTGAACTCGTGTTGCGGCTGAAATCACAAGCGGTGGGGCAATCATGGCAATGGTGAGACCAATCACAACGATCGCCACCAAACACTCAATTAAGGTCAATCCCTGCTCTGAGGGGTTAACAGACGAATCGGAGGAAGGTTGGGGTGATGAACCTCTACGTTCCTCTACTGGACAGGTCAACCTGTTTTGCAGTTGGGACGTGAATTTACCCCGATTGCCCAAGGATTTGCGGAATGATCCCAGTTTTAGGGAAGAGGATGAACGTGGCATAGCAGGTCAAATACTCTCAAGAAAAGGATGGAGTAGAAGGATAGAGGCAATGAGACAGTGAAATGCACTTGATTTGAAAAGGCAGGGGATGTTTTGGCAACTCCGTTGAGACAACTTCGCCCCAAAACATCCACCTTTGCAACGAACCTGTAACTCGTTTTGCAACTGATGCTGCAACAGATGTCCTAAGTTGGACAATTTGCGCCTGGAACCTTCTTACACAGATTCTTAATATAAGGATCGGTTACCGGAGGTTCACTGTAGAACTCACTGCGAATCGGCTGAGCAAACCTAAAGCGCTGAGCAACCGGCCCTGCAGGAGCAAATTGCAGTCCCACATCGTAGCCCCAAATTCGATTGGGGGGGCTGTAGTAGCGAATCCACTCATTAACACCACCTCCAACGGCAGGTGCAGGATCTGTAAACTGCCAGTTCTCTTGGTCAAACGGTGCTGTCGCATAGGTGCTGAAGTTTAGCTGTAGGAAGGCTCCGGAGATATAAAGGTTCTTTCCACCCCAGTTCTCAATGAATCGCGGGAAATTGTGGAGTCCGCCGTAGGACTGCCCAGCCCGTGATGCCACAATGCCACTGACCATAATCATGTTCATTTGAACATCGCTGGCCGAGATCAAAGTTCGGTTGGTATTAAGGGTATCGTAGGTACCTTGATAGAAGCCCTGCTTAATCGTCATGGGGCTACCGCTCCGGTGAATAAAGACAGGCGAGTTTCCTTCTGTCTTGTCGGAATTGTTGCCCACCATGGCAGGCCATAAACTATCGGCAATATTGGTTCTTAACCAACGAACCTTCTGGGCATCCTGCACGGGATCTCTAGGTCGCAATTGGTTGAGATACGAAGTCCTATTATCACTGCCCGAACATCCATAGCGATTGGAAACATAAGAACCAGTAAAGGCGTTGTTCATCCCCAAATTTGGTGCAGTCATGAAGCCATCTTCGATGCTCCCGTCACAGAAATTGGATGAGAGGAGGGTGACAGCATCGGCTAATACCTCAGAAGGTCGCCACTGATCTTTTGCTTGGACTGAGAAATCGTCCTTGTTCAGGGTCGGACGTTCGTAAAAGTTACTACCATCACCATTCAGCCTAACGCTATTAACATCAAGCTTCTCGATGAATTCCTCCAGGTTGTCATCTATCTCCAAGCTGGTTTCCGTGGTTGGCCGATGCAGGTTGAAAGGCCCTTGAACATAGGCAGGGTTATCCGTGATAAAGGATAGTCCAATGCCTTCATCTCCAGGCCGTCCCAGTGAGGCACCATTGCGAAGCCGGAATCCGTGAGGACGGCGATCGGGATCAGCAAAGTAATCGACGGGTTTGGGACTGATTTTGTTATCGGAGTTGATGGGCGGATCGATGTTAAGACTAACTCCTCCACTCGTGTCCATACGGCAGCTTGCATCATTTTGCATGGCACCGCTGAGTAAGGCTGCGTCACTAGCGCAACTTTCCCAACTGCCCTTTCGGGGTCTCATGATGCTATTCTCAGAAACGGCATCCTCCCGGAAGGCATAGATCAAACCACTCTTAGGAAGCCAGTAGTTGCCAAAGGCATTAGCTGTCCCTCCGCTGTTACGCATGAGATCCAAGTCAAAATCGAGGGTTCTGACACTCATCTGTTCCCGTGGGTTGTAGAGTCCCGCATCTTTGATCGCCACACGGTATAGAGGCCCTACAACGGGGGTTTCATGACGGGAGTTGCCGTTGTTGGGACGAGAACAATTGGTCACACAAACCTTAATCAAATTGAACTGATTGCTATTGGGGGTTGCTCCATCTGCAACCTTGAGCGTAGGCAGCACAAAGGGGGATGCAGGGGATGCAATAGGCGGCAAGCCAGGAGATTCAGCTAACTTGACACCTCCTAAGCCACCTAGCGCTCGAGGATAAATGGCAATATCAGACGGGCGCACCACTTCATAGCGAAGACCCGCAGGGTTCGCTTGACGAATATAGACATCAAATAGGTCTTCGCTGTCCCGAACGGCCTGCGACTGACCAAATGCACCGTCCCAGGTATCACCGTGCCTTTGGAAGCCATTGGCCGTGTCTTTATTGACGTAGGCTGCATTAATGCTAGCGATTCCTCCGGTGTAGCCCTGTGGGAACTTGGCCGGAAAGAGGGAGTAGAGAATCGGATAGCGGGGTCTGGCAGAACAGAGACGACGCAGTGGATCATTGCTACTTAACCAGGCTTTGCACTGACCTAGAGGGGCATCGGCGGCGACGCGGACTCGGTCTGAAATGGAGTAGGCATTACTACCATAGGCACCAAAGAATCCCCACTGGCGATCGCGCGCCACTTGCTCTTTGGTGATAATCATTCGAGCAAGATTGATGACTTGGTTCAAATTGTCGCGATCGGTCGTATTGGTTAGAGTGTCCCGCCAGCGCTCCATCAGGCGGACATAGGTTTCTGGGTTGTCTGATTTGTCTATATCCCAGGCCATTGCACCCATTTCAGCGTCTTTGATGTCCTTAATCTCTTTGGGGAGGGCAGGTGTCAAATTGTCAGCGGCACGGTTGTCAATGCGGTTAATGATTCCCCTTAAGGTCATGGGGCCAGGGCTTGTGGTTGTACCTAGGAGCGGAGAGGTATTGGGATCAAACTTCTCCAGGTAGTCCAGGTTATAGGCCAACATGCCAAGCGTACAGCCTGCTGTGTGCAGGGTAGTCTGATCGGCTGGACTGAGGTCAGCATAAGCCACACCATTATTCATTTGGTCAAGCACCCGCCGGAGCATGGAGAAATCTCCCCACATGGCCATAGCAGGATAGGGGTGGGTGGGATCGCCTGCGGCGTTTCTCTGCTCCGGTGGAAAAGAGGGGGTACCGCCCTTGGGGTCTCCGGCAAACCGAGCTAAGTTTTGGAGTGCGGTTCTCATTGCACCCGTATTTCTAAAGCTGTCGATCGGCGGCACATCAAATTCCCAGCCATTGGTACCTCTGCCTCGGAAGAAGTCACTAATAATGAAAGGGGTAGAGTTATCGGTGTAGCCTGGAATGGCCGTTGGCGGTAGGCCAACGGCTAAATTTTCAAATGTGGCACTGCGATCGAGGGTGCCTGCGGTTCCGGGATGGACAGTGGTGGCCACACAGGCTGCTGGGAAATTGCGACCAGCGGGAGAGTCTGAGTGGTAAACGGCTGTCGCTTGGACGGCGGCTAAATTATCCCACAGGGTCTTTCTTTGGCGAGCTTCGTTACACCGAGTACCATCCACGCACAGCAACCAGGGACGCAGCGGCTCTTTCATCAGCGACACCTCATCCGAAGGAGACAGGGAACTGGGGCCTGGCCCTCCCCATCCTGCTGGATCGCCTAGCTCTAGGCGTTGCCCCACAATGAATCTTGCCCCTTCACGAGTGGCGCGGCGTTCCCAATAGCCATCCAGCCCCACTTCTGTGGCATCTTGACCTGGAGCAGGGTCGTTTCCAGTTAGTTGGGGTTCACCCGTAATTTCTCCTCCTAAGCCGGACGTTGGGGGAATGGGTAAGCGGCCAGGGCCCCAACGAGGCTTTGGACCGTAGCGATCGTCCGCTCGAAAAGTGTCATCCACATAGGGCATGGCTTGAGTTTGATTAAGAATCCGCCCCCTCCGGAAGAACTCTCGACTTTCCCACTGCGGGTCTCTGACTGCAATTGGATCACGCACAGATGGATTTCGATTGATGGAAATGTCTTCGGTTTGTAACTTGATAGGATCCAAGGCAAAATCTGCGGGTAGCATCCCTCGCGGGGGTATAACTGAATCCCGGCTTGCACTGAGTTGATTTACTGCTTGTTGTCGAATGGGTCTTACCCCTGCTCCATCCCACAAATCAAAACGAGGGTTACTGCCAAAGTTATTGTCTCTTAGGTTTCCTGAAATGAATTGTCCTTGAAATACCGAGTCTCCCGTTAATTGTTGAGTTGCCGTAATCTGAGAGGCAGGGAGGGTATAAAGACAAGAATTTTGAGCACTAATCATGAAGCTTCTGAACTTATCGCTGGAAACAATCAGGTTTCCCTCGGTGTGCATGGCACCGTTCCAGTTAAACTCAGGCCCTGGAAAGATTTCCAAGTCATTGCGAAACCAGGCTGCCCAAGTAAATCCTTGATTTGCCTGACGGTCTTGCTGAAACTCTAGAGTTGCAATGTTGCCGCCGTTGTCCGGTTTGACATAGACATTGACTTGAAAGTTTTTCCGAAGAAGACCATTGGTGTTTGGATCGTTAAACCAACCTTCGCCATTGATGGTTGGAACTCCCTCGGCGTTCTGGTTAGCACAAGCACCATTGAGTTGAGCCGCGTTGCTCAGCGGAGAGTTGCGGATTTGCAAGTTGCCAGCACGGGTCTGTAGAGCAGCGTCCTGAGTATCACGTAATGAGGCATTGGGGGTGGGTACCCGGAAAATGATGGAGTAGACCACAGTGGCATCGAGTGTGCCGTCACCGTTGCTATCAGTGCGGTAAGTCCAGGCATTGTCTAGCGTACCGTCATTGTTTAAGTCGATGCGGGTTTCGGGATTGGCGTCTTTGATAGTGTAGGGGTCAGCATTACTGGAGTGTTTCCCTACGCCGCCCTGGCCGTCATTCAGCATCATGTGAAACAGCTTGGTTTCGCTGGGGACGATGCCGCCGCGTGGGTCGCGGTTGATATCAAACAAAAATTCTAGTTTGGCTTTGGCGCGGTGCCCACGGTCAGGGTGACCACGAGCAGCAGCAGGACGACAGTTGGCAACACAAAACCCGCCTCGCCGAAGCGGGGCGGTTTACCTATTCGCAAAAGGTTCCGCAGTAGCCAACTCATCATGCTTTGAGTCAGGGTTCGAGCCATTCGGCTAATTTGTTGAAGAAGCGTTTGAGCTGCTTTAACGAGTTTGGGAGTTGACATATTGCGGTCTTCCTATCAAACGGAATACTGAGAATGTGGATGAATGGGATGTATTCCGGTTCTAGTCGTGAGCTGGATTGAATTCGTTTCACGGGTAGAACTGGCATGCACCGACGAGTTGAGGCTAGACGATTTAGAAGCTAAAGGTTGGATTATTTAAATCAGGCTACGAGTCAGAAATCGGGCAATCTGGCATGGAACACACTGCCCAAAAGCTCAATGAATTTGGCAAACAATGCGGCTGGAAAGCCTGAGATCGGACAACAGAGTAAGCCACGGTTTCAAATGGGTCGATTAATAAAACTTAGATTGCCCAGGTCTATCAGGAAAACAATCAAATGAAGGGATAATACGGGTAAAAAAAGTGTCTTGCCCTATTAATCCTTACTGAGAAAGCCGACTGACAGAATGGGGATGAGAGAGAGACTGGTGCCCACAAGGTGAATAAGGACAAACGAAAAACCGACTCGGAGCATTGCGCTGTGTGCGCTCTCCAAGTCGGTTTAAGAATTATTGGGGAATATCCTAGTTCTTAAGTAGATATCAGAACTGAGTCGATTCCTTATCTTTTCTGGAATCGACTCAACTTTAGCTGATATCGCTTAGTGATTTAGTATTTTCTGAGGTCGATTCCGGCTTCTTTGGCCATGGCATCTAGACCTTTGCGCTCCAGGGTTTTGATGGCTTTGGTGGAGAGGCGCAGTTTGACCCAGCGGTTGCCCTGTGACCACCAAACGCGCTTTTCTTGGAGGTTGGCTTCCTGGATTTTTTTGGTTCTGCGGTGGGAGTGGGAGACGGCGTAGCCGTTGTTGGCTTGTTTGCCAGTTAGATCACATTTACGAGCCATAGGGTTCTCTGGGATGCTTGGACACGGTCTACTATTATAGGGGGTTATTGGAAAAACTAAAAGGGTTTTGTGAAATGCAGAACCCTGGCTATTTTGGGTTTTAGATTCTTGGGTATGTAGGGCGATCGCGTCCCTAAAAAGCTCTAACAAAAAGCGTGAGATGCAGTTCAGGTGATGGGTTCACCGATCGCATCTCACGCTTTTACTGTTTTCTACCGTGAAAATTCAGCGGTTAGTTTTGGGTAAGACGGGTCAACACCTGATTGGAACGCTCTACAAAGGACTTCATGCTGTCGGCATCGAAGCCTTTTTGGGCGATCAGCGCCAGATCGTAGACATGGCGACAAATCAGCGTGGCCAGTTCTGCTGAAGGGGATTGGCCGCCCTCTTGGACAATGCTGCCCTGGTTGAGACGGGTCAGGTTTTGGATCAGGGGGTGAGCGGTGTTGACCAATAGCGTGTGTTCCTCGGGGAACTCGACGGACTGCTGGTTGATCAGTGCGCTCATCTCCTGCATCCGGCGGATGGTTTCAGGAAGTAGCACCATGGCGGGGGGAGCGGCTTCGGCGTTTTCGGCCTTGAGGGCTTCGGTGCGGATGGTGAGTTTGGGTTTGCTGAGGGCGCTTTGGAACAGGTCTTTGATCTGTTCGCTGCGGGTTTTGTTGGTGGTTGGATCGACGATGTCGCTGGTTTGCTCTTTGTCGATTAGGGTGTCGTCGAGGTCAGCGTCTACGCGGGAGAATTTGACCTCGGGATGTTCGCGCTCTAGGAAGCTGATGAAGTGGCTGTCGATGAAGGAGTCCATGAAGAGGACTTCTAGACCCTGGCTCTTGTGGAGTTCGACGTAGGTGGTTTGGGATGCCTCTTCGGTGCAGTAGTAGACGCGGTTTTCGTGGCGCTCTTTGTTGCGCTCCAGGTATTCTTTGAGGGTGGTGTAGGATTTGCCGTTGAGGGTGTTGTCGGCAGTGGCAGTGGTTTCTTGCCAGACATCGCCTTCGGCGGTTTGAACTTCGACGGCGGGGGCGCTTGGAGTACTGAGGTCGGCGGTGGTGCGGTATATGAGGATGTCTTCGACTTGTTTTTTGAACTTGTCGTCGTTCATGGAGCCGAATTTGACGAAGGTGCCGAGGTCTTGCCAGCAGCGGATGTATTGGGTGCGATCGTCTCGGTAGAGTTCTTTGAGGCGATCGCCCACTTTCTTGGCAATGTAGTCGGCAATGCGGCGGACGGTGCGATCGTTTTGCAGGAAGCTGCGGGAGACATTAAGGGGAATGTCGGTGCTGTCGATGACACCGCGCAGGGGCAGGAGGAAGCGGGGGATGACTTCTTCACAGTTGTCACTGACAAAAACCTGGTTGCAAAAGAGTTTGATTTGCCCCTTGGTGACATCGACATCGGGCTTGAGTTTGGGGAAGTAGAGAATGCCGTTGACGACGAAGGGGTAGTCGGTGTTGAGGTGAACCCAGAGGAGGGGTTCTTCCTGGAAGGGGTAGAGGTAGCGGTAGAACTCCAGGTAATCTTCCTGAGAAAGATTATTGGGGGATTCTTTCCAGGGAGCTTTTTGTTTGTTGATTTGTTCGCTTTCGGCGGGTTTTTCCTCGGTGGCTTCGCCCTCTAACAGGATGGGGAAGGGCATGAAGTCGCAGTAGGTTTTGATCAACTGCCGGATGCGATAGGGTTCCAGGTATTCCAGTTCTTCTTCCTGGAGGGCAAGGGTAATAGTGGTGCCGCGATCGCTGCGGTTAGATTCACTCAGTTCAAATTGGGTGGAACCATCACAAGACCAGTGAACGGCAGGCTCATTTTGACGGTAGGACTTGGTGTCGATTTCGACGGTGGTGGCCACCATGAAGGAGGAGTAGAAGCCTAGACCGAAGTGACCGATGATTTGGCGATCGGTGCTGTCTTTGTATTTTTGGACAAATTCTTCGGCGCTGGAAAAGGCGACCTGGTTGATATATTTTTTGACCTCATCGGCGGTCATACCGATGCCATTGTCGGTGATGGAGAGCTTTTTGTTTTCCTTATCGACGGAGATGCGAATTTCGGGTTCGCCCAGTTCGCCGGAGAATTCGCCGGAGAAGGACACCATCTTGAGCTTCTGGATGGCGTCAACGGCGTTGGAGATGAGTTCTCGTAGAAAGATTTCGTGGTCGGAGTAGAGCCACTTCTTAATAATGGGAAAAATATTCTCAGTATGGATACTGATATTGCCTTGTTCCAGAATAGTTGTCATAAGCTGCTTGCGATGGAATAAGGGATAGGGGTTAACGGAATTGAACAAAAAGAGACGGCGCGTTGAAGAGGCACGCCGATCGCTCTCATTTTAATCAGGTTCATTTGGCTGAGGTTCGGTCTGGTGGGATCGGATTCCCCTACTTTGGCGGGGCAGCTTGGGGATTAAGGGGATTGAAGCGTTGATGCAGCCTAGGAGGATAGAGATATGCCGATCTGCAAGGTTTGGGTTCAACGGTAATTTAATTTGATGGCCGAAACGAGCAGTGGTACATTGATAACGACGATTCGCGCAATAGGGTTAAGCATTTGCCACTGAGTTTTTTCACCGTCGGGTTAACCGATTTGGGTTTATTTGCGATCGCCCTTCTCCTTGCGATCCCTGTTTTGGTGCTCTTTGGGGAGTGTTTGGCGGCCTTCTGGTTCTCCAAAGACGAAAAAGAGCCTGTGGCTCAGTCGGCTCCCAGTACGGCCATTTTGATGCCAGCCCACAATGAGGCTGCGGTGATTCGTCCCGTGCTGGAAGGGTTGCTCAGCCAGCTTTCTGAGCAAGACCGGGTGGTGGTGATTGCCGATAACTGTAGCGATGAGACGGCAGCGATCGCCCGTTCAACCGGAGTCACTGTGATTGAGCGGCAAGACCGCGATCGGCGAGGCAAAGGTTATGCTCTGGATTTTGGCTTGCAGTTTCTAGCTGATCATCCGCCTGAAGTTGTGGTGATGATGGATGCGGACTGTCAGGTGCAACCGGGTACGATCTCTCGGATTACACGACAGGCGATCGCCACCCAGCGTCCAGTGCAAGCGATCTATCTAATGGAGCGTCCCGCCCAGCCCGAACCCAAGGATGCGCTATCGTCGTTGGCATTTCTGGTGAAAAACTGGGTACGACCCTTGGGACTGAAACAATTGAATCTGCCCTGTTTGTTGACAGGGACGGGGATGGCTTTTCCTTGGGCAACGCTGCAAGGGGTTTCCTTGGCGAGCGGCAATATTGTGGAAGATATGCAGATGGCGGTGGATTTGGCGATCGATGGTCACCCTGCCTTTCTGTGTCCCAACACTAAGGTGATTGGCATTTTGCCGCAGCAGGAGCAGGTGGCCAAAACGCAAAGAACGCGCTGGGAACATGGTCACTTGAAGACGGCTTTGACCCAGATTCCTCGCTTGGTGAAGGCTGCGGTGCGGCAGGGGCGGGTGGATTTGTTGGCGATCGCACTAGATCTCTCCGTGCCGCCGCTGTCCTTGCTGGTTGTGCTGTGGGTTATCAGTTGTATCGCGGCTCTGTTGGGGGGCTGGTTCATTGGCAATTGGCTGCCTGAGATGCTTTTGCTGGGCGAGGGTTTGTTGATTGTGCTGGCGATCGCTCTGGCTTGGGTGAAGTTTGGTCGCGATTTACCGTTCAAAACCCTGCTGTCGATTCCGTTTTATGTCATTTGGAAAATTCCGCTTTATCTGGCTTTTCTGGTGAATCCTCAGACTAAGTGGGTGCGAACCGAACGAGACTAGCGATCGCCGATACCGGGTAACCTCGACCGATATTACAAAATGGTTTGAGCTTGCTTAATTCAGTTGGATGGATTTCTGGCTGAATGGCGCTATTTTTTTTGATTGATTTTTGATGAATTCGGCTTAGCCTATCTACAAGCATTTTCATGGCTCAGAGACAATCTGGCCTGGATGAATGCAGTGCTGGTCATTCTGGGCAGTAGGATGAGCTTTATGTAAAGACAATCAAGACATGAAGATTTAATAGGGGTTCGACTTCGAGCTTTCAGGAGTGAGGGAAGAAGAACTTATTCTAGACTTGTGCTTTTTTACTGATCAAAAGGGCATTTTGGGGTTGCATTTCACAATCCGTTTTGAGTGAATTCAACGATGGCGTTCCGATTTGATTTTGAAATGCTTTTTTGGATCGCGATAGCAAAGGATGCAACGGAATCAATCTAGGATTTCAGTCCGGTTCAATTTTCAGTCCGGTTCAATATCGAGTTAGCGATATGAGGTCTTTGAGTGAAACACATCTTACTGATTGGCAAGATGGGGCAGGTTGGTCAGGAACTCCAGAAGACCTTAGTCTCCCTCGGCAAAGTCACGGCGATGGGTCATGAAGAGTTAGATTTGACCCAACCAGAGCAAATCCGGATGGCGATCGGGCAGAATCAGCCAGATCTGGTGGTGAATGCCGCGGCTTATACTGCGGTGGATAAGGCGGAAAGTGAGCCGGAACTGGCTTGGACAATAAATGCTGAAGCTCCCAAGGTGATGGCGGAGGAGGCTCAACGTCTTGGCGCTGGGTTAATTCACATTTCCACGGACTATGTGTTTGATGGCAGGCAGAATACGCCTTACACCGAGACGGATGCCACGAACCCAGTTAGTGTATACGGACGAAGCAAGTTGGCGGGAGAGGTGGAAATCTCCCAGATCTATGCCCGGTCTCCAGAACTTTCCTATGGGATTTTGCGGACAGCTTGGGTTTATGGCTGTTACGGGAAGGGAAATTTTGTGAAGACGATGCTGCGGTTGGGGGGCGATCGCGAGGAAGTCCGGGTGGTGGCTGATCAGGTTGGGTCGCCGACTTGGGCCGCAGAGATTGCAGGGGCGATCGCTGTCCTCTCGCAAAATGCCCTGGATCAAGTTCAGCAGCCTGAGTCGAACTTACCGATCGTCAACGGACTCTATCACTTTACTAACAGCGGGGTGGCCAGTTGGTATGACTTTGCTGTAGCCATCTTTGAAGAGGCACAGTTGTTAGGCTTTCCGCTCAAGTTAAAGACCGTAGTTCCTATTACCACCGCCGAATATCCGACCCCGGCGAAACGCCCCGCCTATTCAGTGCTGGCGAATCAAAAGATTTCTACCCTCCTGAAGACACCCACTGCCCATTGGCGGCAGGCGCTCAGACTCATGCTCACTGAACTGCACACTGAACTGCACTAACTAAAACCTATGAAAGCAATCATCCTCTCTGGCGGTAAAGGCACTCGGTTACGTCCGCTGACCTATACCGGGGCAAAACAGCTTGTGCCCGTCGCCAACAAGCCCATTCTTTGGTATGGCATTGAATCGATTGTGGCGGCTGGCATTACAGAAATTGGCATTATTATCAGCCCTGAAACCGGAGAAGAGGTGAAAGCCCAAACGGGGGACGGCAGCCGTTTTGGTGCCCAGATTACCTATATCTTGCAGGAGCAACCCGCAGGGCTGGCTCATGCGGTGAAAATCGCCCAGCCTTTTCTAGGGGATTCTCCCTTTGTGATGTACCTGGGGGATAACCTGGTGCAGAGCGACCTTGACCTGTTTCTTCAACTTTTCCGAGAAAATAACCTGGATGCGTTGACCTTGCTCTGCCCAGTTGCCAATCCCAGTGCTTTTGGGGTGGCCAAAGTAGATGAAAATGGGAAGCTGCTGCAACTGGTGGAAAAACCCAAGGTGCCGCCTTCTAATTTGGCACTGGTGGGCATTTATATCTTTGCGCCGACGATTCACGGGGCGATCGCCTCCATTCAACCTTCCGCTCGGGGTGAACTGGAAATCACCGATGCTATTCAAGCGTTGATTGAACAGCGCAAGGAAGTGGAGGCGCGGCAAATTCGCGGCTGGTGGCTGGACACCGGGAAAAAGGATGACCTGCTTGAAGCGAATCGGGTGATTTTGGATACTTGTCTGGTGCATTCTGTGGAGGGCGAGATTGATGACCAAAGCCAGATCATTGGCCGAGTCCAGATTGGCAAAGGCTCCAAGGTGACCAACTGTACGATTCGCGGCCCTGTGATTATTGGTGAGAATTGCCATCTAGAAAATTGTTTTATTGGCCCTTATACGAGCGTGGCGGATCAGGTGACGCTGATTGAGGCGGATTTGGAGCATAGTGTGATTCTGCAAGGGGCAAAGGTGGATGCGATTCATCATCGGATTGTGGACAGTGTAATTGGACAGCGGGCGCACTTGCGGGAAGCGCCGAGAAGACCCAAGGCACTGCGCTTCATGATTGGCGATGACTGCCAAATTGAGCTGAATTAATCGACTTGAATTACTGGATATTGAGTGGATATTTTTATGTCTAGAACATCTCGAAATCTCCTGGTAACAGGGGGCGCTGGCTTTATTGGCTCGAATTTTGTCCATCACTGGTGTGGGCATTATCCGGGCGATCGCGTCCTGGTGCTGGATGCGTTGACCTATGCGGGTAATCGCCAGAATTTGGCCAGTCTGGAGGGCAAGGCGAATCTGCGGTTTGTGCAGGGGGATATTGGCGATCGTCCCTTAGTGGATGGGCTGCTGCGGGAAGAGGCGATCGATACGGTCGTTCATTTTGCGGCGGAGTCCCATGTCGATCGCTCCATCCTCGGTCCGGGTGCTTTTGTCCAGACGAATGTGGTGGGAACCTTCACCTTGCTGGAAGCATTCCGGCAGCACTGGATGGCCAATGGGCAATCGGCAGAGTATCGCTTCCACCATATTTCCACTGACGAAGTCTACGGCAGCTTAGGGGCTGAAGATCCGGCCTTTAGCGAAACAACGCCCTATGCGCCGAACAGTCCCTACTCAGCATCCAAGGCCGGGAGTGATCATTTAGTACGAGCCTACTACCATACTTATGGGCTACCGACTCTAATGACCAACTGTTCCAATAACTATGGGCCTTATCATTTTCCGGAGAAGCTGATTCCCTTGATGTGCATCAACATTCTCATGGGCAAGCCCCTGCCGGTTTATGGAGACGGGCAGAATGTGCGCGATTGGCTCTACGTGGGGGATCATTGTAGCGCTGTGGATGCGGTGATTCATCGGGGTACACCGGGTGAAACCTACAATGTGGGCGGCAATAACGAAGTCAAAAATCTTGACCTGGTTCATATGCTGTGTAATTTGATGGACGAGTTAGCGCCAGATCTGCCCGTGCGTCCGTCTAAAAAGCTGATTACCTTTGTCAAAGATCGACCTGGGCACGATCGCCGTTACGCCATTGATGCCACCAAAATCCAAACCGAACTGGGCTGGACTCCAGCAGAGACGGTTGAAAAAGGATTACGTCGCACTGTGGAATGGTATCTCAGTCATCAATCCTGGTGGCAACCGCTGCTCTCTGAAGAGTATCAAGCTTACTATCGTCAGGTTTATGCCTAGGAATTAAACCCAGCAATGAAATAAGTTGCCAAAAAAGATGGGAGAAGTGGGTCATGCGCCTCACCTCTCCCATCTTTCTTATGCGCCTTTATTGGTTCGATAAATGGATGATTCAGATTGATGGGTGATCCATCTTTGACAGAATCTGAAGTGGAAAGCGGCCTGTGGAGCAGAGTTTTAGGCGGGGTTTAAGGGATTCGATTTTGCTCCGGTCTTTCAATATGTCTCTCCCCACATTTTGTTTGTGGCTTATTCCCGTGAAAGGCTTTTCTCAGAGGAGGGTAGCCCTCTTTTGTTGAGGGAGATGTTCCGCAATAACCTACTGCATAACCCGAATAAAATCCATCTAGACCTGTCGTAGAGGATACAGGATTTATCGACTTCTCTGTGATTAGACTTACAGTCCTTCTGTAAATCACCCAGAAAATTGATTGATTCTTTAAATAGGATTTTCAGAATCATAATCCTTGTATGAAAGGATTGAGTTGTCGGTTGATGCCGAATTTAACTTCGAGACAGTCAATTCGAGACAGTCAATTCGGGACAGTCAATTCGAGACAGTCAATTCGAGACAGTCAATCAAAGGCCAGTCCTATTCAGCAGCGCAGGAAAGATGATTAAGGCAGAGAACTTCTGGAGATATTTTTATACTCAGTGGGATCGCCCCCAGTCCGATCCAATTCCGGGCTATAGCATCCTTATTCTGGTACCGGGTGATTTGCCGTTTTTCCTGAAGATTGCCTTAGAAACCTGTGCGGCTCAGCAGGCTGATCATTTAGTTGAAACCTTGATTATTCCTGATAATTGCTTATCTGCAGGGTTTACTGAGCGCCTAGAGCTTTGGGGTAAAGACTATGCTGCTAGCCCGCTTCGGCTAGTGCCCCAAAAACCGCTTGAAAAGCTGTTTACTCGCTTCCACAAAAATGCCCACAACAACTGCTGGATGCAGATGGTGCGGGGCATGAATGCTGTACAAACCGCTCATGCACTTTGGCATGATGTGGATCTGTTTATTAGTGAATCTGATTTTCTGAAAACGCATTATGAAACCTGTGTTTCGCAGCAGTATGACTGTTTAGGGGTGAGTCGGGCTTGGGACTCTTGGTTTGTGGCACGGGGGATTGAGCATATTGTGGGTACCTGGGAAACGATGTTTGATGTGAGTTGGGTGAAGCAGTTTCAGCCCTGGCAGCATCGGGGACATGACGAAACGGTGGAGGGAGAGCGGCACACGTTTGATATTAGTTTTTGGCCGCAGTATCAGACTCCTCCTGAGAAGGTGGGACGGCATCAGCAGGAGTGGGGTTTTATCCATTTCAACTATGTCACGGGAACCTATCGACGGTTTCAGCAAACGCAAGGTGCTTTTGAAGACGACTCTTTTCGGATGCTGTTGGTCAGGCTGTTGATTGATGCTTATGATCCGTCTGATTGGCCGTATGAGGTGCCTCGGCTGGATCAACTGGTCAAAGGGCTGACGGACGCAGCTAGGCGGGTGACCTACCTGCAGCCCACGACTCATCTTCGCTACGCTCAGTTTCGGACGAAGCTGCATCAGCTTCTGGAGAGCGGACTTTTATCAGATGAGAGGGCTTCGGCGATCGCTAACGGGGTGCGGCCTTTTGATCAGGCGTTGGCTTGGTCGGGTAAGGCTGAGGTTCTTCGTGAACCGAGTGAAGTGGCTTGAGGCTATTTCTCATCGATTGCCTTGGGCAGAGAAGGGAGCCAAAACGACAATGAATGCCGCGAATGCCGCTTGAAATACGTTGACTTGGGAATACTGCACTTGTTGTCCCAGTCTGTGAAGCACAGGGGATGTGTTTCGCCTGGGATCTGTAAGGAGGTTCCGAAGTCTGGAAACTCATCGCTAGAAGCGCTGAGTGCTTGAGAAGCGCTGAGTTTCAGCATCGCGGTTTTGGGTTCTCTTAATGATTACAAGTTGAAGCAGGTGGGATATGACAGGGACGGAAACACGACTGAATGAGCGAGAAAACAACTCAGGTACGCCGAGAGTACGAGTGTTGTTATTGGCAGATTACTGTAATCCGGACTGGCCTTCTTTGCCAATTTTGGCCTATCGGTTTGCTTGTGCAATGTCTCAGTATGCAGATGTCACGGTGGTGACTCAGATTCGGAATCAGCCGAATATTGATCGGGAGGGCATGGGCAGCGCGAGGGTGGTTTATATCGATACGGAATGGTTTGCAGGGCCGCTGTCTCGTTTGTCCTGGTTTATTCGGGGGGGGGAAAGCACGGGCTGGACGACCCAGATGGCGATGGAATATCCCAGTTATCTGGTGTTTGAGGCAGCAGTTTGGAAGCGTTTTAAGCAGGATTTGTTGGGTGGGCAGTTTGACCTGGTGCATCGGATTACGCCGATGTCGCCGACCTTGCCCAGTTTTATGGCGAAGCATTGTCCGGTGCCGTTTTTGATTGGGCCGTTGAATGGGGCTTTGCCCTGGCCGAAGGGGTTTCAGAGTGAGCTTTTGCGGGAGCGGGAGTGGCTGACCTACTTTAGAGGCGTGTCTAAGCACCTGCCTTTTTATCGTTCGACCTATCACCATGCGTCTGGCATTTTGGCGGCTCATGCCCACACGATTCAGGATTTACCGGCAGCGGATCAGCCGAAGGCGATTAACTTTCCGGATACGGGGTATGAACCGACGATGTTTTATCCGGTTGATCGCAGCGGGCGCGATCGCCTAACTATCCTATTTGCGGGTCGATTGGTGCCCTATAAGCTGCCAGAGGTGGTGGTCAAGGCATTTGCCAAGAGTGCGATTTTGCAGCAGCATCGCTTGGTGATTATTGGGGATGGGCCAGAACGACCTCGGTTGGATCAGATTGTGGCGGAGCATCAGATCGATCATGCGGTTGAGTTTGTGAGTAGTGTGCCGTATGACGAGTTTCCAGCGGTGATGCAGCAGGCGGATATTTTTGCCTTTCCTTCGATTCGGGAGTTGGGCGGGGGCGTGGTGGTGGAGGCGATGGCTTCTGGGTTGGCTTGTGTGGTGGTGGACTATGGGGGACCGGGGGTGTTTATTGATGGCGATCGCGGGGTTAAAGTCCCGCTGGGTGACCAGGAGCAACTCGTGCAGAGTTATATAGCGGCGTTGGAAGAATTGGTGCAAAATCCTGAGCGGATTGCTCAGTTGGGGACAGCGGCGCATCAGCATGTGTTGAAGTATTATGCCTGGGAGTCTAAGATTCAAAAGATGCTGGAGGTATATGACTGGATGGTGGGGCGATCGCTCACTAAACCCGATTATTGGCAGCAGCCTTCTCTAGAAAAATCTTTGGTCTAATCGTTGGTCAATAGCATTCCGGTTTGATTGTTGTAATGTTGTTTGAAGGGAGAGGTGGGCTGCGCCTGCCTCTCCCTTCAAACGACATGTCGGATCGCTATAGTTAAGGGGTTGGGAGATGTTAGCAAGTTGCGATGGGCAACAGAAGGGTGCCAAAATTATACGATTTAGAATTGCATGACCGGGAATTGCATGACTTGGAATTGCAATTTAATGAATTAAGAAATGAATTAAGAATAGGCAGGAGATGGGAATTTTGGTGCAGGTTGGACTGGTGGCGATCGGGCGAAATGAGGGGCAGCGACTGGAGGTTTGCCTGAAGTCTGCTCTAGGCAATTTTGCGCCGATTGTGTATGTGGATTCGGGTTCGACGGATGGGAGTGTGGGAATGGCGCGATCGCTGGGTATTGAAGTGGTCGAGCTAGACTTGTCGATTCCGTTTACAGCGGCACGGGCAAGGAACGAAGGATTTGCACGACTGCTGGAATTGTCTCCTGATCTGGAATTTGTTCAATTTGTGGATGGGGATTGTGAAGTGGTCAGCGACTGGCCGGAACAGGCGCAGGCAGCCCTGGAAGCATCTCCAGATTTGGCAGTGGTTTGTGGTCGCCGACGGGAGCGGTATCCGGAGCAGTCGATTTATAATCGGCTGTGTGATTTGGAGTGGGATACGCCGGTGGGCGAAGCGGATGCCTGTGGGGGCGACTCGATGATGCGGGTGGCGGCGTTTCAGCAGGCGCAGGGGTTTAATCCGAGTTTGATTGCGGGGGAAGAGCCGGAGTTGTGTCTGCGGATGCGGCGGCAGGGCTGGAAGATTCTGCGACTGGATGCGGAGATGACGCTGCATGATGCCAATATGATGCAGTTTGGCCAGTGGTGGAAGCGGGTTTTGCGGGCGGGTCATGCCTATGCGGAGGGAGCCTGGTTGCATGGGCGTGATGGCGATCGCCACTGGGTCAAGGAATCCAGGAGTATCTGGCTGTGGGGATTCGTGATTCCGCTGGTTGCCGTGGCGTTTGCTGGGTTGACCCGAGGGTTTAGCCTGTTGCTGTTGCTGGGGTATGCCTGGATGGTTTACCGGATTTATCAGTATGGGCAGCAGCGGGGATGGAAATCACAGGATGCGCTGCTCTATGCGGTTTCCTGTATGGTGGGGAAGTTTCCGAATTTGATGGGGCAGTTGAGATTTCATAAAAATCGATTGCTGGGGCAACAGAATCGCCTGATCGAATATAAATAATGGGTTGTGTTCAAGTGCGTTTGAGGGGCAATGCAGAGTCTGCATTGCCCCTCCATTGTTTTATGGAACTGTTTTATGGCGCTGTTTCATGGAACGCAGCTTTATGTGGAAAATCTAGTGGTGTTCTTCCGTGGCGTTCTACTGAGCAACCGGGTTGCATTTGTCAAGCTAAGCAGATAGAAAATTGATGATTGTGCTGGGATTGGATGAAGGATGATGCATCCTGTGAATTAGGTCTAAAGAATCCTCGGGGATTTCCGGAGGTATGCTCAGATCCACTGAGGATTGAAGGAGAAGTCCTTTTTCGATCTGATATGGTTCCTATTATTTATCCTGGCTATTTACGATTGATTCATCGACAGGGCGTGTCTTGGAAGTTTAAGCAAGAGCGCATCTTTTTTAACCCGAGTGATGTGCAGGTGCCTTTTAATCCGGAAGATCGAGAACTGCGCTATGGGTTGACTCGGGATGCGATCGCCATCTCCCTTTTTAGAATCAACGGCGGCAAACCGGGGTATTATCTGGCGAATTTGCGCGATCGCGAGTATTACTACTGTGGTGCGGAGTGGCAGGATGTGCGATCGAAGCTGTTGGAGTTGGGGATTGGGCGGGCTGATCCAGTGGGATAGTGGGGAGTGGGGAGTAGGGAGTGGGGAGTGGGGAGTAGGGAATCGGACGAGGCGGAGTATTCTTGCTGATTTCTCCGAGTCATGATGTTGGTTGATTCTGAGGAGATTCTTCAGATCGCTGCTCGAAGACAATTCTAAAAACAATACTAAAAAGAGACAGGATGAAGGCTGGAAGTGCCCTCATCCTGTCTCTTTTATTTGATTAAGGTATGTCAAAAGTTTGGATGCTTATTGAATCCTTAGGGGTGGAACAGGAGGTCGGGGAAGAAGCGGTTGAATTCGATAAGAATTCCGGCGGTGATGAACATCCAAGCCGTTGCCAGAACGGGAGCGGTGGACAAATATTTCAAAAAGTACTGCATAGAAATACTCCAGGGTTAGCCGTTTGCTTTGGGGCTGATGAGAACCGTGCAAAGCTGATTGGACAAGAGAGTTTTGGACAAAGGATTGAGCAAGAGGCGATGAATTTGGCTCTGAGCTTTCTTTTGCTCCTTGGCTGCAAAGGAAAGGAGCAGAGACAAATTCATCGGAGGTTTGCTGAAAGGATTGGCTAAGGGGCTAGCGGGGTGAAACGGTGATTTCGTTATCTTTGGCAGTGAGTTTGCCAGTGGTGAGTTCACCGAATGCAGCTAGGGGCCAAGCGAATCCAGAGATCATGTACTTGATGGCGCGGGGCACATCGATGATGATTTCCTTCATTTCGGGGTCTTTTTCAGCCCGGACGGAAATCAGGTAGGCGCGACCCACCCAGCCGATCCAGCCTGCAATGTACAGGAAGAGGATGCCGGGAATGGTAAATTCGCCAACATGGCTCCAGCGACCATCCACGATCAGGTGGGGGAGGCCGTCGGTGCCGCAGAGGGCTTTGGAATAGGATTCAAAACGAGCTTTCGCTTGGGGCGTTTTGGCGTTCGCAGCACGCTGCACAAAAGCTTTGGTTTCTCCGCAGGGGGTGAGTCCTGCGACATCAGCGGACGCAGGAGGGGCGAAGTTACACCAGAGGCAAAGGAGCAGGATTAGAGCAAACAATCTTCGCATGATGGAGTTGTTTCCCTTTAATTACAAAAAAATCAGAGTTTTTCGATGTTGGCAGGCTTGCTTGGGGGAGCAGGAGGCTGACCCAAACCATGCCTGTTAAAGTACAAAACGTTAAGTTATTTGTACATGAAGCCGAGACTATCAGAGCCAATAATACCCTCTAGGTGAGCCTACTCCCGGTAGGGATTTAATAGAACTTTACGTTTGGGAAGGGAGTGGGGGGTGGGGAGTGGGGAGTAGGGAGTAGGGAGTAGGGGAATGGGGAAGTGGGAGTGGAGTGCGGTCTGGCGTGACTTCTCATTGGGGTGGAGTTTTAGGGAGTTGGGCGTTGAGGGATTGGATTTGGGGTGTAAGCGTGCAGAGGGATGTGGCTGTTTTGTGGGTGTCTGGGTTGCGGGACTTTCGGGATCTTTACAGATGTCTAGTTGTTGATGGATGCTCAATTCCTGTCCAAATTGAGAACCAAGCTTTTATTTGATATTTGATATTTGACTTGTTTTGCTGAGAGACTTCTCCGTGATTGAGGTTCGAGAATTTCAGGGTGGGGTGGAGCGATCGCCCCCCTACTTCACAAAGTTTCCTTACAATTAAAGTCGTTAACGCAACATCTACGAGTGCTGCCCAGCAACTCAAGAGTCTTCCCCCACTCCCCACTCCCTACTCCCTACTCCCCACTCCCCACTCCCCCACTCCCTCAATTCCCCATGTCAAAAGTTCTAGCCATTGAAACCAGTTGTGACGAGACGGCGGTGGCGATCGTTGAGGATCGGCGGGTCTTGAGTAATGTGGTGTCTTCTCAGATTGAAATTCATCGGCCTTATGGGGGGGTGGTGCCGGAGATGGCATCGCGGCAGCATGTGGAGATGGTGAATTGGGCGATCGCACAAGCCCTACAGCAGGCTGGGTTAGGTTGGGCGGCGATCGATGGGATTGCGGCGACCTGTACGCCGGGTTTGGTGGGGGCGCTGCTGGTGGGGTTGACGGCGGGTAAAACCTTGGCCATGCTGCACCAGAAGCCGTTTCTGGGGGTGCATCACTTGGAGGGGCATCTCTACGCCTCCTATCTGAGTGAGCCGGATTTGCAGCCGCCGTTTCTCTGTTTGCTGGTGTCGGGGGGGCATACGAGTTTGATTGCGGTTCGCGGCTGTGGGGAGTATGAAACGCTGGGGCAGACTCGCGATGATGCGGCGGGGGAGGCGTTTGATAAGGTGGCGCGGCTGTTGGGGTTGGGCTATCCGGGGGGGCCTGAGATTGATCGGTTGGCGAAGGTGGGAAATGGGCGATCGTTTCCGTTGCCGGAGGGGCAGGTGTCTTTGCCGGGAGGGGGCTACCATCGCTATGATTCCAGCTTTAGTGGGCTGAAGACGGCGGTTTTGCGGTTGACTCAGAAGCTGGAGCAGACGGGGGAGCCTTTGCCGGTGCCGGACTTGGCGGCTAGCTTTCAGGAGGCGGTGGCTAGGGCTTTGACTCGGCGGGCGATCGCTTGTGCGCTGGATTATGGGTTACCGGCGATCGCGGTTGGGGGGGGAGTGGCGGCGAATAGTGGGCTGCGGCAGATGCTGCAAGCGGCGGCGGCTGAACATCAGTTGCGGGTGATGTTTCCGCCGCTGAAGTTTTGTACGGATAATGCGGCGATGATTGCTTGTGCGGCTGCGGATCATTTGAATCATGGGCATGTGTCGCCGCTGACGTTGGGGGCGCAGTCTCGGATGCCGATCTCGGCGGTGATGGATTTGTATGCTTAGGATCTTGTGAATGAGCGGCAAATGGGCTGGTGAAGAATTAAACCGCAGAGACGCAGAGACGCAGAGGGGGACATCTCTTCTCTTGTAGGTGATGGAAAAATATCAAGTTACTGGGGTTTCGATCCTTGGAAGCGTGATTCTTAGGATTACAGCTTGTTTTGTTTCAGTCTTTGGCTCGTTCAACCCAGATTTGTTTTGAGGACGCGGAGGATTTCTTGGACGACGGCGTTGGGTTGTTCGACCATGGCTAGGTGACCGCAGTGGGGGAGTTCGGTGACGTTGTTGCCGCAGCACTCGAAGGAGGGGTGGAAGCTGGCGAGGTGGCGGACATATTGGGGTTCCATGACGGTGTCGTTTTCGCCGGCGATGAAGTGGACGGGTTGCTGGAGGCGGGTGATGACCTGGGGGAGGAGGTGGACTTCGGCTTCGGTGGTGGATTCGAGGAGGGCTCCAAGGGCGGCTTCGGGGAGGGCGCTGAGAAGGTCGAGGAGTCTTTGGCGACCCCAGCGGGGTTCTAGGGGTTGGGTGACGTTGAGTCGGGTGAGGGTGAGGTCGAGGAGGGGGATGTAGGAGAGCCAGCGGGGGCGGAATTTGACGAGTTGGCATCCGGCGGAGCGGAATCGCTCGAACTCTTCTTTAAGGTAAATGCCGCCGCCTGCGTTGACACAGATGACTCCGGCGATCGCTCCTGGTGCCTGATCGGCAGCCCACAGAGCAATACTGCCGCCGAGGGAGTGGCCAATGATCCAGGCATGGGAGATTTTGAGGGTTTGGAGGAGTTGGTTGAGGTCTTGGGCGTAGGCGGCGGGTGTGTAGGAGGTGAGGCGGGACTCGGGCAGAATTGCGGTTTGGGTGGCGGCGGGCTCTAGGAGGCTGGCTGTGGCGGGGGGAGAACCTGGGGAGGCGCCTACGGGACTGGGGGGGGTGGGGCGTTCGCTGTGGTTGGTGGAGGGGCGATCGGGTTGGGATTCGCCGAAGCCTCGCAGGTCGTAGGAGAGACACTGGTAGGTTTTGGAGAGTTGCTCAATGACGGGTTGCCAATACGCACGACTCAGCATCCAACCGTGAACAAACACGAGGACGACCGGGGAATCGGTGGGGGCTGACAACTCGTAGGCGTGAGGAAAGCCTTGGATATCGATG